>JAXHSW010000259.1:0-10814 GCA_034190295.1 Cyanobacteriota bacterium | reverse complement strand
GGGTAGGGATCATTAATACACCGAACCAACCGATGTATAAACGATTGTCTGTGCTGGTGATCCAGCTACAGAACTTTTCCCATACGTTGGCGCTTTCGCGCTGTTGTAAGGTAGTTGTCATGTGTTTATAATTGCTATGTATTTTTCAAGGTTCTCGAAAGCGTTTTTGCTTCCTTGTTTACTATATTAATCATCTAATTTAGTTTTGTAAAGGGTTTTAAGAAAAGTATTTTGGAATTTTATTATAAGTTAGACTTATGTTTTGTCCTTGAGACTTTCAGAAGTGGGGGAGTGAGGGAGTGGGGTCGTAGGGGCGAATGGCATTCGCCCGGAGTAGGGTCGTAGGGTCGTAGGGGCGAATGGCATTCGCCCGGAGTAGGGTCGTAGGGTCGTAGGGGAGTGGGGGCTGGGCTAATTCTTTGTCGTCAGAGAATATTTACAACCCTATATATATTTTTTTATATCTTGCGATCCCCACACTTCCCACACCTCCCACACCTCCCACACTTCCCACACTTCCCACCCTTCCCACACCTCCCACACTTCCTCAAATTTATTGTCAAACGCCAGAGAACGTACTGCTATATCTGGAATTACCCTGGAGGCCACTGCATTTGACGACCTCCAAGAATATGAATATGTAAATGAAAAACCGTTTGACCAGCTTCGGCTCCATTATTAATGACTACACGATAGCCATTTTCAAGTCCTGCTTGTTCAGCAACCCGCTTGGCAGTCAACAATAAATGCCCCATCAAAGCATGGTCTTCAGGTACAGCATCAGCTAACTTGGGAATAGGCTTTTTTGGAATCAGCAGGATATGAACGGGAGCTTGAGGATTAATATCTTTGAAGGCGAGGGCCATATCATCCTCATAAACAATGTCCGCCGGAATCTCGCGCCGGATAATTTTACCGAAAAGAGTGTCTTGCTCGCTCATTTATCTATTTAATACAACTACTATACAAATCTAAGAATATAGGAATATGCTAGCTAGAGTCTGGAGTGCATCAATAATTGGCATTGAGGCCGTCAAAGTGGGTGTGGAAGTCGATGTATCGGGGGGGCTGCCAAAAGTTGTCGTTGTGGGATTGCCAGATGCAGCGGTTCAAGAATCAAAGGAAAGAGTCAAAGCTACTCTCAAAAATTGCGGTTATGCCTTCCCCATGCGGAAAATTCTGGTTAATCTCACCCCCGGAGACTTACGCAAGGAAGGTCCGAGTTTTGACTTACCTATTAGTATCGGAATTTTAGCTGCCTCGGAACAAGTGAATGCAGACCTGCTCGGAGACCATCTATTTTTGGGAGAAGTTTCCCTCGATGGTACATTACGACCAGTAGCTGGAATTTTACCTATTGCCGCAGCAGCAGAAAAAATGGGAATCAGCGGGTTAGTTGTGCCTGCTGCTAATGCAAAGGAGGCAGCGGTAGTTAAGGGGTTATCGGTTTATGGATTTGACAATATATTTGATGTCACGGATTTTTTGAATAATCCCACTAACTTTTCTCCTGTAGAAGTAGATATTGCTGAGATTTTGGCAAAACAACAATTTACAAGTTTAGATTTAAAAGAAGTTAAAGGACAAAATCATGCTCGTCGTGCTTTGGAAATAGCTGCTGCTGGGGGGCATAATTTGATTTTTGTCGGCCCTCCTGGCAGTGGGAAAACAATGTTGGCGCGACGTTTACCGGGAATTTTGCCTCCGTTGAGTTTTGAGGAGGCGTTGGAAGTGACTCAAATTTATTCTGTGGCGGGGTTGTTGAAGGATAAGGGAAGTTTGGTGAGCGATCGCCCGTTTCGCAGTCCCCACCATTCTGCTTCTGGGCCGTCTTTGGTGGGTGGAGGGAGTTTTCCACGACCGGGGGAAATTTCTTTATCTCACCGAGGGGTATTATTTTTGGATGAGTTAACAGAATTCAATCGCAATGTTTTGGAATATTTGCGTCAACCGTTGGAAGATGGGGTGGTGACAATATCGCGCACCCGAATGTCGGTGGAATTTCCGGCTCAGTTTACTTTGGTGGCGAGTACAAACCCTTGTCCGTGTGGTTATTATGGGGATTCGATTCAACAATGTACTTGTTCGCCACGGCAACGGGAGCAATATTGGGGAAAACTTTCGGGACCGTTGATGGATAGGATTGATTTGCAGGTGATAGTTAGTCGGTTGAAACCGGAGGAAATTACGAGACAGGACACTGGGGAAGGGTCGGTTGAGGTGAGGGAGAGGGTAAAAGTAGCACGCGATCGCGCTCGGTATCGGTTTCAGGATGAGGTTGGTTTAAGTTGTAATGCTCAGATGCAGAGTCGTCATTTTCGCAAGTGGTGTGAATTGGATGATAGCAGTCGGAATTTGTTGGAGGGGGCGATAAGAAAATTGGGGTTGTCAGCGAGAGCGAGCGATCGAATTTTGAAGGTGGCGAGGACTATTGCTGACTTGGCAGGGGATGAGGAGTTGAAACCTGCTTATGTTGCTGAGGCAATTCAATATCGGACTATCGATCGGATGCAGTAATTAATGAAATAATTAAGAAAAATTAATGGTTAATCAAATGAGAAAAAATCGCTATCTTATAACTTTGTTAATAACTATATCTTTAGTATTTTTACTAGAAATATTCTTCAATAACACTTCCAAAGTTAATGCACAAGAGTATGAAAAATTTCCATCAAGCTATGTTGGCGTTTGGGAAGGTTCTGGCGTTCAAAATACAGGTAGTGAGTGGTCAATTTTTCTAGCATTAATTCCTGGACCTATTGATTCCATTGTTGGAACCATTGCTTATCCATCTTTAAGATGCGGAGGTGAATTAACACTTCAAAAATTTACAGAGGAAAAAATTGAATTATTTGAAAATATTACCTACGGAAAATCATCTTGTGTGAATCGAGGGGATATTACACTTGAGTTTTTTTCTAGAAGAAAATTGAACTATTACTACAAAAATAAAACTGGTGATGAAAACTACACAGCTAGTGGCACTATCCGAAAAATTAGTAGTAATTAAACATGAAATTAACAGCAACAGAACAATATGAGGTAAACAAACTTGCCAACTGCTGAACAAAGCATCAGATGTGTCATACTTTTTCAATCTTTAACTAATACATTTACCCCTATTTTTCTTGTTCGTCTCGACGAGCGAACTGGTAATTTATTTATCTTGGCAGGAGATAATATAGAGATAGAAATATATCCGAATGGTCTTTGGAGGTTCTTATGATCGAGCCAAATTTTAATAGTATGAATAAAACTCAACTTAGAGCTTATATTATTGCTCACCCCGATGACAATAAAGCATTTTATACATTTGTCGATCGCTTTACTTCTGAAGCTCCAACCGAGACTTTTGATATTCCGAAATCAATTGCTGAAGTTGAAGAAGTTGATATTTTGATTAGAAAAAAATTAGAACAACTCAAAAAAAATTAGATGTACAAATTATAGAGGTATGATTTTATATAATGTCCGGATAATCAGTGATAATAAAACTTTCTATGTTCTAGCCTTTTAAGAACGGGATAGAACCTATAAAATATGGATAGAAGAAACTCAATAAAAAGTAGATATAGCTATGGAATAAATCAGAAGAGGTGAAGGAATAGACGGAGAAATCGTTGTTAATCAATTGAAAGAAAAGTACAGTATTTACAAACAGTAGAGTTGTTTGACAAGGAGTAAACCAATGCCAGTTCGAGATACTTTTCATAATGCAGTACGACACGCTTTAGAAAAAGATGGCTGGCGTATTACCCACGACCCACTTCATATTGATTTAATTGATATAGAAGTTTATATTGACTTGGGTGCAGAAAAACTTTTAGCAGCAGAACGAAATAATGAAAAAATTGCAGTGGAAATTAAAAGTTTTTTAGGGAGTTCTACAATTTCAGAATTTCACCTATCATTAGGTCAATTTATCAATTATAGATTTGTTCTAGGTGAATTTGAACCTGAAAGAAAGCTATACTTAGCCGTCCCATTTGAAACTTATCAGGTATTTTTTAGACGGGAATTAATTAAAAAAATAACCCAACAACAACAGCTAAAATTTATGATTTATGAACCAATATCGGAGGAAATTCAGCAATGGATAATGTAGATAGATATAGTAATTTAATTCAACAACTTTTGCAAGAATATGCTAGCTATAAATCCCTTAATAAAGACATAGAACGACAATTTGTTTGCGATATCGCAAATCATCACTATCAAATTGTAAATATGGGTTGGCAAAATAAAGTTCGGGTTTATGGATGTACTTTACACTTAGATATCAAAGATGGAAAAATTTGGATTCAGCACAATACAACAGAAATAGAGATTGCTGAAGAACTCGTGAATTTAGGAGTGCCAAAACATGATATTGTTATTGGTTTTCATTCTCCTTTTAAAAGAAAATTTACAGAATATGCGGTTAATTAGGGCTTACCGATCTAATCTAAAAGCATTTACATATAAAGGTTTTAGCCTTTGTTATTGCTCATCCTAATGATAAAATGAATGGTATTATATGGTTTCTGGATAATGAGTGGTCGTAAAACTTTCTCTTTTCTGTCTTCCTTTTTTGATGTTAATTTAACAAAAATTCACTAAAAACAATGCAATGATTACCTTAAATATAGATGAAATTAAACAATACTTATTAGAGTTTATTAAACTGATTCAAGAAGGTAATAACTTAATCATTACTCAAGCCGATCAACCTATTGCTGAAGTTAAACCAATTCCTACAAATCAACAGCAAAAACAACCTCGTCTTATTGGTTTATGTGCAGGTGAATTTGTTGTGCCAGATGACTTTAACGATCCTCTTCCTGAAGAAATTATTAATCGGATGTTGGATGCTTCATGTTGAATGGCATTGCTGAGGGGCGGGATGAATATAAGTGGGAACGGGAAAATATCAGGAACGGGAAAATATCAGGAACGGGAAAATATCAGGAACGGGAAAATATCAGGAACGGGCAAGATGCCCATTCCACAAAACTATTAAAATCATCTCGCATTTATGCAACGCCTTTTGAGTAGCTAGGTTTAGAATTTTTTCTCGCTTTTGTTGTAATATTTCTATAGTTTTCATTGTCTAACAATAATTTTATTCTTCTTCAGATAATTTTTCCTGAGTTGGTTCTTTTGAGGGAGGTAAAAGTATAGGATTTATTTGATATTCAGCGGATTTATCTGTGGGTAAACGACGCACTAAGTCATGTTGTACTAACCTATCTAAAATTGGTAATACTTGACTAAATTCTTGCACTTTCATCTGCTTCAGGTCATTCATTGTGGCGCTGGTGTCTGACAATAACCCTCTTTCTAATATTAAATCAAGCACATAATAATCCTCTGGACTCAATTCTGACTGCCCCCGATCGTATCTTTGCACGCGGTACGGGTTTTTGGCAAAGTCCTGGTGAAGTCAGTCCTGGTGAAGTCAGGAGTTCCAGTTAGAGGATAGGGAAAAAGCTTGAATAATGCTTCCATCTCCCCACACCTCCCACCCTGACCACACCTCCCACCCTGACCACACTCCCTTTTAAAAAGATCCGGTTAGGGGTTCTATAGATATAGTGGGGGACTTAAACCCTTGATTTTTTAGCGCTCCAGCTAAATGCTGTTTGCGGAGCATTCCGGAACGGAAAAGCTGATAGCTAGTTAAAAGTCAAAAGTATTGATTGGTAAAGCTTTTAGGATTTTATCAAAATAACATGGGTCTAAAACCCCGCCTTTTAAGGCGCAATATTTTTGGAGAGTTGCTCAAATCCCCTACTTCCCCTCCAGGGAGGGGTTAGGGGTGGGTTCTCCGGGGCCTGCGGGTGGGTACACTTGCTGACTTGCAGAGTTGCTGACTTCTGACGCGCGTTAAAACTGGTCAGTTATTTTCGCCATCCTGCACTAGATATATCAAAAAATAGGCGATTTTGACGTTAAAGCATTACACAGCAAAGATTTAAAACTATTTTTAAGGCATTTTTTGCTAAAGTCCCGTTATCCTCAGATTTCAGCAATAGTGTTTTTAGTGGCAAACTCTCTGTAATGTTAGGGTCAACTGTGGCTAATTTCAACTCATATTATAGCGCTGTGCACAGGCAACAGAGGGAATAAAAAACCGATAATATAAGGCTTTTAGCTATTGGACAGTTCCTGTAATGTGTAAATATCCCAGCGCACATTGCTATAACTGGACTTACGCAAAGGCACTACATATAGAACCCTTATGATATCTATATAATTATGGTAGTCAAGTCTTTTCGCGCATCAATTTTGAGGAAAATTCAGTTGAAGGAGTGTTGAATTTGTTGTATTATTTCTCCCCACATCTTCCCTCTTCCCTCTTCCCTCCTCCCTCTTCCCTCTTCCCTCTTCCCTCTTCCCTCTTCCCCTCCAGGGAGGGGTTAGGGGTGGGTTGTCTCCTGTCTCCTGTCTCCAGCAGTCCTAGCTAACGCGCATATTTATGGAGATACGGTTAGGGGTTCTATAGTAGATAAAAACTATAGCACTATGGTATATATGATATTTTTATCGGAAAAATGCGTAAGTACGGAAAAATAAAAATACAAATAACAATTTGCTTACAACAGTGTTGCCAAATTTTTTATCTAATCAGTATTACTAAGGATAGCTACTAGACCGACACACCTTAAATGGTGCAATAGGAAAAACTGGTTAAACCTTGCCATAACAAGAATTAGAGCATCTTCGCAGCTTATCCTCACAGATAAACCCAACAGCAATCTTTCTCCCCTACTCCCGCACTCCTCCACTCCTGTACATTAGGTATGGTACTAAGTCAAGTTTACTTACCGAAAAATTAAGGTTTAAAGCCTCTCCTTTAAAGGAGAAACAAGAAAAAATTTTCATGATTAGTCAATCAATTCCGTTTTCAAGGAGAGGTAATTCGCGCATTCGCGCATTCTTGAAAGCGCTTTTCACTTTGCCTGCTATATCTAATCAATATTAATATCATGTCCGCTTGAATAGTTATTAAATAAGAGAGTAGGGAGGACTGTAACTGAGATAATAGAGATATTTGCCCTGTTTTAAGAGGATAGGTTTTTTCCAAATAGCTATTATCCAGACTTGATATAAGTACTTACACTGATGTTATAAAGCTTTTTTAAAGCAAAAAGTTCCGTATTTTCTACCTAGTAACCTCATAAGTATTCAGTAATAATAAGGATGTCAAAACAAGCAAAGACTGTTAAGACAATAACCGATAACTTACTTAGGAGATTTAAACAATCTTAGGAGATTTAAACTTAAACAATGATTACTAACTACCTCAAGCAAATTACACTCGTTACTATGATAACGAAAATTAATTTTATACTTTTTCCGGATTTTGCCATAGTCTAACTGTGACTTTCAGTAGATTCAACAATTAGGCCAATAAAGTTCAGAGTTTTATGAAGCTTTGATAAAGTTATTCAATTTTCTACTACTTTACAAAAACTTCATAAATCATACTTAGTATTTAAGGTTCAAACCCACAAGTGGAGATAACTATAGCGATTTAAAATACCTAAAGTATATTTTTTTTGCTTCATTTTTTTTACTTATATATTACTACAGATGATTTCAGGTAATGATTGTCGATCGCCTTCTTGATGCCAATTGCGACAAAGAAGTTTATGTCTTCAAAAAAGTAGTAATATTATAAATAATAATAAAAGTTATAAAACGATCTATTTGTCTAGATACCTTGATATTTGTCATTTATCCTGAAATTAGCAAGATCGATCTAGTTCAAAAAAACACATTCTTGACAATTTTTCATGGCAAAAGTTATTTTTTTATAAACAGGTATTGTACTATTAATAATGTGTTGCAAGTGTTTTAGAAAAAGCAATATTTCTGAGATTGAAGCTAATTATGAAACTTTGATGAAGTTCAGTAGAAACACTTGCACTTGAAGTGAATTTCGCATTATTATTTATTGTGATGTGCATCACTAAAAGATTAATAATTCCTACTCTATATTTTTTTGAATAGGAGATAGAAGTGAGCTATTTAAGGCTTACTACATATATGCTTACTTTTGATCTGCGGGAGGGCTTATGTTAAGACAAAATAATTTAATTCAGGGTTCTTATTCTACTTTTGAGCGTGAGCGTAAAAATAGTAAGACCAAGAAATTAGTATTAAAAACATTAATATTTACAATAATATGTGGAGATGCTCTATTTTTAACTGGAGCTGTTGCCTATCATTTGTATGATAAATGGGTTGTAGCCAATCAACCTATATATCCTACGGAAATTCCTTCAATATCTCCTACAGAAATTCCTTGGCTCAAAACTAAAGAAGAATGTGAACATACTGGTAGAGTCTGGCAAGGTGAAGAATGTCTAGATAGCGAACATAGTCATTTATTTTAAATATTTTAGTAGCTGCATTCAGCTAACTAATTAAGCAAAAAAAGCTTTTATGTATGGCATTTAAACTTGATACATGAGAAAAGAATTAAATGTTTGAGGGTAGAAGGAACAGGAAACAGTGAAATAGTATAAATAAAGTCCTTGCTAGGAAACAAATTACTGGGAATTAAGCAACAGAAAAACCCTAGAATTAAGAGCAACGGAACTTTAGCAAGGATTAATTTTTTCCTAGAGTAAGTGTTTTTGTCTTGAACATATTTTAGTTAAAATCTGTAGCAGTTTGCAACTTTCCGGAGGTACAAAATTTTCGGGAAGTAGTCAACAGCTCGCTAGTGCAGGATGGCGGAAATAACTGACCAGTTACAAAATCGCGCGAACAATTACAAATCAAAAATGATTGACTGTCAGATGTGCGTCTTACATTCTGAGGAAACCTCGCCAATTAGCACTCGCTTTTGTACGGGTGTTAGCGACAGCTTTGCGTCAGCTCAGTTATCAGTTATCAAAATCATAAGGGTCGCGCCACCCCGCCTTTTAAGGCGAAATATTTTTCGAGCTTTTCTCAAATCCCCTTCCGCTGCTGGCTCCCCTCCACGGTCGGGGTTATATCAAATCCGGTTAATTGCACATAGAATCTGGTTATATAATAGAAATCTCCCCCACTCCCCCACTCCCCTACTCTCCTACTCCCCTACTCTCAACTATATAATAAGTATTCAACCGGATTTGATATTAGGGGTGGGTACACTTGCTGACTTCACACCTTGCTGACTTCTGACGCGCGTTAACAGTACCTCTGCAATAAGGAGGCTACGAAAATACGGAATTCTCTTTTCTCTTGGTCGATTGGATATGGCTCTGAGAGCTCGCCATCCCACCTTACGGAAAGCTCCGAAGATAGAACGACCTTCCGAGCTCCGCGAACGACAGCTTTTTATCCCCTTAAAATAGGGAGGCGCATACCCACGATTTTTCGGTAAGATACAGCAGATTCCAAGTACATGAAGTACAGATATTAACAATTAAATGTTCCCAGTGCGAGCATCTTGCCCGCTATAGTATCTTGCACGCGATGGGTGTATCTCACGAAAGTGGAATCCGCTGTATTTTTACGAAAAAGGATTTTTTAGGGTGAATTTTTCTTTCCTTAACCTGCTCTAATTAGGGAATGCTCTTAAAAGTCTTTTAGTAGGGGTAGGAGACAACCCACCCGCGGGCCCCGACCGTGGAGAACCCACCACTAATATCATGTCTCTTTAAATAACCACTTCGGAAAAATCTAGGGAGTAGGGAGTAGGGAGTAGGAAACAAGAGGAAATTTGTTTGCAGACCATGACAAACGGAAAAAATATTTTCTCTCAAGAGAAGAAAATTTTTATTATGGCGTTCTTAATGAGACTTGATATAACCCCGACCAGGAGGGGAAGACAGGAGAAAACCCACCCCTAACCCCTCCCAGGAGGGGAATGAGCGAGGAGGTAGGAGTCAGAATTGTCCCAAGATTGTTCTGCCCAACTATGAGCCGAAAATACGCTCCATGCATGAGCATGAAGAGCTGAAACAGGCACACTGCAATTCGACCCCAAAAAGGCACTTGTCTTTATATGTCAATGCTTTTAAAGAGCGATCGGTAAGCTCTAATTAAAAGGTTTATTCATTTTCCACTCCTATGTCTATTAATAAAACTCTTATCTAAATCCGGATTTAGTATTAGAATAATTTATAATTTTGCTTAATACCACATATCATCATATTTGTCAAAAAAATCTAACCTGAGAAAATTTCTAGTGCAGGATGGCGGAAATAACTGACCAGTTACAAAATCGCGGGAACAATTACAAATCAAAAATGATTGATTGTGATGAAGTGCGTCTTACATTCTGAGGAAACCTCGCCAATTAGCACTCGCTTTTGTACGGGTGATTCTAAGCAGTTGTTCCGAATCGGTTGAAAAACACGATTCTGAAAGGCTACTAGCTGTCACTGGACTTGATTAATTTTTTCCAGTGGTGGTAGCTAATATACCACCTACAGACTCAAAGTGTGCTGACAAGAATGCCACATACATCGCCCTTAGTTTTGTCTCGCTTTCAGAGTGGTTTTACTCAAGGAGAGAGCTATAAATTCCTATCCTTGTTGCCTGTTTGTCTGTACCGAGTGTCTTGGTAGAGCTATGCTACTATTTTCTTCCCGACAGAAGTTTCACCGTACGAAAAAAACTGTAGAAAATCGTAACAGCTTTTATCTTGATATTGGATTAACCAATACTGGCTGTACGGCACAGCTCACTATTCCCTCAACAGTAAATGCTCCTGGGAATTTCTTATCTTATATTTGAAGACTGCCGTTGATATCGGCATTAATGACTATACCAGTTCCACTCCTGAATAAACCACGTTTGACTCGTTTACCACCATAAGTTTCATGTTTAAT
>JAXHSW010000258.1:0-10858 GCA_034190295.1 Cyanobacteriota bacterium | reverse complement strand
CATTTAATTCTGGCTCAGTTGCATTTAATTCTGGCTCAAAAGCAAATCTAGTTGCAATTAATCCTGGCTGAAAATGATCCTTATTGCTGGTCCGGGGCTTTCTTATTGCTGGCCGCTACACATACTCTGGATTTTTTCCTTGAAAAATGTAGAATGTGGGAGAATCAATGTCTGATAAAGATACAGGTTATTGGGGCCAATATCTAGTTGGCTCTTCGGTCTTAAGAATAATAGGTAGTATCACAGATACTATTTTTCGACGCGGAGAGCAAAAAGATAACCACAAAGTCCAGTTAAATGCAAATTCTAAATTACCTTATTTCCAGGAGGATTTTATTATGACGTATGAAAACCACGATGACATAATTAAGGATATGCAACCTATTTTTGATTCTTGTGCAAAAAAAGATAATGGTATCGATGGAATAGCATTTTTAGTAGGACCTGCTGTACAAGGTCGTTCAAGAGTACCAGGTTTTGGTGGAGAATTTGACGCTACGCTAGCCCCTCAACTATTCGGAACTTTTGATGAAACAACTAAGGAGAAGTTAGCTTTTGACTCAAATACGACTCTTCAATATGTTTGTTTTATGAACAAACATAAAGAAACTGGAGAAATGGAAGTTTGGACTTTGGCGACTGTATTTTCTACCTATCAACTTGTTTTTGCAGGTAAACTTGAAAAAGGAAAAGAACATAAGCTATTTATACATCAATCAACAGTGACAGTGTATATAGAGAAACTTTTGCCATTAATCAAGGAATATGAGCGCGTGATTTAAATTTAATTAATGTACATAATAATCACAGTCACTTTCTTCAAAAATAATATAAACCTTTTGTCAAGAAATAAATATAGATAGATAAAATATTCAACATTTATACTGTCAAATATTAATAAAAAATATTAAATTCCTTTGATATGCTATCGTCATAATGGTACTTAATTGACATCTCTAAAGATAAATTTATGGAGAAGTCCAGTTAAATACAAATTCTAAATTAACTTATTTCTAGGAGGACTTAATTATGCCAAAGGAATATATAAATTCCCAAGAGGTGCTTAACGATATGCAGCCTATTCTTGATTCTTGTGCAAAGCGAAAAAATTATATTGATGGAATCGCATTTCTATTAAACGCTAGTAGGATTGCTGAATCTGAAGTACCTGGTGAAGGTGGAAATATGGATACTACAGTGATTGCTTCTATGATATCTAATTTTGAGGAAACAGCTAAAGATACTTTTGGAGAAGATATAACAGATCTTCAATACGTTACTTTTATGAAAAAAAATAAGGCCAACCAAGAATTAAGTGCTTGGAGTATAGTTTTTGTTCCAGATACAAATTATAGGCTTGTTTTTACAGGAAATCTCCAAGGACAGAAAAGGAATTTACAAATACATCAAGGAACTGTACCAGATTATGTAAAAGACCTTTTGCCATTAATCAAGGAATACGATCGCCTGACTTAAATTTTAATTAATTTGCGTAATAACTTAAATTCTTCTCTAAAAAATATAAACCTTAAAAAACTCATACAAAAAGTCTTTTGAGGTTTATATATTTTTATACTTTAATCAAAATCAATTATTCTTTTAGGTTAATCTATTGATTTGATTCAAGTTTCTGATTAACTTGACTCTCCATACTATCAATCAGCCAATTTCCCCAAGATGAATTAATACGTTTTAATAACTTAAAAACTGTAAATTCATAATTCAAACCCTCAGCAATTTCGGCTGGAATTGGATCTGGAAAAGGATAATAAGCCTTCCAATGTGGTGATTCTACTAAGGATGAAATTCCTCGCCAAACCTCCGCTTGTCTTAGAGTTCCTTCTCTTTTATTAGTTGTGAATAAAACTAACACACCCTCTCGTTTTGGTAACTGAAATTGTCTGATTCTTTGCACTAAAGACTGTTTTACCTCAGGAGATATTTGTGCGAGTTTGTTAAATTTTTCCTCTTGTTCCGTTAATTGCTGACTATCAACTTTATGTTTTATTTGACAGGATGCAATTAAACCTAATAATTTGTTAAAATCGGCTTCAAAACCATAAATACCGCCCAAAGGTATAGCCTCAGCAATTTCCACAGTTAATTCTGGGTTTTCTTCATCATCCAAAGCACGAGCTGCTAACAGACGAAAAGCCTCTTCATTGTCAGCAGAATCTTCATCTATCCAACCCACAGAAATACGAATCTGTCGCTTATAAAAATCTCCTCTCCCAGCAGGTTGAATAGCAGTAATAAGTAACAGTAATTTACCATTTCTGCGAGATAAAACCACAGACTGTTTTTCACTATAAATTAAGCTAGTAGATTCATCCTGAAACAAATCAGGAAAGTTATCAACTGCTTCTTGGGCTGTTTCTGTAACTTTCACCCAAGTATAATCTGTTTTAGGTTCAACTCCACGACTACGAACAAAAATATCCATTATTAATTTTATCCAGGTGTTTTATAAATAGTGACTTATTCAGGACTTACGCATTAGGAACGAGTTTTGGACGTTCGAGATTGCTATTCTGACAGACTGCTTTGCTACGCATATAAAACGCAAACGCTGTCGCTCGCAATGGCATATTTACGTTACTTTGCGTAAGTCCTATTATTAAAAAGCGTTTCCGTTCCGGAATGCTCCGCAAACAGATACCTAATTATATGCACAAATTTTTAGGCTGGTAGCTGAAGCGCGCTCTAGCTGATAGCTAGTTAAATGTTTAATAAGTCATGACCTTGGATAACCTCAAACGGTGGAACTTTAATTCGACCTTGAGCAAAACGACGTAAAGCTTCATATAGATCGTTATTTGCTTTCAAAAGATCGTTACAGGTATAAAAAGCTCTACCAAACAAACCTGTTCTTTGTTGTTTCATATATTGATGAATGAGAAAACGCATGATATAGCGTAGGGGCTGATCTTCCCATTGAGATTCCATCGGAGCATCAAATCTAGTCTTGTTTAACAGCCATCCTTTCAACTCTCCAGTCTCAATATCAATATCTGGTCCTCCACAAACTACACAACCAACGGTTTGTATTGGAGTAATAACTACCGCTACATTTGCTTTAGGACGTAGAACATTATAAATTAATTCTGCATACCCTTTCCGAACATCTTTAACTAATCGCTCCATATTTTTCTCAGTTTTGACATAAGTTTCGCATTTTACGGGAATAAAAAGTACCAATCTTTCTTCATCTTTTGGTAAATTATCATAAGCTGTGGCAATCATTTTGGTCACTGATTGGGGGTCGTTTAGCTGTTGATGATATTTTCCGTCTTCCTGCATTAAAGCTAAGGTATCAATAGGAATAATAACTGCACCACTATTTATTACTTGATTAAAATATTTTTGGTAATATTGACTTGATGGATCTTTCTGTAGCCATCCCCCCGAAATATCCAAAAACTCTAATCCTAAAGTATCTCTCGATCTCCATTTATCTCTGCGAAGAATAAAGTTAATATTTTTTTCATCCTCAGTAGATTGTAGTCCTCGATCTACTGCATCAAAATCTTTGACTAAATCCTCCAGTCCTTCCTCATGCTCCTTGATGGTTGTATGGCTTTCTTGATCGATGAAGACCTTAAAGTCAGTCCTGGTGACATCACCTCTAAAATATTTGTTGATAACAGCTAAAATTGAGGTTTTACCCACTCCACTTGGTCCTAATGAAGCTACGCTTAATTTTACACTAGGTTTTGGTAGTTTTTCTTTGTCCGCGATTTCAACTTCCATAATCATTTCTCCTTCATTTATATTGATATAATTTTAATTTGATTAAACTTTTTCTAATGTACTAAGAGAAGCAGCCTTTTGAATAGAGTTTTCCCATTCTTGTTTTTCTTGACTAATTCTCTTCCCAAGGTGATCAGGGAAAACTTGTGAACTCCATTCCTGAAGTAGAACTAGCCAATCATTCCTGATCCCCTCAGAGCGAATAACTTCATCTACAAAGCGATTAGCTCTACCATAGACAATGATACTAGGCATACCTTCTAGCTTTTCTAATGCTTGTCTACATTTAGAAACCGTATTGCGATGTTTCACAACTAGAATCTTGTGAATTATCTGAATATTTTCTTCATCTGATTTTCCTACAGGGTTAAACACATCACCAGCGTTGGGATTTAATTCTTCTTCTAAAGCTTGGAGAATCAGATGTTCTAAATGATATTCATAAGTCATTTGAAAAGAAACTAATTTTTCAAATGCTTCTTTAAGAATAGGAAGGTCTTCTGGAATTTCTCTGGTCATAAATTCCAAAAAATCTACCTCTCTAGCGGTAGTTATGTTGCCTAGTTCGGTATCAGTTAAAGCATCAGCAATTTGCTTTTTTACCTGTTCTACATACTTTTCAAAACCACTATCAAAAGAGTTAAATTTCTTGCTAATATAAGTCCTTAGTTCATCTATACAACGCTCTAAAACACTAATCCATCCTGTTCCTGCGCCCATTTCAAACCGTATCTCATCAATTTTTTCCGGTGAATGAACTCCTGTATCTTCAAGACATTTTTTGATAATATTTCTGGTAGCTGTTTGAAAAAATTCTGTATCCTTTTGATTTTCTTCTACGATCAAAGTCTCAGGACGTATTTCCTGAATTAATTTTTGTAAGTTTTTACTGATTTTGCGTGTTAGCTTATCTGCAAGTTCAAAAAATAGTATATTCTCATTTTTATATTTAGGAGCAACTCTGAATGGTTGACGTGCTTTTTCTAGGAAAGTCTTGATTTCTTGTTCTAATTGCTCAATAGACTGATTAGCGATCGCCCCGTATTGAGCATCTAACTCTAAAATATGAGTTTCTAAGTAATTTAACACTTCCGACAATACATTAGAAGCTTCATTAGCATTTGCGCAATCAGCAATCATACATTGAGCTACCTGAATTCGCTGTTCGTTGTCAATGCGACGTTTAGTTTCTTCACAAACTTGACCATTATCTTTAATACCTAACCCCGGTGGCGGATTTTTTACCTCATTTAAGATAAAAAATGACCATTTTTCAATTGGTAATTCAGGTAAAGCTTCATTAGCAGTATCAAAAAGTTCATAGTCTTCTTCCTGTAAAACTCTCCCTTTAGGCATATTAACAAAGAGAGCAAAGTCTACATCTTGTCCTAGACTTCTCCGTAAAGTTTCCCTATCTCCTAATACTGTATCCCCTAATCCCGGCAGATCGATTAAAGCAATTTGCCCCACATCTCCATGAGGAAATTGACAGTAAATTTTTACTTCTTTGACTGCTAAATAGCTAAAATTAGTTTTATTATTATTCTCATCAGTTTGAGCTACATATTTTCTAATTTCATCTTTACTAATAGGTTTAGGAGAACTTTCTTGCAGTAAATCCTGATATTCCGAGTAATGATTCTTACATTTTTCTAAATATTCATAATAAGCTTTAGCTTTAGCACTGGAATTGGATTTTTTTAACTCAGGCAAAGGATTATTAATAAATTCATCTAATGTTGTTGGTGCATTGCCTAAATTAAGCACTGGATAATAAGGAGCAATATTTTCTTGAAGAAAAGATTCTGGAGTATGAAGATAGACTTCGCCACGAGTTTGATTATCAGCAGAATGAGCAATGATTACTTTGACTCCTGTACAGTTATGCATCGTTCCATCAGGAACTTCTTTTTTCGTTAATCCCGTTAAAGCTTGGATAAAACGACTTTTTCCTTGGCCTGCACTGCCAACAAAAGCAATGGTCAAATTTTCACGAGAAAATCTCTTATATAGTTTAGTTAATGTTTGTTTAACTGCTTGAATTTTTCTCTTAATTCCCACAAAAAGCTGAAATAATGCACTCAAATTTGTCGTAACTGATGCGTCATTGATGGTAGTAACAAACCGACTACAAACTGTCTCCATATTCTCTAATTCAGATAGTAAAGAGTTAAGTTTGTCAATCAGTTTTTGTACTTTTGTACCACGAGGATTACGTTGTCTGATAATACCAGTAATACGACTAGCTCGATCCATATTATTAAAAGTCCTTTGATTATGATTTAATTTTTGTTTAGTAAGAGTGGGAGCAACTGCTACCATATTCTTCTCCTGCTGTTCATACTGTATATACCCTAACGTATTTTTTCGATCCTTTTTTAGGAAATAATCCGCATTTTTAGGGTATTTATTCATCATCAATTCATCAATTGTTTCTACTTGACTTTGATGACCAGTTGTGCTGAGTAAATAGGCTATAGTATTGAGAACTTTTACTGTAAAATCATCTTGAAAATTAGCCCTTTGTTTTTTTTCGCGGTCGCCAAATTGTAATAGTGCTTCAATTTCACATTTATCTCTATTATTTAACACATTAGTAAACACAATCTTCCAATAGTTAATAATCAGAGTTAACAATTTTTTGTAATCAATAATTGTGATGGGAGATTCATCATCTGGAGGACGAATAATCATTCTAACTTCACGATGATTTCCCCAATTATCTCCTAAGTATTTATCCATTCTTTCTTTGACAAATGGCTTCAGTCCTTGCTGCAAAATTATGAAGCATTTGTTAATCACACCAAAGTTATCTAATTCTAAAATATTTAATTCTGTTTCAGCCGATTTATTTGCATTTGTTACACTACCTACATTCAACCTTTTACGAATTTCATCAGTCCACTCAGCATTGAAAATATTTTCATAAATAGGATTAGCAATTTTCAATAAATATTGGTTATTTTCGATCGCCTTAACAACTAAACCAGACATTAATAAGTCTTCTTGAAGAACATTTTTACCTTCCCACTTTTGTGGTCCATTAATTAAAATCAGATAATAATAATTTAAAAGTTGAAGTTGGCGATCAATTTGACTATCATCAAATTTAACAAAGTAGTTTTCTATCCCTGTTAAGTGAGACTGTTTATCTTTACTTTTCCAGACTTTTATATATTTATCTTGAATAAAACCATCAACCGCTTTTTCAAAATCTTGGCTAATATAAAAATAATCATCCACTAATAAGTAACACATATATTGAGTTAAAAATGGTTGCCCACCTGTCCAAAACAAAACCCTTTTTATGACTTGACTAGGTTCTGTTGTCACAGCTTTTAATCCTTCTTGTAAAGGTAAACATTCACCTGATAAACCTTCTAACTCTATTTGTTTTCCAGTAAATCTTGTATCCGCCTTAAGTGTAAACTCAGAAGGTTTAGCAACTCCAATTAAAACAAAATTTAATTTATTTCTGATTTCATTATTGAATTCAGCAAAAGCTTTCAAAAATCTAATAAACTGCTCTTGTAATTTTAATCTGACTAAAGATTGAACTTCATCAATAAAAATAATGATTTTTTTGTTTTTTAATATCGGTGAAATATTTTCTGATAAAATATGTAAAAAACGTTCTGAGAAGATAATTCCTTGATACTTATTCCAAGACTCTGTTATTTCATTTTCAATATTTTTAAGCTGAGGAACTCCTTTTACTATTCTAAATAACAAAGTCTTAAATAGTCCTTCTTCATCAATATAATCCCAAAGATGAACATTCATAGAGATAGTAATTATATTTTTATTTTGAATTTGAGATATAATTTGATACATTAAACTTGTTTTACCCATTTGTCTAGGAGCTAGAAGGAAACAAACGGGATTTCTTAATTTAAAATTTAAGCAGTAATCTAACAATTTTCGATCTGCCTTTCTTGATACATAATTATGTGGATTAGTTTCCCGTCCACCATCACAGTTAAAAAAGTTTTCAGTATTCATAATTCTAATTTAGGAATTTTGATTTAAAAATTGCTGCTGAAAATACTGTTCATAGAGTTGACAAGGAATTTTAGGTTTGACAGTATTATCCTTATATTCAAACTCAATTGCTCCTAATTTAGCTAATTGTATTGCTGATTTTGGATCAAGATATGAGTTTTGATTTTTAAGCCAATCAGTAAACACTTTTTCTAATTCTTCACATTGTTTAATCTTCTCTACAATCTTATGAAGATGCCTTAAAAAAGGACTGTTAGGAACTAATGCTCTTTGTTGCGAGGTTTTTAAATCAATATTTTTTTTACTCATTTCATAAAGAGCCATATTAATTAAATAAGGATTTCCACTTAAAAAATACTTTAAGTAACTTGCACTTTTTAAGCCATCATCCCAGACTAAGCCATATAACTCAGCTAAACCAAGGATCTGATCTTCTGTAAAAGCTTCAAGTTGGATTTCTGTACCCACATTTTGCAAAGGGGACTCCCTATCAAAGTAAGATTCTGTTGAAAATGCAATAGAAATGTTAGGGAAAATAATAGAAGAATTATTTTCAAGTATCTTCATTTTTTGCTCAAACCAAGTTCTTAACATCCTAAGAAAAGGATCTTGTATATGTGTTCCTAGAATTCTATCAATACCATCTATGAGTAAAACTTTCTGTTTCTGTATAGGAGTGAAAATTTTTTCTTCTAAATCTTCAGTTAATTTTTCTGCAAGAGAAATATTGCTCCATTGAGGGGAAGACGAACTCGATCTTGATGATCTAATGTGAAAATTAAACTCTTGTTCTACAACTCGTTTAAAAGTATCTAAAAATTGCTTATATTTTTCTTTGTTTTCCTCATTGCTTTCACCATCTATAAATAGTTCATCTGAAAATTGATGACTTTCTAAATCAATCAAACCTACTGCTGCATATTTTTTATTAGCAAATTCTCTTAAACGGATTAATAAAGAAGTTTTTCCTGTATATCGAGGTGACTTAATCTTTAAAAAAACTCGATTTTCATTTTTCATCATGCCAATATTTAGGCATTCTTCACAAATACTATCAGCAGTTCTTCTTATATACAGAGGATGTCGTAGAGGAACAACACCTTCTAAAGCCTGTCCTACATAAATATAGAAGTTAAGAGTATATATATTGCCAGCTTGACCTAAACAAGGATATTTTGTAATTAATTCTTTTATTTCTAAATCATCCAAAAATCTTCTTGCTGGATTGTTATCTTGAACTGCTCCTTCTGCAATTAATCCATTGCTCACCAATTCTTTTGTTAATGTAGCAGCAGATACCTTAGCAGTCCTTCCTCTAGAAATAAGATACTCAGCAAAATTTTTAGCAGCATCTTCAGATATTGAACGAGTTCTCAGTAATTTTGTTGTTAACTTAGCAACGGTTAGGGGAGCAGTCTTTGCTTGATGAATAATATATTCAGCAAAAACTTTATACCATTGCTGTTGTTGAGAAGTTAATTCTTTATTGAAGATATTCAGTAAATTAGAGTCCATTACTCTTAGTGTATGGTTTATTTTGATTTCTCATTTTTACCAGGTTAACATACTATTTCAATTTTGAATTAATCAAAAATAACTGTAATTAATCTTTAAATCATCAAGACAAATTAATAACTTTTTTTTGTTTTTTATAGTTCAAAATATTTGATGAATAGATGATGATTTTAGTAGTAAATAATCCTCATCAATAGCAATCAATAAAGATTATAGTAGTTAATAGGAAGAAAACTCAAGTCAAGATTATAGGTTAGATATGAAAAAACAAAAAGTTGCTCAGTTTCCCCTAGAAAATGGTGGCTATGTCCTCATGGAGATCGATGCACCAGTAAGCGATCGCATTAGCCGTGCCGATGAAGTTGCTCAAAAAGTCCAAAAAACTTTTGAAGACGCTTTAGAGAGTATTAAGCCTTCTGCTAATGCTATTATTAAAAAGTTGCGAACCCTCAATGAACCAGCGGATGAGGTAGAAGTAAAGTTTGGTGTTAAGATGAACGCTGGTTTAGACTTTGTGGTTGCAGCGGGTAATGCTGAAGCTAACTATGAAATTACTTTAAAGTGGAAGCAGGAGAACAACAATGGTCAAACCTCTTAAAAGCTGTGTAGTTAGGGTTTTCAATACGGGAGAGAGACCAGTTGGCACAGGATTCTTAGTTGCTCCAGATTATGTTGTTACCTGTGCCCATGTAGTAGCACAGGCTTTGGATATTGACGAAGACTCTTTAGAAGCTCCTAGAAATCCTATTTACATTGATTTTCCCATAATAGAAAAGGATAAATTTTTCAGTGCTAGGGTAGTTTTTTGGCAACCTGTAAATCCTAATAGTCCAATAGAAGATATTGCCTGTTTAAAGTTGGAAGGCTCTGTTCCTACTGGCGCTCAACCAGCATGGTTATTGCCTGACCTGAATTTAGAGGGTCATAACTTTGGGACATTTGGTTTTCCTGGCGGCAGGGATGGTGGTGCTTGGAGCTATGGAATACTACGGGATACTACTGGTGAAAGGTGGATACAGCTTGAAAGAACAAGTCAGGATGGTTACGGGCTAGAAGGTGGGTTTAGTGGTGCTCCTATTTGGGATCTAAATTTAGAAGCTATTGTAGGTATGGCAGTAGCAATAGATCCTCATAGAGAAGAAAAAGTTGGATTTATGATTCCTGCGAATGTATTGATAGAGGCATACCCACAATTAGGAGAGCGTCCTATCTGCCCCTATCAAGGATTATCAGACTTTGATGAAGACGATGAGGATTTTTTCTTTGGGCGAGAGGGTTTTGTTCAAAAGCTAGTGCAGGCTGTGCAGGAATTACCGCTAGTTAGTGTAGTTGGTCCTTCTGGTTGTGGAAAATCTTCTGTTGTCAAGGCTGGTCTCATACCTCAGTTGATAGCAAGCGATCGATGGGAAATTATCTGGACTTTCAGAAAAAAATAGACTAAACTAGGCTAAGATTATTATATATTATGGTTTTTACCTGAAAATGCTTGCCGATGAAAGAAACAACCTTGTCTGCCTTACCGCCATGCTTTCAAAAGTGGTGTCAAAAATTTGATGATTTATTCAAAACCAAAGCTCAAAAAAAAGGATTT
>JAXHSW010000257.1:0-10868 GCA_034190295.1 Cyanobacteriota bacterium | reverse complement strand
TTAGGGGTGGGTTCTCCACGGTCGGGGTTAGGGGTGGGTTCTCCACGGTCGGGGTTAGGGGTGGGTTCTCCACGGTCGGGGTTAGGGGTGGGTTCTCCACGGTCGGGGTTAGGGGTGGGTTAACTTCCGTACGGGCGCCAATCCGACGGCTCCCCTATCTGACTTCTGACTTCTGACTTCGTTAAGCTTCTGTTCCTCTACTGCCTTCTCACTCTTCTATGAATGTAGCAATACTTTATGAAATTCGTATTAGACGATCGCTATATTCACAAATCCAGAAAATTATCATTGTGTGAAGCTCAAAAAAACGACAAGGTATTTCCCCTTGCATCTCCAAAAAAATCGTGATACTGTGTAATCATTGAGTGTTGATCGCCCCTATACATGACTTTTTATTCAACACCAAAACAGCATTTCGTAACTGAGTACATATAAGAGATACCCAGATAACCAAAGCACCAGAAAAATCATCATCCTGTGAAGCACTACTAAAAAAATAAGTGGTGACACCGAAAAATTTTCACCCCATCAACAGTATCAATATATTTACTCATGTAGAAGGGATATAGCTACCGCACTTGCGCCGCCAACCCTATATTCACAAATCCAGAAAATTATCATTGTGTGAAGCTCAAAAAAAACGACAAGGTATTTCCCCTTGCATCCCCAAAAAATCGTGATACTGTGTAATCATTGGGTGTTGCTCGCCCCTATGCATGACTTTTTATTCAACCCCAAAACAGCATTTCGTAACTGAGTACATATAAGAGCTGATTTGTAAACTGAGCTGAAACCCTTTTAATAGCAGGGGTTTACCGAAAATTATGCCCTTGGGGCTTAGATAGACTTAAACCCTTACACTGTAAAGTATTTATCCTCTTCATATTTACTTTATAAATCAGCTCTAAGAGATACCCAAATAACCAAAGCACCAGAAAAATCATCATCCTGTGAAGCACTACTAAAAAAATAAGTGGTGACACCGAAAAATTTTCACCCCATCAACAGTATCGATATATTGACTCATGTAGAAGGGATATAGCTACCGCACTTGCGCCGCCAACCCTATATTCACAAATCCAGAAAATTATCATTGTGTGAAGCTCAAAAAAACGACAAGGTATTTCCCCTTGCATCCCCAAAAAAATCGTGATACTGTGTAATCATTGGGTGTTGCTCGCCCCTATGCATGACTTTTTATTCAACCCCAAAACAGCATTTCGTAACTGAGTACATATAAGAGATACCCAGATAACCAAAGCACCAGAAAAATCATCATCCTGTGAAGCACTACTAAGAAAATAAGTGGCGACACCGAAAAATTTTCACCCCATCAACAGTATCGATATATTGACTCATGTAGAAGGGATATAGCTACCGCACTTGCTGCGCCAACCCTATATTCACAAATCCAGAAAATTATCATTGTGTGAAGCTCAAAAAAACGACAAGGTATTTCCCCTTGCATCCCCAAAAAAATCGTGATACTGTGTAATCATTGGGTGTTGCTCGCCCCTACATATGACTTTTTATTCAACTATGGAAAAACTTATATTTTGTGTTGATACTTAATCTAAAAATCATTACCACTAAATAGAGCTTGCTGAATAAATCTGAAAGCATTGACATATAAAGAAAAGTGCCTTTTTGGGGTCAAAAAAAGTACCTGGTATCACGTCTAAAACCCTCAAAAAGTTAGTATTTTATATCAAATCCGGTGGGGTTGCACATAGAATCTGATGATATAATATCTGTTTATACTTCTATAATGACTTCAATATTTAATCTACCCTACTCCCCTACTCCCCTACTCCCTACTCCCCACTCCCTACTCCCTACTCCCCCACTCCCCTACTCCCCCACTCCCCTACTCCCAACTATATAATAAGTATTCAACCGGATTTGATATTAGGCGCATAGTTGGCTAGAAAAATCCCAAATTGACAATTGTTACTCCTACCTCCTCCCTCATTCCCATTTCTCCTGTCTCCCCCTCCAGGGTAGGGGTTAGGGGTGGGTTGTCTCCTATCTCCTGTCTCCTGTCTCCTGTCTCCTATCGTAAGCATTCAGCCGTCAGCTATCAGCGCTTCAGCTATTGCTTTTAGTTTAGGATCAAAGCAATATTTAATTGTCTTACTACAAAAGTTGGCTCCCTTGCCCTTAAAGTCTATATTAATTTAAACACTGTCCTTAAGGAAAAAGCCTTGTTGCGCTCTAGCTGACAGCTAATAGCTGTTTGCGCAGCAGTCGGAGCGAAATGCTTACGTTGAATTGCCTCATCATAAACCATTTAATTGATTCAAAACAGCCATAATTTATAGCTCTAATTATGGCAAATTCAAAAAACACATTTGTATTAAATTAAAATCAGGAGAAACATGGTTAATTACTTAAAAAACTTGTTAAAAAAAAAGCAACCAGGAATAGGAGTAGAGATAGGTCCAGAAAGAATTAATATTGCTGAAATCCGTAAACAAGGAGACAAATTAAAATTAGTAACCCTTGCCACAACAGAAGTACCAGAAGATGTATTCTTAGAAGGTCAAATAGTTGATGCTCCTACAATATCAGAGCTAATAGAATCAATAATAGAAGACAATAATATAAAAACCAGAAGAGTAGCAACAGCAATTCCAGGCAGAGAAGCAGTAACTCGTGTAATACCTGTACCAGCAGAATTAAACGACCAAGAATTGCAAGACTATATGAATCAAGAAGCAGGTTTATACTTACCATTTCCCAGAGAAGAAGCAGATGTAGACTACCAAAAATTAGGAATAATAGTAGATCCAAATGATGATTTAGAAAAAGTACAAGTAGCCTTAGTAGCAACTAGAAAAGAAGTAACAGACAGCTACATAGAAGTATTCACCCAAGCAGGATTAGCAATAGACGTTTTAGAAGTAAGTAACTTTGCCTTAATCCGAACAGTAAAAGATATACTTCAACAATATGGACCCCAAGAAGCAACAGTAATAGCAGATTTAGAATTTGACAGTACTGAACTTGCTATCGTAGTAGATGGAATACCTCAATTTAACCGGACAATACCCATTGGTACCTATCAAATGCAATCTTCCTTAAACGAAGCAATGAACTTACCTCCGACCAGAGATATTACCGAACTACTCGGAATGACAGTTCCAGTATTAGATACAATGGGAGTCACAGGAAACGAACCCAACCCCGGAACTAATGCCTTAATAAAAGTATTAGCAGAATTAGGGGATGAACTACGACGCTCAATAGATTTCTATCTCAATCAATTTGAAGATTTGGAGGTGGCACAATTATTATTAACAGGATCGGGTGCAGCAATAGGACAAATAGATGACTTTTTTATGCAACGTTTAAGTTTACCCGCATCTAAAGTAGATCCAATAGAGACTTTAGCTCTAGAAATAGAACAAGAAATTCCACTAGAACAACGTTCCAGTTTAGGAGTGGTATTAGGTTTAGGATTAAGAGAGGTTTAAATTAATTATGTATGGTTTAGATGTAAATTTTCTGAACGACCGCCCAGAATATAAAAAAGATATTCCCAAACCTGTAAGTAGTGGACCATCACTAGAAGACCCAAGACCAATTCTGATTGGGGCAGCAGTAGCAGTGGCAGTTAATGGTCTAGTTGCAGGTGGATGGTTCTATCTCAATCAAGTAAACACCAAATTACAAGCAGACCTAGACAAATTAAATGGCGAATTGAGTAAACTAAACGCCCAAATTAAAGATATAGAAGCAATCAAAGCAAAAACTAAAACATTTAAAGCAGAAGCAAAAGCTTTAGCAACAGTTTTCGACCAAATTAAACCATGGTCTGCTTTATTGGGAGAATTTGGCACTCTAATACCTAGTGGAGTAAAAATAGCTAGCATTGAGCAAAAAGAACCAAAAATAGTTGCTCCAGCAGCATCAACAGCTCCAAAAGGGGATAAAAAAGAAGAGGCAGCAGCACCCCCAAAACCAACAGCAATTATATCATTTGCTGGAACAGCAGATTCTTATGGTCAAGTCAATGACTTTTTATTGCTACTGCAAAATTCTCCCTTTTTCCAAGGAGAAAAAACAAAACTAATTAGTGCTACGAAAAAAGCAAATCCAACCAGACTAGAATTACAAGAATCTAGGTCAACTTTAGCCCCAGATATACCAGAATTACCACAAGTAGTTGAGTATAAAATAGAAACAAATCTCAGCCCCTTAGGAGCATCAGAATTATTGCCTCAATTAAAAAGTCAAGGAGCAATTGGATTAGTAGATAGAATAGAAATACTAACAGAAAAAGGAGTATTTTAAAAATGGTAGTAGCAAATGAATGGAATCCGGAATTAGAAGAACAAGAAGAAGTAGGGGGTCCGAAAATATTCGGTGTTTCACTCAAAGACCCCAGATTTCTCGGAGTAGTTATTGGCGTTGTCGGGTTAGGAACAGCAGGATTTTTAGGATATAGTCAGCTTAAACCAGCAATTGAAAAAAGTGCTGCATTAAGAACAGAAATAGAGACAGCACAAAACACTATAAAAGAACAGAAAAAACAAATAAAAGAACGACCAAAAGCAGAAGAAGAAATGGAAGTAGCTGAGAAACAAAGAGAAGATGTAACCAGCTTATTTGCCAGTGAAAAAACCATGAAGACTCTGCTGTACGATATGAATAAACTAATCGATCAAATTAATACAGGTATTAGTGATGAAGACCGACAAGCCAAAATGATTAAATTTCAACCAGTGGAGTCAAAAGATGGCAACTATATAGTTAACGATAATTCATTAGGACCACTGGTAAATGGTAAATTAAAGCGACGAGAATTCAAAGTAGAATTTGAAGGAACTTATGCCCAAACAAGAGCCTTTATGATTGCTTTGGAGCGAATGCAAACATTATTGGTAGTAAAAAATTTAAGAACTAAACTACAGCAAGGAAATCAAATTATCGAAGTTGAATGGAGGCAAAACAGATTTGTACCAGTTAGCCAACCAGAAAGTAGACTCAGAACATCCTTTGATATGCACGCTCTGTTGGCCTTAAGCGAACAAGAATCATTGGCCAAACCAGAACCGACTAAACCAGAAGAGCAATAAACCTACATTCCGCACGACAAAACGTAGCAGAAAAATATAAGTCAAAAGTAAGAAATAAGAAGTAAAAAGTAAGAAGTAAGAAGAAAATTATAGTGGTCAATAGGAGTAAAGGATTCAGTAAGTATTTATGCTTAATATTTAACTGAGAATTTGACGAGCGATCGAGGTCATTTCAGTTATCAGTTATCAGTTATCAGTTATCAGTACCGACAACTATTGCCGGAGGCTTGAAATACGCTCACTGAATATTTTTTCATCCCCTTAAAAGGGGAGGCGCGTGGACCTCATTTTTTGGTAAATGAAGATAATTTATATAGTATAAATATCTAAGCAAGCTACGGATTTTATACTGATTTTCATGTTACAAATTGAAGTGCGGAATGTGGGATAAAATAAAAGTTAACATAATTTGCTAAATACTATGGTATTCTTTGTTCTTAAAATACATATTAATTATTAATTATTAATTGTTAATTGTTAATAATTACCTCTCCTTGAAAACGGAATTGATTGACTAATCATAAAAATTTTTCTTTTTATCCCCTTACAAGAGGAGGCTTTAAACCACAATTTTTCGGTAAAAACAGAAGCTGAAATTCTACCTAAATATAGTTAAACCTACTTTTTTTCAACTTTTATAGTGGTGAATGACAGATCCAAAGCTGTGGATAAAGCCCTATAGTTCATAAAAATATAGTCAAATAAGACATATCCTTATTTTGCCAGTGTCACCGTGACCCTCGTGTTAGCGTAGCTCCTCCGTTTGCGCAGCATTCCGCAGGAAAGGAGGCACTACAACACCACGCCAGTTGCTTTAAGTCGGGAGGCCCACCCGACGCACTGGCTCCTCTATCCCATAGCTAAAAGCAGTCTGAAATGCTTTTTCTTTCCCTCATTTTTTGATTATCAAACAGGATTGGGTCTAAAACCCCGCCTTTTAAGGCGAAATATTTTTGGAGCGGAGCTCAAATCCCCTACTTCCCCTCCCAGGAGGGGTTAGGGGTGGGTTCTCCACGGTCGGAGTTAGGGGTTGGTTGACTTGTGACTTGTGACTTGTGACTTGTGACTTGTGAGTTCGTTAAGTGTCTAGAGGTAGCGTGTCAGTCTAGGAATTTCACCCTATTGAACTCAGATCGCTGACTCTTGAGGCGATTTGATTTTCGTTCTTATGGCAGACATGGTTAGATTATCTCAATATTCTCCCAAATTTTTGGAGACAAAAGACTATATTTAACTACATCAGACTATATTTCTGTTGAATGTTTATAATACTCTAGCCAAACATAAAAAACAACGGGAGAGAGTTGGCCAGGCGTACTTATCCCCTGGTTGAGTAACAACACCCTGATTTTAACCCGAAGTAAAAATCTGCTCTAAAAGTAAGCTCACAGGTAGATTATTGTCTATCCCGAGGAGTCTAGAAGTCTGTTGACAGGCTAGCAAAAGTAGATTTATCCCTTTTGCAGTGTTTTTTACCGAAAAATTCAGGTATAAAGCCTCTCCATTCATGGAGAAAAAAGCGGTCGAGGGATGGATGGGTCTCCTAACCAGATCCAATCGACCAAGAGAAGAAAAAAAATCCTTTTATCCAATCCTCTTATTTATTAAGAAGAGGTAATTCGCGCATTCTGAATTCTGAATTCTTAATTCTTGAAAATCTAGGGTGTTTCAACTCCTAGAGATGTCCAACCAATATTTTCCTAATCATCGCCTAGCGTGGAGTGAGGACAGTGAAACAGCAAATTCAATTTAGTAGTGGACTGTTAAGTGGGGTAGCTGCGGTAATCATCGCCCAGACACCAGCATTTGCAGTCACACAAATCACCCAAATTCAGTTAAATTCCGTAGAAGGGGGCATGAACATCGTCCTAATGACAAACAATGGCGATCGCCCCGAAGTATTCTCAGTAAATAGAGATAACTCTTTCGTTGCAGACATAATCAATGCTCAACTAAGCATACCCGAAGGCAACAAATTTCGGAAAGATAGTCCAGCACCAGGCATCAAATATGTAGAAGTAATGCAAGTAGATGCCAACAGCGTGCGGGTAGTCATCCAAGGTACAGAAGGCCCTCCCAGAGGCAGAATTATTCAAGGAGGAGGCCGAGGAATTATTCTGAGTGCTGCGGCCGGTTCGGGAGAGGTAGCTCAAGCATCTACACCTAATAGCTTTCCCCCACCCTCAGAACCATCTGAACCATCCCC
The DNA here is from genome assembly GCA_034190295.1 of Cyanobacteriota bacterium. Classification (GTDB taxonomy): domain Bacteria; phylum Cyanobacteriota; class Cyanobacteriia; order Cyanobacteriales; family Microcoleaceae; genus Okeania. Next base: position 3,581 of record JAXHSW010000257.1, on the reverse strand, counting down.
CCCACCTGTGCAACCTGAAACTACTGTAGTACCTCCAAGAGAAACAACTACAGCTCAAGAATCAGAGGTATTATTACCAGATTCCGAACTAACAGGAGATGGCTTCCCCACCTTACCAGGACAACCATCCCCCAGTGAAGTCCCTCCCTTTCAACCACGAGCAATAGCACCACCAGTAGGCGACATAGCAGTATCCAATATTAATCCCTCAGTAGAAGTAATAGATTTAGGCACACAAGAAAGAATACCTCGTTTAGTTTTGCGAGATGCTCCAGTCAGAGATGTTTTAGCTTTATTAGCTAGAGCTGCCGGGTTGAATGTAGCCTTCAGTTCCGGTGGGGAAGAAGAAACTGGACCAAGTATTTCCCTAGATATTGAAAATGAATCTGTTCAAGATGTTTTTAACTATGTTCTCCGTCTAAGTGGGTTGCAGGCCAACCGAGTAGGGAATACAGTATTTGTGGGACAAGAATTACCCACAGAAGCCAGGAATGTTGTAGTCCGTTCCTTACGCTTAAACCAAGTTACAGCCCAAGCGGCAGCAGGTTTCTTAGTTAGTATGGGAGCTGAAAGTGCCATTGTTACAAGTCAGCCAGTAACTCAGGTTAATACGGTTAATATTCCTGGAACTAATCAGGCAATTACAAATACTGAAACAATTGAAAGAACAGTTATTCAGCCACTACGCTATGAGTCCCAAGCTACTCCCCAACTATTGAAGGGTTTACAAGTAGTAACTGATAGCCGACTTAATAGTATAACTTTAGTTGGTGCCCCACAACAAGTAGAGATTGCTGCAGCCCAACTGCTACAGTTAGATTTACGACAAAGGCAAGTAGCTGTAAACGTAAAGGTTATAGATATTAACTTATCAGCAGATGAAAACTTTAATAGTAGTTTCTCCTTCGGAGTTAACGACAGTTTCTTTATTAACGATAATGGAGCAGCATCTCTGAATTTTGGCAATCTCCAACCTGCTAGTATTACACAACAGAATGGTAGTAACCCTCTTTCTCGTCCTGTCACTGGTAACCCAATTACTGGAGACCCATTCTTTGATACCCAACGTACATTTGAAGTTCCAGGTACGGGTATCCCTAACCTTAATCAGGGTAGAGGAACTTTCCTCAGACCAATAGCTCCTACAACAAGCGAACCTACAAGAGTTGGTATTACTGATAGAGTTGTCACAGACGTAGAGTTTGATGAAGATGGGAGGTTTGTTGGAGAGACAGGAGAAGCAACATTTTCTTTGTTCCCCCAAATTTTGTATCCAAGGCGATTTCTTGGTCAACTTAGGGCTACTGTTACAAGTGGTAATGCTAAGATTCTCACCGACCCAACTTTAGTGGTTCAGGAAGGAGAAATAGCTAGTGTTAGACTTGTAGAAAATATTGTCAGAAGTATTGACAGTAATTTTACAGATGATGGCGGTACGACTCGAGAAACTAGAACTGTTCGATTTGAAGATGTAGGTCTAACTCTAGCGATACAGGTAGAAAGAATAGACGATAATGGCTTTGTGACTGTAACTGTTAATCCAGAAGTGAGTTTTATTTCTCAGAGGATACCAACAGATGCTGATAATGCAAATGAATTTGGTACAGAAATTGCCAGACGTAGGGTAGAATCTGGAAGAATTCGCCTACGGGATGGACAAACTCTGATTATTTCTGGCATTATTCAAGAGCAAGAAAGGACGACAATCAGCAAAGTGCCTATTTTGGGAGATTTACCTATAATTGGTCCCCTCTTCCGCAGTAGTCAAAATGACAATCAACGAGCAGAGACAATTGTCCTACTAACACCTCAAATATTGGATGATGGCGATCGCTCTTCTTGGGGTTATCGATTTAATCCTAGTCCAGATGCTTTGCAAATGATGGAAAGGGGTCAGCCAAGACCACGGTAAAGTTAAATGTCAGGGATGGTCTATATTGATGATAAATTTTAGCCATCCCACTTTAGTCGATAAAAAAACTCAAACGTCTTAGTTATTCCGACTGTAGTGATATCCGAGCAAGGATGAAAAACTACAACGTCTTAGTTTTAATTTTCCTCAGGAAACCAGACTCTACTAAATAATGGCAATTTTTGATTCTAGATGAGCAAATAGTCACAGGCAAAATCTTTAACTGGATTGCTTCACACAATGATATTTCCAACTACAACGTCTTAGTTTTAATTTTCCTCAGGAAACCAGACTCTACTAAATAATGGCAAATTTTGATTCTAGATGAGCAAATAGTTAGAGGCAAAACCTTTAACTGGATTGCTTCACACAATGATATTTCCAACTACAACGTCTTAGTTTTAATTTTCCTCAGGAAACCAGACCCTACTAATAATGGCAATTTTTGATTCTAGATGAGCAAATAGTCACAGGCAAAATCTTTAACTGGATTGCTTCACAAAATGATATTTCCAACTACAACGTCTTAGTTTTAATTTTCCTCAGGAAACCAGACCCTACTAATAATGGCAATTTTTGATTCTAGATGAGCAAATAGTTAGAGGCAAAACCTTTAACTGGATTGCTTCACACAATGATATTTCCAACTACAACGTCTTAGTTTTAATTTTCCTCAGGAAACCAGACCCTACTAATAATGGCAATTTTTGATTCTAGATGAGCAAATAGTTAGAGGCAAAACCTTTAACTGGATTGCTTCACACAATGAATAATATTTGACACAGGGTGAAAAACTCAAACGTCTTAGTTTTAATGACTATCTCGGAAAACCAGACTCCACTCATCTCAACCAATGGAAATTTTTAATCCTACATGAGCAGATAATGAGAGGCAAAAAGTCTTTGAACCCTAGGAGCTTCACAGAATGAAAAAAAACTACAACGTCTTAGTTTTAATCCCTATCTCAGAACAACCAGACTCCACTCATCAAGCAATAGAAATTTTTAATCCTACATGAGCAGATAATGAGAGGCAAAAAGTCTTTAAACCCCAGAAGCTTCACACAATGATTAGGGAGCAAAGGTGAAAAACTCAAACGTCTTAGTTTTCCTGATTCTCTCAGAACAACCAGACTCCACTCATCAAGCAATAGAAATTTTTAATCCTACATGAGCAGATAATGAGAGGCAAAAAGTCTTTGAACCCTAGGAGCTTCACCCAATGATAAAAAACTACAACGTCTTAGTTTTAATGACTATCTCAGAAAAACCAGACTCCACTCATCAAGCAATAGAAAAAATTCATTCTAGATGAGCAGATAATGAGAGGCAAAAAGTCTTTAAACCCCAGAAGCTTCACACAATGATTAGGGAGCAAAGGTGAAAAACTCAAACGTCTTAGTTTTAATGACTATCTCGGAAAACCAGACTCCACTCATCTCAACCAATGGAAATTTTTAATCCTACATGAGCAGATAGTTAGAGGCAAAAGTCTTTAAACCCCCAAGTGCTTCATACAATGACAAAAAACTACAACGTCTTAGTTTTAATCCCACATTCCGCACTTCAAAATGTAGTACACAGATAGAATGAGAGAGGGAAGGGAATCAATTAAGTATTAATACTGATATCAAAGAAAAACCAAAAAAATTCAAGTAAAAATACTGAGG
>JAXHSW010000256.1:0-10939 GCA_034190295.1 Cyanobacteriota bacterium | reverse complement strand
CCCCCACTCCCTCACTCCCCCACTCCCTACCCCCAACTATTTTCTTCGGAGGAAAACTATCAATGGCAGGTGCTAAACTTAATACAAGTTTATGGTTCGCTGAACAAATTACACCTTGGGATATTTATAAACATGGCATCGATCGGGTGCTGGTTTATCAAAAAACTAAATATCAGGAAATGTATATTGTTGAAGGTACTTATGGCAAAGCTTTAATACTAGATAATAGGTGGCAGTCTTGCACCGAAGAAGAATTTCTCTACCATGAATGCTTAGTACATCCACCAATGATTTTTCATGGGTCGCCACGCAAAGTCCTAGTACTTGGAGGCGCAGAAGGAGCAACATTACGAGAAGTATTGCGCTGGAAAACTGTAGAAAAATTAGTTATGGTTGATATAGATGGGGAAGTAGTAGATGCCTGCAAAAAGTATTTGCCACAAATGCACCAAAATTCTTTTGAAGACGCCCGGGTAGAATTAATTATTGATGATGCCCAGAATTTTTTAAACTCTTCTTCAGAAACTTGGGACGTGATTATTTCCGATCTGACAGACCCTATTGAGTCTGGTCCGTCTTTTCCCTTATTTACTCAGGAATACTTTCAAAAAATTCGCCAAATTTTGTCTCCTGATGGAGTGTTTATTATACAAGGAGGCTCAATTTCTCCTGCCGAAATGTATCTTCATGTCCGTGTGCTTAAAACTTTACAGACTGTGTTTAATTATGCTCATTCTGTAAAAGCTTATTCTACCAGTTATGGATGTCCATTAGGATTTGTTGTTGCTTCTCAGCAAGAACTTTCCTCTACACCAAACCCAGAAAAAGTAGACCTTTTGTTAGCAGAAAAAACTATCGGTGGTTTAAAAGTTATGGATGGTATTTCTTTGTTAGGAATGTTGCAAATACCTTTGAATATACGACAGGCGATCGCTACAGAAACTCAGATATATACTTTGAAAGCTCCACCAAAATCTATTCAGGTTTCAGATTGAAAATTAATAAGAAAATTAAGCCTTGGTGAAGTGCGTGTATGATTTTAATCTTGATTACTTAGGAGTCAGGAAGACCGAGGACCGAGTCAGGAGAAATGGGAATTATAGAGGAGGTAGAAGTAAGAATTGTCCCTAGATTTTTCTGCCCAACTATGCGCCCAAAATGCGCTCCTTTTTGACCTTGAGCAAACGAAAATCTGGCACTTTTTTCAACCGAAAACAGCTAAAACCATTATCTATCAATGCTTTGATATTAGAACGGTAGAGCAATAATTTAAAAATTCATTAATATATCTGTCTCGATCTACAGTCAATTATTCTGGAAATCTTTATTCTATGCAACCTCATATTAAATTAAATTAATATAACTAATAAAATCAATATAACTAATACCAAATTCATTTCTAAGCTGCATAGGATAAGATATCGGTCAGAGTTGACTGTAGATCGAAATAGACAAGTTAATAAATTTCATAATAAGGAAAAACTTTTTTTTCTATAAATATGTAAAAAACCACATAGAATAATCCTCTAACAATTCAGCATTCTCAGAATCTTCCATAACAGCTTCTAATTCAGCTAGTGGCAATGTAAATTTTTGACTATCAGTAGTGCGCTCCAACTCTGCTAAAATTCCATAATTTAAATCTAATTTATCATCTAACTTTAGCAGATTAAACTCATCTGTATGAGATGGTTTTTTCTTCTTCAGCTTTTGATATTCTTTCTTACTTCCTGGACCCATAGTATAATATTCTTCCCACTCAAATTCTTCTATTCCTGTCACTAAACAAGGAAAATCAATATTTTGCTTGAGATATTTAAAATATTTTTTTAAATTACTTTGATTAAGTTTTAAATTACTTGTATTGAAAATTTCCTCTAACTTTTGCTCAAAAACTTCTAAATTAATTTGTTCTGCTTCATCATCCTCTTCCATCCCTTGAAAAGCACCGATCTGCTGTAAAAAATCCTCAATAGGTACACTAATAGTTATATTTTCTCCATTATTCAGCTTACCAGTTTTCCCTGATATAATAGTCTCATCAATTTCAATTGGTTTGAGCTTTCTGGTATCAGGTTGAGACTTATTTTTATTTTGTTTTTGATTAGATTTTGGCATGAAGTTCTCCCCTTATCCAGGTTTATGATTAAAGAATATCTATAAGTTAAAAAAATCAGTCGATCTATATTTCTTCAGGAGTAAATTATGACACAAACACTACAATCTCCAGAACCGATAGTTTATCAAGGACATTTTGGAGAATTTACCATCACAAAAAGCGATCGCCTTAGTGTCATTATTTACCGTAGTGGCCTGATGATAGCTGCCCTTAGTTTTGCATTAGGCAGCACCTTAGTCTTATGGCAAGGAGACAACCCAACCGTGATTAAAGCACTAACACCTATATATAGCTGTTTTTGTCTAGCTTTAGGTCTAAGTTTAGCCACTATTCATATCTATATGGCCGTTTTACACCGACTACTCCAACTATTTTGGATTATAGGGACTATTACTATAATAATCTTAGCGATTAACAGTAGTCAGCCCCTGCTCTTAATAGTTTACACTAATCCAATTACCATTTTGGGTATTGGTTTTACCTTTGCTGCCTTGACTGGTATTTATTTCAAAGAAGCTTTTTGTTTTAACCGCCTAGAAACAAAATTCCTCACACCTTTAGTACCTTTTTTACTTCTATCTCATCTGGTTGGCTTTTTATCACTGGAAGTCAAAGAATTTTTATTAGGAATTTGGGCGTTTCTATTTATAGTTTTTGCGATACGAAAGGTATTCCAAGCAATACCTCCAGATATTGGAGATAAGAGTGTTTTTGAGTATTTACATAAAAAACAGGAAGAAGTAGCTCATAGCTAGGGAATGCTCTTAAAAGTCTTTTTCAGGAGTAGGGGCGAATGGCATTCGCCCAGTCCAGTAGGGGAGGGGGGGAGTAGGGGCGAATGGCATTCGCCCAGTCCAGTAGGGGAGTAGGGGAGTAGGGGAGTGGGGGAATAGTTAGTAGAAACGAGGAATTAATTAGGAGATTTCTATTGGTAAGAATGATTTTTTTGCTATCCCCCCTGCCTTTTATGCTAAGTTTTTGAGGGTTTTTAACGTGATGCTAGGCACTTTTTTCGATCCTTTAAAGGCTAAAACTTTTATTTTTCAGTACTGTTAAGTTAGATCGGTAAGCCCTAGTTAGAAAGAACTATTAACAGTAAGTATTAGACATCTGGTGAAAAAGATATATACTTTTTGCTCATAGTAGGGAACAGGGAACAGGGAACAGGAAATAGATTTTCACGGCCAAAGACTACGAAAAATGATTTTGTAAGTTACTGTTAAAATTTTAGTTTATTTTAAATAAATAGCAAGTTTATTTATAAGCATTTCGGTCTGAATGCTGCGCAAACAGCTAACTCGCGGTCAGCTCTCAGCTTTTGAACGTTTAAATTCTATATTTTCAACTCTATGGAGGGAAATATAGGTGTGGCTCGCGCTTACTACTCAGGTTAAATGATTGGCTTTTACCCATACTTTTAATTCTATCAAGCTGATAGCTGATAGCTGACTGCTGAATGCTTACGTTTATTTTATGGAGATATCTATTATATCCTGTCCGTACTTTATCGTTTGTGTAAAAGTTAGCGTGAATATCTACAAGGAAATTTAAGTTTTTTCTTGCTTTTAAGCCTTCTTCCCTCTTCCTTCTTCCTTCTTCCTTGTTGATTACTTAAATGTATCCAAAAAACATTTTTTTACAATGGTGGGAAAAATTAATTTTAACAATCCAGATATGGATATTAATTCTAGGGTTAATTATCTTTCTAATTGCAATTTGCTGCTTTAATATTTATTCATTCTTAGCAGTAACCTCCCCCATAGAAGCAGATATACTAATAGTTGAAGGTTGGATGTCTGACTATGCAGTAAAATTAGCGATCGCTGAATTTCATCGAGGTGCATTACTAGATTTTAGAATCCCTGGCAATTTCCTGAAAATAGTGTTATGATAGAAGTTGCAAAAGAACTGACAACTGAGTATCGCGTTATTTCGATCCCGACTTTGAGTCATCCCTAATGGTTGCCTAGTCAAGAAAAAGAAAGCGCAAAATAAATACTCTATGAGTCGGACATAAATAAGTCAAAAAATAGCGCTTTGGGGATTTTCCTCAAAGCATTGCGTATCGACCGCCTGCGTTGATGGATTCGCACCGTCACGTTGCTATGAACGGTTTTACCCGGTTTTACCGGGAATTGCCGGGCTTGATGTATCTGCTTATCAAAAATTAATTACCACAGGTTCGCCCATAGGAAAAGGACATTATCTCTCAGAATATAATAACTTTTCCGAACTAACAGCCGCAACTTTAATTGCCTTGGGTGTCGATCCAGACCAAATTGTTGCGGTACCCACTCCTCATGTTGTTAAGTATCGCACTGCTGCTTCTGCTATTGCAGTTAAAGAATGGCTAGCAACTTCTAATCTCAAAGTAAACTCTATCAATATCTGTACTTTAGGACCCCACGCTCGCCGTAGCTGGATGATTTACCGAAATATTTTCTGTCCAGATATTCAGGTAGGTGTAATTGCTCTTGAGCCTAAAGGTTATAATCCTAAGAGATGGTGGCAGTCTAGTGCAGGTATGCGGACTGTTATTGGAGAGGCGATCGCTTATTTTTATACCCGTTTTGTCAATTGGAAATCTTGAATAAGGACTAAGAAGTCAGTAGAATGAAAAAAGCATTAATGAGTAGACATTTAAGACCCATCACTCATTAAATACTAACAAACAGTAAGATTTGGTAGGGGGTTCTCAATGGATTACCGAAACACACAAAAATTACAGAATTCAATTCAAAATTCTGCACTTTGTTATTCCAACGCTTCCCCTACCTGAACTATTTCTCGATAATTATAGGAGCTAAACCAAGTCCTATAATTAAGTTTTAATCAAAATGAATTAAATTTAGTAGCGACGAGAGTTGTTTCTGCGGCCACCGCCACCACCGCCAAAGGAAGGTCTTTCTTCCCGTGGTTTGGCCTTGTTCACTTTTATTTCGCGATTCATCCATTCAGCACCATCAAGGGCAGCAATGGCCGCTTCTTCTTCTTCCTCAGTATCCATTTCCACGAATCCAAAGCCACGAATACGCCCTGTTTCACGGTCAGTTGGTAAATGAACCCGTTTAACAGAACCATATTCCTTAAAAACTTCAGATAGGTCATCCTGCGTGACCTCGTAGGATAAGTTGCCTACATAAATTGACATAGATATTCTCCAAAATTAAGATTTTTGTAGAGATTTAGATTTCGGAGAGAAGCTTGTCAATAGCGACAGGAAAGTAGCCCTCAATATAAACAAACATTATAACCGAATTTATTCTCACCTTCTATAATAGCACAATAGATATTTATATTCACCAGACTTTTTTGAAAATATTGAAAATATTGAAGACCAATTTTATTTTAAGCTCTACAGAATTAGGCGTTATATAGAATCCGGTTATATAATCAGGACTTACGCAAATTGACTTTTAAACCACCATCTGTAGGGGCAAATGGCATTTGCCCTTACCATAAGTAGAGTCTGGTGCGTAAGTCCTGACAATTAAAAATAATTTGCTCTAAAAAACTTAAAATAAGCATTGCTCAATCAACAATGCTCGGAATCAAAAGACAGGAGGTAAGCGCCTTGAGAAAAATATTATACGCTTACCAAAACTAAATCCAATGTTAAAGTTGCTTAACCTCAGAAACCAACTTAGCAACCATATCCTTAGCACTGCCAAAAAGCATCATAGTTTTATCCTTGTAGAACAAATCATTGTCCACACCAGCAAAACCAGTGCTAAGACCGCGCTTAATCACAATAGTATGCTTTGCCTTATCAACATCGAGAATGGGCATCCCATAAATTGGACTATTCTTATCCGCACGCGCCGCCGGGTTGACCACATCATTCGCTCCAATGACCAAAGCTACATCTGCCTGGTCAAACTGAGGATTAATGTCATCCATATCATATAACTGGGGATAAGGCACATTAGCTTCTGCCAACAATACATTCATGTGTCCAGGCATCCGTCCTGCAACTGGGTGAATAGCATACTTAACCTCAACACCCAATCCCTCCAACTGGTCTGTCAACTCACGGACAGAATGTTGTGCCTGAGCAACAGCCATACCATAACCAGGTACAATTACCACAGAACGAGCATAACCCAACATCATTGCACCCTCTTCAGGGTCAATACTGCGAACAGCCTTATCAGTTGTCCCACCAGTAGCAGCAGCGGGACCACCACCTTCACCAGTACCAAATGCAGCAAACAGTACATTAGTCAAGGAACGGTTCATACCCTTACACATAATTACTGTGAGGATAATTCCAGAAGCTCCAACCAATGCACCAGCAATGATCAACATATTGTTCATCACCACAAAACCAGCAGCACTAGCAGCTAATCCAGAGAATGAGTTCAACAAAGAAATCACAACTGGCATATCACCACCACCGATGGGGATAACAAACATCACACCCAATACTAGGGATACACCTACCAATGCTAAAAACACAGGTAAATTAAATGGTGTGACGCATAGATAAACGCTACCAACAATAAACCCACCAAATAGGAGAGCATTAACAGGTTGTTGCAATGGGAAAGTAATGGGAGAACCACTCATAATTCCCTGTAGTTTAGCAAAAGCAATTACAGAACCCGTAAAAGTTACGCCACCAATTAATACGCCCAATAAAGCTGTAATAGTAGTAGGCAATGGAGGTGACTGAGCAACAGCCAAATACCGCCAAAACTCACCAACTGCCACCATTGCAGAAGCAGCACCACCCAAACCGTTGAATAAACCAACCATTTGAGGCATATCAGTCATTTCTACTTTGTAAGCACCGATCGCTCCAATAATGGAACCGACAACAATTGCTACCAAAATCATCTGATAGTTGATTACTTCTTTTTCTAGCAGGGTTGCTACAATAGCAATCAACATCCCCACTGATGCTAACAAATTACCATTACGAGCCGTAGCTGGAGAACCCAACTTTTTCAGCCCCACAAAAAACAAGGATACCGCTACCAAGTAGCTTAATTGAATTCCGGTAGGTATAAATTCGGTCATTATGCAGCCTCCTTCTTCTTGAACATTTGCAACATCCGGTCTGTTACCAAAAATCCACCCACTACGTTAATGGTGGCAAATACTACAGCAATTAAGCCTAAAATTACAGTGACATTCCAATCTTTGTCACCAGCAATAATTAGTGCGCCCAAAACAGCAATTCCTGAAATAGCATTAGCTCCAGACATCAGGGGTGTATGCAGAGTTGGCGGCACTTTATTAATTACTTCAAATCCGGCAAATGATGCCAAGACAAATACAAATAAAGCTGCAATTAATGTTTCACTCATATTTCTTTTACAGTTAATTGTTTACTTTTATGAGGCATTGGGAAGGCATTCAACAATTGATAATGAACAATGAATAATGGATAATTACCTCTCCTTGAAAGCGGATCGGATTGAACTTAAGGAAAATATTTTCTGTTTATTTTCTTCATAAATGAAGAAAAGGTCTTAGACCAAATTAAGCAATTATCCATTGATAAATTCCTTCTCAACAAGAAAAAACGCTCTTGCTGAGTGCTGAATGCTGAGTGCTGACTGCTTAACTAACTACCAACAGCAACGCCTAAAGCATTTTTGACTCTTTCATTGCGAATTTCACCATCATGGGCAACACAAGCACCAGCAATGATATCATCCTCAAAATCAAGATTTAGCTCTCCATCTTTAACCATCAATTTGAGCAAAGCGGAAATATTTTTGGCATACAATTCACTAGCATGAACTGGCATAGTTGCTGGCAAGTTTACCGGACCAATAATAGTCACACCATTCCACTGTACATCTTTGCCTGCTTCAGTACACTCACAGTTTCCACCCTGTGATGCTGCCATATCAACTATGACTGCACCTGGTTTCATTTGGTCTACCATTTCTTTAGTTACTAGCAATGGTGCTTTTTTGCCAGGAACTTGAGCAGTAGTAATTACAATATCCGAAGCAGCAACGTGCTGTGTGAGAACTTCGCGAGTGTGTTGTTTGGCTTGTTCAGAAAGTTCTTTGGCATAACCACCCTCAGCAACAGTGTCTTCTTGGAGAGTTACATCTACAAACTTTGCTCCCAAACTTTGCACTTGCTCCTTAACTTCTGGACGAATATCAAATGCTTCTACTACAGCACCTAGACGACGAGCAGTAGCGATCGCCTGTAAACCTGCAACCCCCGCGCCCATAACTAATGCCTTTGCAGGTTTAATCGTACCTGCTGCAGTAGTTAACATCGGGAAAAACTTGGGTAAAGCAGCAGAGGCCAGCAAAACTGCTTTATATCCACCAATATTAGCTTGGGAAGATAAAGCATCCATAACTTGCGCCCTACTGGTACGAGGAATTAATTCCATACTGAATGCAGTTATTTTCCGTTCCGCTAAACGTTGCACAATAGCAGGGTTTCCTAAAGGATCTAGAAAACTAATTACAATGGAGCCTTCCCGTAATTTATCAATTTCTGATTCCTGTAGTACCCCAATTTTCAGAAGTACATCTGTTTCACGCCATAGGGCGTCACTATCAGAAATTATTTTGGCTCCAGCTTGTTCGTAAGCTCCATCAAAGAAGAAAGATTTTTCTCCCGCACCTGCTTCTACCTGGACTTCTAACCCCTGTTTGACTAATCGTGCTATGACATCGGGAACTAAGGCCACACGGGATTCATCGACCAGAGTTTCCTTAGCTACTGCTATTCTCATAAATTCTCCTTGTTTACTAAAGTTTGATTTTCTTACTTAGGAGCCCTACCTATTAATTAATGGGCCTGAGTTAGCTAGCTATTAATTATGAGTTTTCTACTATTTGTTTCTTTTTTATTATTAGGCAGATATTTTAGATGTTCTTGCTATCTTTAACTTGTCTTATGAATTGAAGGTGGCCATAGCAAGTTTATTTCATTAATGGATAATGGATAATTACCTCTCCCTAGAAGGGAAAGGATTGACCAACTCCGAAAAAATAAATTTTTTTCCCCTTGAAAGGGGAGGCTGAGTAAGCTGAATTGTTTAATTATTTAATTATTTAATTATTAATTATTCGGTAATTTTTAATACTAAATATTTTTTACGAGCGATCGCGGTTGTGGAGTATTCCGTCAGAAAATTAATCTTAGAGATAATTTATAAAGATAATCTTAAAAAAAATATACTTTTGTCATTGCCAGGAGCTAATCAAACAACTTATATCATGTCCGGTAGCATCGGAGTGTGTATGAAATTAAGGTGACAATAGGAAAAAACCTTCTGCCTTACTTCCACCAAAGTCGAATTATTCAACCGGACATGATATTAACCTGAGAGGGAAACCAGTCTTTTGAACTCACACAATTTCATAACTTAACTTTATTATATCAGGACTTACGCACAACTACTATATTTAGTAGGGGCGAACGGCCGTTCGCCCCTACAGATGGTGTATAGCTTGATATTTTGCGTAAGTCCTGTATATGATATAATATACTACTTTAGATAGGCTACGCTCAACGGATACATGAAATCCATGTCTAACCAAGCTCAATTTGAAAATTGCTTTAAATATGAGTATAATTATTTTTGGCAGCATTAACATTGATTTAATTGCAACTACTGCTCGCTTACCGACTTCAGGAGAAACTATTAATGGCAACAACTTTTTGACCGCAGGTGGTGGTAAAGGAGCAAATCAAGCTGTTGCTGCTGCTCGTCTTGGCATTCCAACAACAATAGTGGGGCGGGTAGGAAATGATAGTTTTGGGCAACAACTTTTGGCAAGTTTGCAAGGTGCTAATGTTGACACAAGAGGTGTGGTAGTTGATGAGAATATTCATACGGGGGTGGCAGTTATTGCTGTGGATGCTCGTGGAGAAAATAGTATTATTGTAGTTCCGGGTGCTAACCATAGTATTAATAATATAGATGTGGAACGCCTGAGAAATTTGCTATTGGATGTCACAGTTTTACTTTTACAATTAGAAATTCCCCTAGAATTTGCTATGAGTGCAGCAAAAGTAGCTCAAGAAATAGGAGTGAAAGTTATTCTCGATCCAGCACCAATGCCAGTAAATTTTCCTAATGATTTTTATGGTTTGATTAATATTATTACTCCTAATGAAATTGAAGCAAGTCAACTGGTTGGGTTTGCAGTAAATAATCAAGAAACTGCTACTCAGGCAGCTATTGAATTATGTCAGCGTGGTGTAAAAAATGCTGTGGTGAAAATAGGCGATCGGGGTGTTGTTTGTGCAACTGAAGAGGAAACGTTTTTTCAACCTGCTTTTGCAGTAGAAGCGATCGATACTGTGGCTGCGGGTGATGCTTTTAATGGTGGTTTAGCAGCAGCATTGGATACAGGTTTGTCATTAAAAGATGCTGTGAAATGGGGTGCTGCTGCTGGTGCTTTATGTGTTACAAAATCAGGCGCTCAACCTGCTATGACAGATAGAAAAACATTTGACAATTTTCTTTTAAGAAGGTAGTAATGGCATGGCGCTAAAATTGGACTGACACAGCTAATGAGTGTGGGTTAGATATTTCGGGTGATTAACTGTTGAATGAAAATTGTATAAAGTAGTTGCTATTTGTAGAAAAGTCTTTTAAGATTAAACAGGTAACTAAAGAAATGAATTATCGCAGGTGAATGCGACTTGTTGACAGACATATTATTAATCGAACACATCAGTATTGGGCTTGGTGTGATGAGTTAGCCTTTAAGTCAAAAAACTTGTATAATTTGGCTAATTATTACTGTCGTCAGCATTTTTTCTGTACTGGTAAAAGTCTCAATCTAACTAAACTGTATCATGTGACTAAAGATAGTGATGCCTACA
>JAXHSW010000255.1:0-11059 GCA_034190295.1 Cyanobacteriota bacterium | reverse complement strand
TAATCGTCATTTCTTCTTGATTGTCCATAATTAGTTACTGTATAGACTTCACCTAATTATATGGACAATCCGCAAGATATGTCTAGTTATGGGTAGAAAATAGGCAACAGTTTCACACCCCAACAAGCTTGTAAACACCACAAGTGAGGGCGGGGTATTAAACCCAAAAGATAAATAAAAATTACTATACAGCATTAAATCAATAAAATTTCAATAATTATAATTTTCAACGATCGTACATAACCTATAAAACACTAATACTATATTGAAGTTAATATACCTTTACAATATTGTCATACTTATAAAAATCTGTGCAAGAAGACTTCCGATTAATCATAGACTTAGTATTAGTTCTGGCAGCCGCAGCCACAGGAGGACTACTGGCATCGCTACTACGACAACCAGTGTTATTGGGCTATCTCGTAGGTGGAATGATTGTGGGACCAGCAGGATTTGGTCTCATTAAAGAACTGATTCAAGTAGAAACATTGGCTCAACTAGGGGTGGCTTTTTTACTATTCGCTCTGGGAGTGGAATTTTCTCTAGGAGAATTGAAAAAAGTTCAAGGTATAAGTTTGGGCGGAGGTGGACTACAAATTGCCCTGACTATTTTAATTACAACATTAGTCTCTTTAGGTGTGGGATGGGTATCTTCTCCTGCTCAAGGAATATTTTTAGGAGCAATTTTATCCCTATCATCAACAGCGGTTGTATTGAAGTGCTTGATGGAGCGCAACGAAGCTTCTACATCACAGGGCCAAGTAATGTTGGGAATTTTAGTAGTCCAAGATTTAGCTTTGGGACTAATGTTGGCGGTTTTACCTGCTTTAAATCAGCCTCCAGAAATTATTGGTATTACGGTGGGGCGATCGCTTCTGAAAATAGGTCTATTTGCCTTGGGTGCTATAGCAGCAGGGAAATGGATTATACCTTATGTACTCAGATTTTTAGCAAAAACAGAGAGTCGAGAATTATTTTTATTGGGAGTAGTGGCTTTATGTTTAGGAATAGCTCTCCTCACAGCAAACTTGGGTTTTTCCATTGAGATGGGTGCTTTTGTGGCGGGTCTGATGATATCTGAGGTGGAGTATGCTGACCAAACTTTAACTTATGTTGAACCGATCCGAGATATTTTTGCAGCTCTCTTTTTTGTAGCGATCGGGATGTTAATCGACCCTTTTTTCTTATGGAATCATTTAGAAATTATCCTGGGTTTGGTACTTCTAGTTCTAGTGGGAAAATTTTTGATTGTCACTCCCATTGTGAGAATTTTTGGCTATCCTCTGAAAACATCTATTCTGGTTGGTTTGGGTTTAGCTCAAATAGGAGAATTTTCTTTTGTGCTTGCTAGTGCAGGACAAAGATTAGGATTAGTTTCTCGTCGGGTATACTTATTAATATTAGGTACAACGGCTGTAACTTTAGTAATTACACCTTTTGTCCTGAAAATAGTTCCAAAGTTGTTAAATTGGGCTGAGACTTTCCCCTGGTTACAAAAATATCTTTACCAGACTGGGAAACCTGCTACAGCTATAGCAGTAGATTTACCTCTACAGAATCATGTGATTATCTGTGGTTATGGACAGGTAGGCCGTAATTTGGCACGACAATTAGAAGAGCATAATGTCCCTTATCTGATAATTGACCAATCTGAAAGAGTAGCTCAAAAGTTACGAGAAAAAGGAATTACTTATCTTTACGGTAATGTTTGCTCTTTACACGTTTTAGAAGCAGCAGGTGTAGATAGGGCAATGGCAATGGCGATCGCTATACCGGATGCTATGAGTACGAGAATTTGCTTGAAGCGTTCTCTAGAATTTGCCCCAGATTTGGATATTGTGGTCAAAGCTAACCGATATAAGGATATAGAATTGCTTTATCAACTTGGAGCAAGGGAGGTAGTCGAACCAAATTTTGAAGCTAGTTTGGAACTTTCTAACCATCTGTTAGTTGGGATGGGGATACCAGCAAAAGATATTCAGAAGGAAATTGAAGAAATTCGTCAAAGTCATTATCAAGCATTACGTCCTGCAATTCCAGACCCGGAAATATCTCGCGAGTTAAAAGCGGCAATTAAGAATATGAACAGCAGATGGTACTCTCTACCAGAGAATTCTCCTCTGACTGGGATGAGTTTAGAGGAAACTAATTTAAGACGGTTGACAGGGGTTAGTTTAATGGCTATCCGTAGAGAGGAAGGAGAGGAAATTGACTATCCAGGAGGTCAGGCAATATTAGATATTGGGGATAAACTTTTGTTAGTAGGAGAACCTTCAGAATTAGAGAGTTTTGATAAGTTGGCTAAAGGGGAAATTGCTGTGCCAAAAGAAAGTACTTCTTGTCAATGGTTAATTTTAGCTGAGTCTAGTCCTTATGTGGGCAAAAAAATATCTGCAGCTAATTTACGTCGTCAATATGGGGTAGAAGTTCAAGCAATTCGACGAGAGGGAAAATTTATCCGATGGCCTCGAGAAAATACTAAGCTACAAGTGGGCGATCGGTTGTTGATCTGTGGTGGTTTCCATGAACTCAGTCAAGTAAGGCAATTGAAAATTTCCCAGACTCAGAAATATCCTCAAAAACAAGAATTAACTACTGTAGTTAATGAAACTACAGAAATCTAGTGCCGCTACGCGGAAGTCAAAAGTCAAAAGTTAAAAGTCAAAAGTTAAAAGCGAGTGTGTAATTCTGAGGTCTCCTTTCCTCCGGAAATGCTCTCGCAAGCAGCTGGGTAAGACACACTTCATTACAGTCAATCATTTTTTATTTGTAATTTTTGAGGATTTTGTAACCAGTTATTTCCGCCATCCTGCACTAATAGTTATATGTCTTATGTGACTTTGCCACAAATTTTGTAGTTATACTATTCTGGAATTGTCTATTAGTATAGATATCTCAAATAATAAAAAATAAAATCAATTATCGTAGATAAATCATCAATTATTTCCCTCTGCTCCCTACCCCCTACTCCCTATTCCCTCTTTTCCGGAGAGGTCTATTTTTGATTAAATTAAAATAAGAAAGTAGAATAACTTCAGAGAAAAAATGAGGATTAGTTTTTTGGCTTGAGATAAACAATAGCTTGTCGCCAAATTAGAATTGGTAAATCATACTGGTCTAACAGACAAATACAATTTTGGTCTTGCCAGAAAACTTTTCCTACATGGAGGTCATTAGTAATTAGTTTTAGTTCTACTTCTTTCTTATCTGTGATATAAGTTTGAATCTGGCGAACACTGGGTAAACTGGTATCAAAATCAGACATAATAATTATTAAATATATTTCCTGCGTAATATCTTCATTTAAAAGTAAATTTCAACTTAATTACTGGAGGATCATAATGACAGTATCATTCACTAAATATCATGGCCTGGGTAACGATTTTATTTTGATTGATAATCGCCATCTCCCGCAACCCATAGTAACACCAGAACAGGCAATAAAATTATGCGATCGCAATTTTGGTATTGGTGCAGATGGTGTAATTTTTGCCCTGTCTGGAGAGGGACAAGCAGATTATACCATGCGGATTTTCAATTCTGATGGTTCAGAACCAGAAATGTGTGGTAATGGAATCAGATGTTTGGCCAAGTTTATCGCAGAATTAGAAAATAATCACAAGACTAAATATAATATCCATACTGGGGCAGGTCTGATAGTTCCCGAATTACAAGCAGATGGTCAAGTAACAGTCGATATGGGACAGCCAAAACTATTGGCATCGGAAATACCGACAACTATCGGTAATGCTGATGAGAAAATTGTCAATCAAACTGTAGAAGTGGCTGGAAAATCTTGGTCTGTTACCTGTGTGAATATGGGGAACCCACACTGTATAACTTTTGTAGATAATGTTGCTGATATAGCTCTAGAAATAATCGGTCCTCAATTTGAGCATCACTCTGTATTTCCAGAACGCACTAATACAGAATTTATTCAAGTTGTTAGGCCAAATTATGTGAAAATGCGGGTGTGGGAAAGAGGTGCTGGTGCAACATTAGCTTGTGGTACGGGTGCTTGTGCATCAGTAGTGGCAGGGGTTTTAACTCAAAGGAGCGAGAATAAAGTTACAGTTGAACTACCTGGAGGTTGTTTGGAGATTGAATGGTCAACTACAGACCAAAAAGTTTATATGACTGGACCAGCAGAAAAAGTATTTACAGGAGTTGTTAATGAATCAATAATGAATTCATAAAAATGTAGAGATTGGTAATGATTGAAAATTAATTTTTTGATGATTTAAAAATTAGTTTTATATAGCAAGGAACGAGTTGTTAAAGAATTAAGAATTTAGAATTCTTCCTTCTGGTATAAATATCAAAATTTACATTTTCAAGACAGTTATAAAGAAAAATTAGATAGTATAAAAAATTTAACTGTGCTATTTTTAATACTGAGAATAACTTTTAGATAAAAATTAAAAGTTATATTGATTTTGACTGGGAATTTTGACTTAAAAATAGGAGTATATTAATGGGCGGAGGTATTTACTTAATTCGTGACAACGATCAACTTGTGGAAATGATGGAGCAAGCTTATGAGTCTGAAGATCAACTACAAGAATTTATAGAAACTTATCCTAACTTACTTGCGGGAGATGATATAGACAGAGCTACTCCCAGAAGATGGTTATTAATATCACGGGAAATAGCTATATCAACAGAAGAAGATATCACGCAACAATGGGCATTATCTCATTTATTTCTTGACCAAGAAGCAATTCCGACATTAGTAATAGTTAAAGGCGCTTACGAAGAAGAAATTCGTCAACAAGTAGTAGGTCAAATGATTGATTATGCTGCTAATGTAGGAGTTTATTGGCCTCTAGAGTCAATTGTTGCTCAGTTTGAAGTCAACTGTCGGGAACATGGCCGCGATCCAGAACAAGTATTTGAAAAATTTCTGGGTTCAGATGCTGACGAAGAAAGGTTTTGGCAAAAAGTTAAAACTAATTTACAAGCAAATAAAATTCGTTTAGTATTTGTGGCAGATAATATTCCGGCGGAATTACGAAGGGTAGTAGAATTTCTGAATGAACAAATAGACCCAGTAGAAGTTTTGGCATTAGAAATTAAACAGTATGTTAGTCAGGAAGGTTTAAGAACTTTAGTTCCAAGAGTAATTGGTCAAACTACTGAAGCACAACTGAAAAAATCAAGCACAACTCGTGAAAGAAGAAGGTGGGACGAAGTATCTTTCTTTCAAGAGTTTAAAACTAGATGGGGCGCTGATGAGGCAGCAATACTCAGAAAAATTCATGAGTGGGCTAAAAACCAAGAACCCATAGTTTCAATTCAATGGGGGACAGGAGATGTTTATGGCGGCTTGAGTGTAATAGTTAATCAACCAGGGAAAAAGAGTCTGGAGTTATTTAGTATTGATATTTCAGGTCGTCTAGAAATTTACTCTAATAAATATAGTTGTCAACCTCCATTTAATAATAATACTAAATGGTTGGAATTAAGAGCTAAACTTAGTTCAATTGGTCTAGCTCTACCAGGAAATTTAGAAGAATTTAGAGCGCCTAGTTTACGTTTATCGACATTACAAGATGATGTAGCATTAGAGCAAGTAATGGAAACTTTTCATTGGATTATTGAAGAAGTTAATCAAGGGTAATTTCAGTTATCAGTTATCAGTTATCAGTTATCAGTTATCAGTACTTTCTGTAATAAAGAGGCTTGATATAAGAAATATTTTTCTATTGGTAATTAAATATTACAGCGGTTTTCATTTAAGTAGATTACAAAATTCTTTTTGCTTAGGGAGTAGGGAGTAGGGTATAGAAAAATGCTTTGGCCACTGTATTCTATCTACTTGAAAACCGCTATAAGTTAAAGGTGAGTGAAAAATCGCCACTTACCAGGCATTTAAAGGTTATTTAGATTGAAGATAGTAAAGTTGCGATCGCCTAGTTCAAACATATAGAAGAAGGAAGAAGAAAAAATCTTGTGTTGTCTGAGTTTTAAGCTTTTTATATGTCTTAATCTTTCCTTCGACTCCTATATTTAAAATTTTGTTTCTTCAATTAGCTATTAATAGAAATACGGTTCAACAATTAATAATTAATAATTAATAATTACCTCTTCTTGAAAAGAAGAGAATTGAAGCGGAGCGTGAAAATTTTTTCTTTTCTCTTGGTCGATGGTCGGCCAGCGAGGATACCCGCTCTTGACAGATCCACTTAGCTTCATAAGTTGCGGAGCAAAACGCCATCCCACTCTACGGGAAGCTCCGAATATCGACTGTTTTTCTCCTTGCTCATGAGAGGCTTTAAACCTTAATTATTCGGTAATATTTATCACTAAATAAATGGATATTAGTAGTCGTACTAGGATTTAATTAGGGTTGTAATTAGGATGAAAACTTTTCCTAGTTGGAAAACAACTCAAATTATAATTTATATATAAATTTAGTTTTGGGAATCATTGTTTTTGTTCTTAGTTTGTTATTTTAATCGTATAAAATTGTGCTATTAATTCTATTAAACTTATAGCGGTTTTCACTCATGTTGACTACTTAACGAAGTCAGAAGTTAACCCACCCCTAACCCCTCCCAGGAGGGGAAATAGGGGATTTGAGCAAGGCTCCAAAAACCCGATCGCCTTAAAAGGCGGGGTTTTATACCCAATTATTTTGATAAAAATATAAGTATGTTTGAAGTTTGATAAATTACAGACTTGATAGCTGTATTTTGGGTGCATCTCGTATTTGCAAAAATACTTTTTTCTTATATATTTCCTGACGGAGCTGTTGCCTAAAAGCGATAATTTTTTAGCTTGATTCCATTGAAATGCACCCTGTATTTTATGTTAATTAAAAATACTATAAATAAGTTATAAATCATCATGTCTGATTCTATTACAGGTGAAATTATTGGTGGGAAGTATGACATTATTGCTGAAATTGGCAAAGGTGGAAGTGGTGTTGTTTATTTGGCTAAAAAGTTAAATACTCAGGAGCGTTATGCAATAAAAATTATTTCTACTGATGAAGAAAATACTATTAAATTATTGGAGAGAGAAACTCAAACTTTAAAGCGTTTAAATCATCCTAATATTGTGAAATTTATTGAAGCTGGCTATGAAGAACGTCATAGACTGGTTTATTTAGTGTTGGAATATTTGGATGGTCAAGATATTAGAAATTATTTTGATAGTGGCATCGATCTAAAAACAAAGTTGAGTTTATTTTTACAGATTATTGATGGAATTAGTCATGCTCATGGAAAGGATATTATTCATCGGGATATTAAGCCAGATAATATTAAAGTTGTAGATGTTGATGAGCAACCTGAAGCGAAAGTTTTAGATTTTGGCATAGCTATTATTACTACTACTCTGTTAACAAATACGATTAGAAGTTATCATACACCTTTATTTTCTGCGCCGGAACAAATTAATCTTGAGGGAGTTTCTAGAGATTCGGATATTTATTCTTTGGGGATGACTTTTTTATATTTATTATCAACTCAGTCAGAGCGAATTAAATTTCAAGATGCAAGGGATAAAACTATTCTTTATGAGTCTGTTGAATTAACTTTAGATGGTTATGGAAATTCTCTAGATTTAATAGGAGCTTTTAAAACTGCGACAAATACAGACCGTGAAAAACGCCCTAAGCTTGATGTTTTGAGAAAGGTTATTGCTGATTTTCTAGAAATTTTATATGAAACAACAAATATAGTATTTAGAGTAACTCCTAGACTAAGAGAAAAAATAGACAGCAACAATAATTATCAAGGGCAAGGTTTAAGAGTTAAAAGACATATTGAGTCAGATTTAAAAGCTAATTCAGGAATCTTATATATTAAAAAACATACTCAAAAGAATCCGCAGAAAGAAAAATATAATCGGCTGAATGTAGAAATTTGCATAGAAACTTTAGCTAAAATTCACCAAGGTTTTGTTGAGTTAGATGAACCTAATTACATTGTTATTTATAACGAGCAATCATTTGTTAATCCTCAAATACAAGAAAAAATTGTTGAAAATGGAGTGGAAATAAAAGTTGAGCCAATAGTTGAAATAGATTCTAATTTAAGAAGAAGGAAAAGATATTTTAGCGATTTAAGCGATCTAGTTAATCAAATTTTGGAGAAAGAACAACAGGTTAAAAATGAAAGAGAAAATAATCAAGCCTTAGCAGCCACATTTGAGCAATGGCAATCTGTAATTGATATTGAAAAAGAGATTATTCAAGGGCAAAAATCGACTTTTGAATATCAACAAAAATTCTATGAACAGCCAAGACAAATTGTAATTGTAACTTTAAGAAAACCTATCTCTGTTGAAGATTTAGGAAAAATTACATCTCCTCCATTACCCGTAACTATTTCCACCACAAAACAATCATCTTCTAGTCGAAAAAAATCAAAGCAGTTGCCTATTGGAGATATTATTGATGGGGAAAAATCTATTCAATAATTGATAATTGATAATGGATAATTGATAATTACCTCTCCCTAAAAACGGATAGGATTGAATAAAAGGAAAAAATTTCTTTTTTTCCCCTTGAAAGGGGAGGCTTCAAGGCGTGAATTATTTAATTATTTAATTATTTATTTAATTATTTAATTCTTCGGTAATGGAGAGTTAATTGAAAAACTACATATTAGTATTGGAGATTTTTGCCCTGATGAAATTATTAGCTCCATATCAAATACAGGAAAAATCGAAACAAATTTACAAGACCAAGAATCTGAAATAGAAAAAAGACGTAAAGCTTTAAGAGAAATTAGATATGGTGATTCAGAAAATCCAGAATTATGTCAGGTTATAGTTAATCCATCTAATGTTAAACCAATTGAACCTATATTAATTAATCAATTTTTTAATCGACAATTAGATGAATCACAACAAAAAGCTGTATTTCAATAATTGATAATTGATAATGGATAATTGATAATTACCTCTCCCTAAAAACGGATAGGATTGAATAAAAGGAAAAAATTTCTTTTTTTCCCCTTGAAAGGGGAGGCTTCAAGGCGTGAATTATTTAATTATTTAATTATTTATTTAATTATTTAATTCTTCGGTAAAGCTTTAGTTACTGAGGAAATATTTTTAATTCAAGGACCTCCGGGAACTAGAAAAACTTCTGTGATTACAGAAATTATTCGGCAAATTATCAAGAAATATCCTCACGATAAAATTTTGATTTCTTCTCAGTCTAATGTGGCAGTAGATAATGTTTTGACAAGAATATCTGGTGTAGAAAATGAAGATATTCAGTGTATTAGAATTGGCAGAGAAGAAAAAATAGAAGAAAGTGCTAAACAGTTTGAAGTAGGGAAGGCTATTATTAATTGGCAAAAATATATTAGTGAAAAATCTATTGTTTATTGGCAAGAATATCAGGATAAAAATGAGCAACTTTTATCAGGAGTGAAAAATATTTCTGAGTTAGAAGAGATTAAAGATAAAAATCAAGAGTTGAAAAGTTTGGCTGCAAAATTAACAAAAATAATTGCTAGACTTAATTCGGAATTGGTTATTGAATCTGAGAATTTGGCATCTATAGAATTTTCCGATATTGCCTTAGAGTTAATTTATGAAAAACTAGAGTTAGAACGAAAAATATTAGAATCTATAGAAAAATATACTGCTAAATTTGGCATCGAATATCCCGAACAAGAACAACTTTCAATTTGGATAGATCGAGAGTCAAAATTTTTAGAGAGTCTTCTGGGGGATAATCAAGAAAATTATCAGAATTTCATCAATTTACAGAAGTTAAATAAAGAGTGGAATGAAAAATTACGGAGAAAACAACAAGATTTGATGTCTATATTTATAGATGAAATAAATGTTGTAGGGGCAACTTGTTTAGGGGTAGCAAGATTTAAAGACCATAATTTTGATTGGGTAATAATTGATGAAGCTGCTCGCTCTACTGCACCGGAAAGTTTTGTACCTATGTCGAAAGGTAAGAAAATTATTTTAGTGGGAGACCATCAACAGTTACCGCCAATTATTGATAGGGAAGTTCAGGAAAAAGCGTGGAATGAACAACAGATTGAAAAGAGAATTCTGGAGATAAGTTTGTTTGAGTATCTTTATGAAAAGTTGCCTGATAATAATAAGATAACTCTAACTAATCAATATAGAATGCACCCAGATATTGGTGATTTAGTCAGTACATTGTTTTACGAAAATGTGGTTTCTAGTCAATTTGTTAATCTTGAGGAAAAACAACACAGTTTGACAGAATTTAATCACAATATTTATTGGATATCTACTAGCGATGTTTCCCTAGAAAAGTCTCAAGAAAAGCGTATAGGTAAAAGTTTCAGTAATCTTTATGAGGCTAAAGTTATTAAGGGAGTTTTGGCAAAAATTCAAAACAATTGTGAGTCGAATAATTTATCAAAAGAGGTTGGCATTATTTCTGCTTATCGTTCACAAATTGGTATCTTGGAATCGACTATTGCTCCTAACAATAAGCAGTTGTGGAAAAATATAGATATTATTATTCATACAGTTGATGCTTTTCAAGGTGGAGAAAGAGATATTATTATTTATGATTTAGTTAGGAGTAATTCTCAGAAAATATTGGGTTTTACTTCGGACTATCGCAGATTAAATGTAGCTTTATCTCGTGCTAGACAGTTATTAATTATTGTAGGGAATGATAATATGGCTTATGAAGGAAAAACTCCTCATAATATTCCTAATCAATTTAAAGATTTAATCGAATATATTGATAGTACTAAAGTTTGCTCTCGACTTGAGTCTGCTAAATTTATACAATGAAATATTCCTGATTACAACGAACCTTTGAGGGGGTTTTGGAGACCAAACCCCTACGGAGGAAAATTTGGAAAAATTTGGAAAAATGGAGTTATTAATTAAATTATTACAACTAACTCGTAAAAAGCTATAAAAATTTATTTGATAAGACTTTTATATAGAACCCATTTGGTTCCTTAGTTAGATGCTTGAGAAAATGACAAAATCAGGGATTTTTCTATTGAGGAGGAATGTATAGAAAGATTTGATGCGGAAGTTATGCGCTTGAGAAAATGACAAAATCAGGGATTTTCTATTGAGGAGGAAT
>JAXHSW010000254.1:0-11132 GCA_034190295.1 Cyanobacteriota bacterium | reverse complement strand
TGCAATTGTTACTATTGGACAATAGTTATGGCTCTGCTGATGAGCGATCGCTGTGCGACTGCAATTGTTACTATTGGACAATAGTTATGGCTCTGCTGATGAGCGCCATTCGGCAGCTTTGTGGCAGCTATATCGCTGTGCGACTGCAATTGTTACTATTGGACAATAGTTATCAAAATAACATGGGTCGCGCAACCCCGCCTTTTAAGGCGATAGGGTTTTTGGAGCTTTTCTCAAATCCCCTACTTCCCCTCCACCGGAGGGGTTAGGGGTGGGTAAACTTGCAGACTTGCAGACTTGCAGACTTCTGACTTTGTTAAGGCTCTGCTCTTGAGCGATCGCTGTGTTTGGCAATTCTTACTATTGGACAATAGTTACAGCAGTTTCCGCACGTTATTGTTGTACATATGCGGAGCAAGTGCGGCAGCTATATACTTTCATGCAACAAAGCCATTAATAATTAACAATTACGTCTCCTTGAAAAGAAGAGGATTGACTAATCATGAAAATTTTTTCTTGTTTCTCATTTATCCTTTAAAGGAGAAGCTTTATATCAAATCCGGTTGAATACTTATTATATAGTTGAGAGTAGGGGACCCACCCCTAACCCCTCCCAGGAGAGGAAAAGGGGAGATTAAATAGACATCTCCAATCATCAAAAATCAAATCAATTATCGTACATAAATTATTAATTATTTCCTCCTACTCCCTACTCCCTACTCCCTACTTCAAGAAAAAGACTTTCCTTATGCAAACCCTAATTAATTTGACCAAATCAAGTTAACTATCAAATAGTGAACCACACTTCTAACAATCACAGGACTTACGCAGAGACTCTACTTATGGGGAGGGCGCCCTTCGGAGCTTGGCGTTAGCCAATGCCATTCGCCCCTACAGATGGTGGTTTAAAAGTCGATTTGCGTAAGTCCTGAATCAAAAACTCAAACTTAGGAAACCATTACAGAAGTGAGTAATCTTTCCACAATTGTTTGAGCACGTCTTCCTCCTGCTGGTATTAAACGATGGGAAAGGACATAGGGAGAAAGAAATTTCACATCATCAGGAATAGCGTAATCTCTTCCAGCAAGAAACCCTAAAGCTTGAGCTGCTCTATGTAAAGCAACTGTTCCACGAGGACTAACACCGAGTGTAACTTCTTCATCTTCCCGCGTTGCTCTTACTAATCGGAGAATATATTTTTGTAAAGACTCATCTACTTTCACTAGACTGCACAAACGACGCAATTCTTCGACTTCCTCTAAAGTAATACAAGCTTTGAGTTGACTTACCCCTACTCCCTCAGAAATTCTTTGTAGCATCTGTAACTCTTCAGACTCTGTAGGATACCCTAATGTCAGAGATAAACTAAAACGATCCATTTGTGCTTCCGGCAGTGGGAATGTCCCTTGATATTCAATTGGGTTCTGAGTTGCAATGACAAAAAATGGGTTAGGAACAGAACGTGAAACCCCATCTATAGTAACCTGTTTTTCTTCCATCACTTCTAATAGAGCAGACTGAGTACGGGGGGTCGCACGATTAATTTCATCTGTCAATAGTACATTGGCAAACACCGGACCTGGTAGAAATTCAAATTCTCCACTGCGAGGGTTCCAGATATTAGTACCAGTAATATCGGTAGGTAGTAGATCGGGAGTACATTGAATTCGCTGAAACTTTCCAGCGATTGAATAAGCTAGAGATTTTGCTAATAAGGTCTTACCCACACCGGGAACATCTTCTAAAAGAACATGACCTCCCGAAAGTAGTGCCACTAATACTAGGTTAATGGCATCTTCTTTACCAACAATAGTCTGACTGAGATTTTGTTTCAGCTTTTCAATACTTTTTTTCATAAAATTATGATTTGCTGTCTATGATAATTAGGGAATGCTCTTAAAAGTCTTTTAGTAGGGGTAGGAGACAGGAGACAACCCACCCCTAACCCCTCCATCCGGAGGGGAAGACAGGAGACATGGGAATGAGCGAGGAGGTAGTCGGAAAAATGGTCTGTTAATTTTTCTGTCCTAGTGAGCCTTTTCTGCTAACTTTTTGAACCTTTTTGACCTCACTTCTGGCATTTTTTCCAGCCCTAAAAATGCTAAAAGTTTTATCTGTCAATGATTTTCAATTAGCTTGGTAGAGCAATAATTACTTTTATTGCTTTGAGATATAAGTAGGTTAATTTAGTAAATCTAAATATTTAATATTGGAGATATTTTTTATGCTATTCTTATAGCAAATTAATTTCTAAGCTGCATAGAATAATATCTCGATCGGGGTTGATTGTAGATCGAGATAGACAAGTTAATAAATTTCATAATTCTGTGCTACTTCAGATAAAATTGGTATTAGATGACTAACTCCAAATTTAATAATATCTCAAATTGATATCTACCTTACAGAAAATTTTAACTTAAGTTAATTGGGAGGTAGAGATTTTAGATTTGCTCAAAGAGTATTAAAGCTTTTTTTTATTATTATCAAACTAACAAAAAATTTGGCCTAAATTTATCTGAACTCAATTGAAATATAAGGATTATTGTGCTGATGGAGTACAAAGTTTTACGTTTGAGGCAAAAGATCGAGAAGAGAAATAGGTGTACTTAACTAAGGTTGAGAAATACTATTTTTATTTTTGCGAGCAGATTTTTCACGAAGTACTGACTAGAAGGTGATTATGATGTAAGCATTCAGCCGTCAGCTATCAGCTATCAGCTATTGCTTTTAGTTTTAGATAAAAGCTTTACTAATTGAGGCAGAATTTATACTTACTACTAAAGTCGGCTGTAAAGTCTATATTCATTTAAACCTCCTCATAAGAGCTGAGAGCTGACAGCTAATAGCTGTTTGCGCAGCATTACGCAGGAAATGCTTACATTATGATTAAACTACTACTTAATCTTCTTGGCCAAAAACTACTTAAATTATCAAATAATCTTATATGTTTATGATAGCATTACTATAATAATTAATATTTAATAATACTTGTTAGTTTAATTAATTCTAGAATAGTAAATATTTGCTAAAAGACCTAAATATTCTGGCTCCTAACTCCTAAATGACGACTCTTTCATTAGGTTTAAAAACTTAACAGACTTGTGCAAAATGTCTCGAAGAATAAACAGCAAAGAAAAATATCATAAAAATTAAAGCAAAAAAAATTGATTTTGAAAATTTATCTTTTCTCTCATGGGTTTAATACCCCACAGTCTACACGGTGCTAAAATTGGTTGGGGTTATAAGATACTAAGTGGCAGTATCCATAAGCAATTTTGCCTTCTCACTTCTGCCTTCTTCAATAAGATTTAATACTGAAAATATTAGCGCGATCGCGCTATTTACATCAGAAAAATAATCGATCGAATTGTGATGGATATAATAATACCGAAGGAACAGGATTAATTCCCATCCCTTGAGTTAAATTTGAACTGACTATAACTATAAGAGCTTAGTAGTCGCCAGAGGACGATCCTCCTCTTCTACCACCACCAGAGCCTCGATTTTCTCGTGGCCTAGCTTTATTGACTTTCAGAGTACGTCCCATCCATTCAGCACCATCAAGTGATTCAATGGCTGCTGTCTCTTGATCTTCAGTCTCCATTTCTACAAAGGCAAAGCCCCTAAGACGACCAGTTTCACGGTCAGTAGGAAGTTGAACTCGTTTAACCGCACCATAATCGGCGAAGACTTCTCTTATATCTTCTTCTTTTGCCTGGTAGGAAAGGTTCCCAACATAAACCGACATAATTGACCTCCAAAATTAAATGCAATCCAGAGAGATTTCGGAAGGCCAGCAATACCAGATGAAACATCACAAAAAAGCTCACCACTCAAAGCAAAAACTGTAACCTATACCTATTCTCGAACTAGATTATATCATATACAGTTTTGGCTAAGAATTATACATATTAAAACTTTAGTCCAACTTAACAATAATAGTAAAATTTTTGCTAGCTGTATAGAAGTTTTATTTAGCCTCTATATGATAAATCTTAATCAAATTTTACAAATTAAATAGAAATACTATATTTTTTTTAGCTTTGCATAACTTATTGTTGATATATTCGACCAATAATTAATTCAAAAGCAATCATAAATTCAGATGATATAAAATTTATCCATTACCAATAAGATAAAGCTATCTGTGAATTACATTAAATTTATTTAGTTTTACTTATGAGTATACTTCTAGCAACTGCACAATCTTCTTGAATTTTCTCCTTTAGTAAATCTAAAGAAGTAAATTTTTGTTCGGGTCTTAAAAACTCGATCGAATTTACTCTTAGAGTCTGACCATATAAATCTCCAGACCAATTTAATAAGTGAATTTCTGTAGTCGGGTGTAGACCGTTTACTGTGGGGCGACAGCCAATATTCATTACACCCAAATGGGGGCGATCGCCAGAAGATTTTTCCAGGAGTTCGTTCTGTCCACAGACATAGACCTCCACAGCATAAACTCCAAAACGAGGCAAAAATTTTTGTGGCGGTAGCTGTAGATTAGCTGTAGGAAATCCTAAAGTTCTACCTAATTTTTGCCCTTCCACCACCTGACCTACTAAACTGTAGGGACGGCCTAATAAACGATTGGATTTTTTTAGGTCCCCTTGCTCGAGAGCTTGGCGAATGATAGAACTGCTAATACGTTCTCCATTTTCACAGGTGTATAGAGGTACAATCGTAACTTCTGTATTATAGTTAGCTGCAATAGTCTGTAAATCTGTTGCCTTTCCTGCTCTGTTTCGTCCAAAGTGGAAGTCCCATCCTACACTTACTTTACTTGCTTTTAAGTGTTTTACCAGAATTTTTTCTACAAATTGAGTAGGAGTTAAATTTGCTAATTCTTGGTCAAATTGCAGTAATACTACTTGTTCTACTCCCATCTGTTGAAAAAGAGCTAATTTTTCATCTAGTGGAGCTAACAATTTTTTTGGTTTTCCACTAAAAAACTCTTGGGGATGAGGATTAAAAGTGACAACTGTTGAATAAATTTTTGGTTCTTGGCAATCATAATTTTTCTCCAATTCACTTTGGCAATACCATGATGAATTTAAGAATTGAAGCTTTGTGTCTTTGTCTACTTCTGCATCTGTTTGCGATGGACAAACATAGAGGGAATTTTCTCTAGTATCTAATTTCAAAGTTGGTTGGACTACTTGCCTATGTCCCCGATGTAAACCATCAAAGTTTCCCAAGGCAACGGTAGTTGGAGTTAATACTGTAGCTAAAGAAGAAGTTACCCACACACTTTATATTTTCGTTGATTGAATCATTTTCTACTACATTTAATCTTTTTCATCTATATTTTTTGTCAGTTTACTAACAAAATTAATATTAAGCTGAAACTTTAGATTTTTTGGGATTGTTTTACTGCTGAATTGTTCTCTTCATTATTGCTTGGAGGAATTAATTGAACTGACAGACCTTCTCTTGCCATGAAACTATTAGGAAATTTCTCGGCTACTTGCTCTCCTACCTTATCTAAGAAATCATCATTATGTATGGGGTCATGGTGAAAAATCACTAATCTTTTAACTTGAGCTGCTTTAGCAATTTTGACAGCTTCCTGCCAAGTTGAATGTCCCCAACCTATTTTACTAGACTTGTCGGAGTAATATTCTTCATCTGTATAAGTTGCGTCGTAGATTAATACATCTGCTTGACGAGCCAAAAATAAAACATTTTCATCAAAGCGATCGGGAAAATGTTCTGTGTCAGTAACATAAGCTGCAGCATATCCTTGCCAGTTGACACGATATCCTACTGCTTCTCCAGGGTGGTTGAGCAAAGCATTTTCCACAACTATATCGCCTATTTTAATTGGCCGACTTATTTCCAGATCGAAAAACTTAAGTTCAGCCCCCATAATTTGCAAAGGCACGGGAAAATTAGGGTTGAGCATCTGGTCATTAAGCCTCTGTTGAATGGTAGCTCCATTGGGGGCCACCGATCCATATATATAGAAACGATTTTTTTTAACAAAAGCAGGTGCAAAAAAAGGAAAGCCTTGAATATGATCCCAGTGGGTATGGGTAAAGAACATATGAGCTTCTACGGGCATTTGAGACATCAGGGATTGACCCAAAACTCGTAGGCCAGTTCCACCGTCAAAAATCAGGCGATGTCCACCAACTCGCATTTCTAAGCAAGGAGTGTTACCTCCGTATCTTACTGTTTCTGACCCGGGAGAAGCAATACTACCTCTTACGCCCCAAAATTGAATTGTGAATTGATTTTGTTTAATCAACATGAGTTTTATTACAGAATTTCTTTAGTAAGTCCATCGAGGAGATTTTATTTATGAGTCAAATTTTTGCTATAACAAAATAGCTTAATTTTTAGTGTTATGATATACTTTAATATATTTTAACTGTTCTCCTAAATTAATCTACCAAAATTTGGGTAGAATATGAGAGCTAGGGTTTTTAGCTCGGCCGAATCTTAATAATGACTCAATGACTCGCTGAATTTTTATCGGCCATTTTCTACATCTATTATAAATAATAATAATATTATTTGAGATTCCTCGCTTTAAAAAGACGAGTATTCTAGACCTTTTCTGAAACGGGAGAAAATCACGTTCAAGATTCTTTTTAGCTACCCTTTGCTAAGATATTTTTTTTGAAAGCTGGTATTATCGATCGCTAAAATGTCTCCTCATTCTAACTGAGAAATCATATAATTTTTCAGCCAAGCTTCAAATAAATCTTGATTATAGAACCCTTATGGTATTTTTGCACATAAAATATTTTGATTATACTTAACTAGCTATCAGCATTTTCCGTACCGGAATCCTCCGCAAAAAGCTTTCAGCGCGCTAAAAACTTGGGTTTAAATCTCCAACTTCTAGCCGATCCAGAACTTACGCAAAGGCACTATATATAGTGTTAACCCTTAAAGGTTATCTATTTGGCGATCGCCTGAAAAGAAATCTAAAAAACTTAAAAATTTCACTCAAATTACTTGAGATTATTTAGTATACTTAATTAGTATAAAACCAATGATTTGTAAATACCTTTAAGATGAATTTTAATTATATAAAATATTGCAGGACTTACGCAAAGACACTATAGCAATTCTCAAAAAGAGTGAGGTACAAAACTCTAGGTTTTAGGCAACAGATCCGGAAAGCAACAATGAAGTCAAGGTGAGAGTATACCTCACGCTTACTGAGAAACACTATCTATATAGATAGACTTTAAGGGCAAGGGAGCCAACTGTTGTAGTAAGGACTCGTTTCAATAATGGATAATGGATAATGGATAATGGATAATTGATAATTACCTCTCCCTAAAATGGATAGGATTGAGTAAAAGGAAAAAATTTATTTTTTTCCCCTTTCAAGGGGAGGCTTCAAGGCGCGAATTATTTAATTATTTAATTATTTAATTATTAATTCTTCGGTAAAAATAACCCGAACAGTTTTTTTGATGGAAGCTATATTTCACAATTTATCCCAGATAAAATTTGTACAACTTATTTTTACCGATAAATTGTGGTTTAAAGCCTCCCCTTTTAAGGGAAAAAAAGAAAAAAAATTTCCTTTGAATCAATCCTCTTCTTTTCAAGGAGAGGTAATATAATTATTAATTATTAATTATTAATTATTAATTATTAATTGTTGAAATGGCTCCTAAGACAATTAATAAAGCTTTGATCGTAAACTAAAAGTAATAGCTGATAGCTGATGGCTGACGGCTGTTAGCTCCGCATTCCGCAAATGCTTACATTTTTTCTGGATCGCCATAGAATCAGCAATGCTGGACGCCATTCGGAGCGTGGCGTTAGCCATATCGCTTAAAAAATTATAGCGCCATTCGGAGCTTTGCTGAGGCAATCACCTAAATTGGTATGCGCTATATATAGTGTCTTTGGGTAAGTCCTGTTTGATTTCAATTAACGATCGAGCTTACATTCCGCGTAAATCTGTTTCTGGAAGTTTAAAAAGGGTTTTAATTCCTGCTAAAGCAAGGGATAGCAGTATATTATTAATCGCCGATCAAAAGAAATACGCATGAGAACCATCAGCTTGTCAAATTTAGTATGCTAGGCAAGCTGATAACAGGAAAAATTAAGCTTTTGAGGAAAATTAGCATCTATAAATGGTGGTTGCCATACCATTTTTGGCGTTGGTGAAGCGCGTGTATGATATTAATCTTGATTATTGAGGAGTTATATCATACCTCTTTTCACCAACGCCCCATTTTTAATAACCCACCGTCTACAGGGTGCAAATACTTTTGGTGGAGTAAAAATCCGCATTGACCGCATTCTCCTGACTCCTGACTACTTTTTCAAACACACCCAACAAATGCACAATAAGTTGAGAATAGATTAACTTAGATATCGAACACGCCAAAGATAGTTAAAAATGATTCAACAGCCTAAACCTCAATATTCTCTAACCTGGATTGGCAAAATTGCGGAAGTCCCTAAACCAGAATGGGATGCTCTGGCCCAACCTTTAAAAACTCCTTTCCTAGAATGGGACTGGCTGCATAATATGGAAACTTCTGGTAGTGTGGGTGGTAGAAGTGGATGGCTACCGCAACATTTAACGGTATGGCGAGATAGACAACTAATAGCAGCAGCTCCACTTTATATCAAGGGACACAGTCAAGGTGAATTTGTCTTTGACCATCAATGGGCCGAGATAGCTTACCGCTTAGGTATTGAATATTACCCGAAGTTATTGGGAATGTCGCCTTTTACTCCTGCTGAGGGTTATAGATTTTTAATCGCCCCTGGGGAGGATGAGGATGAAATGACAGCTTTGATGGTCAACGAAATCGATCATTTTTGCGATCGCCATCATATTTCTGGATGTCATTTTCTCTATGTCGATCCAGAATGGCATCCTGTACTGCAACGTAATGGTTTTAGCAGTTGGTTACACCATAGTTACATTTGGCAAAATCAAGGTTATCAGACTTTTGATGACTATCTCAAGGTATTTAATGCTAATCAACGTCGTAATATTAAGCGGGAACGCAAAGCAGTAGGAAAAGCTGGTTTACAAATGCAGACTTTCACTGGGGATGAAATACCGAAAGCTCTATTTTCTAGGATGTACAGTTTTTACGAGAGTACCTGCGATAAATTTGGTTGGTGGGGTAGTAAATATTTGACGAAGCGATTTTTTGAACAATTACATCACGACTTTCGCCATCGAGTATTATTTGTGGCAGGTTACAGTGAGGAGGATGACCGCTTACCTGTGGGAATGTCGTTTTGTATTACTAAGGGCGATCGCCTTTACGGTCGTTACTGGGGCAGCACTTACGAAATAGATTGTTTACATTTTGATGCTTGTTATTATGCTCCGATAGAATGGGCGATCGATCGTGGTATTAATAGTTTTGACCCTGGTGCTGGTGGGCGTCATAAAAAACGGCGTGGTTTTCCGGCGACACCTAACCATAGTATGCACAAGTTTTATCATAATCGTTTATCAAAAATATTTTTGTCTTACATTGGGCAAGTGAATGAAATGGAACAGTTAGAAATGGAGAGAATTAATGAAGATTTACCTTTTAGTCAGAGTAATTCTTAAAAGGTAAGGTGTGGGGAGGGTCATTTCAGTTATCAGTTATCAGTTATCAGTACCTTTGCCTGTTTGCGCAGCATGACAAAGGTCAAGTAAAGTGAATTGAAATATTGAACTTGTTTTTCTCTTGGTCGATTGGATATGCTTAGGAAATCCATCCATACCTCGACCGCTTTTTCATACCCTTGTAGAGCGGTAGCTCGCGGCGCAGCCAAGGGGAGGCTTCAGACCTGATTTTTTGGTGAGGAGTGTGGGAGGTGTGGGGAGTGTGGTTAATTCGGTATAGAACCCCTAACCGGATCTATTTAAAAGGGAGTGTGGCAGGTGTGGGAGGTGTGGTCAGGGTGGGGAGTGTGGGGAGATGGAAACATTATTCTACCTTTTTCCCCTATCCTCTAACTGGAACTCCTGGCTTCACCAGGACTGACTTCACCAGGACTTTGCCAAAAACCCGTACCGCGTGCAAAGAGACCAAATGCCTTCTATAAAAAAATGTTTCATAACAAGCGCCATTGCCAAATCTTTAGGGAGTAGGGAGTAGGGAGTAGGAAAGAGGGGATAGAGATTAATATTGAACGGCATTGCTGAGGGGCGAATGGGAATATAAGTGGTAAGTGGGGGCAGGCATCCTGCCTGTCCAAAAATATCAGGAACGGGCAAGATGCCCATTCCACAATCCAGCTACCTCCTAGATAACTAAACGCCTTCTTCTTTCTTCTCTCTTCCTTCTTCCTTCTTCCTGATAAATTTCTTCTCAATAAGTTCCCCAGCTTTAATAGATTTCCGCAGCCAATTTAATTCTAAATCTAATTTTTCTGTTTCAGTTAATTCCCAATTATTATGCTGTCGTCGCAAACGATTTGTCAGATCGTATAAACATAAAGCAACACTAACTGAAATATTAAAACTTTCACTAAATCCCTGCATTGGAATTTTTACTGATACATCTGCATTGTTTTGAGCATATTCTGACAACCCATTAATTTCTGAACCAAACATTAAGGCTACTTTTGTATTTACAGATAATTGTTCAATAGTTATTTGTTTTGTATGGGGGGTTGTTGCTGCTATGATATAACCCTCACTTCTTAATTTTTTTAAACATTCTTGAGTATTATTTATGCTTTGTTGATTATAACGATATAATGTTAACCAGCGGTCTGAACCAACACTAACACCTTGAGTAATTGTGAATATATTTTTATTCTCTATAATATGCACATCTTGTACCCCAAAACTGTCACAACTTCGGAGTACCGCACTGGCATTGTGGGGTTGATAAATATCTTCTAAAATAACAGTAATATGACGGGTTCGTTGCTGCAAAATAGATACAATTTTTTCCCAACGAGCATGGGTAACAAATTGACCTAAATAAGTAATTAATTGTTGTTTTTCTTCTAGTTGCATTCAGCATTAATCTAATATTTATATTTACCGAAAAATTAAGGTATAGCGCTGGTAAGCATTTCGGTCCGACTGCTGCGCAAACAGCTATTAGCTGTCAGCTAGAGCGCAACAAGGCTTTTTCCTTAAGGACAGTGTTTAAATTAATATAGACTTTAAGGGCAAGGGAGCCAAC
>JAXHSW010000253.1:0-11211 GCA_034190295.1 Cyanobacteriota bacterium | reverse complement strand
TTTTTTTTAACTATTGTCCAATAGTAATGTTGAGTTTAGATACAGTCAGGGAAAGCGATCGCTATGTTGTTAGATGCTTGACTAAAGTTTTTGGACTAGATATTTCTCCCTTACGAAGGCTCACTTTCAGCAGATTGATTTTTTTTTAACTATTGTCCAATAGTAGGGAAAGCGATCGCTATGTTGTTAGATGCTTGACTAAAGTTTTTGGCTAGATATTTCTCCCTTACGAAGGCTCACTTTCAGCAGATTGATTTTTTTTAACTATTGTCCAATAGTAATGTTGAGTTTAGATACAGTTAGGGAAAGCGCTCGCTATCTTTTAGGCTGCTTGACTAAAGTTTTTGGCTAGATATTTCTCCCTTACGAAGGCTCACTTTCAGCAGATTGATTTTTTTTAACTATTGTCCAATAGTAATGTTGAGTTTAGATACAGTCAGGGGAAGCGATCGCTATGTTGTTAGGTGCTTGACTAAAGTTTTTGGCTAGATATTTCTCCCTTACAAACGCTCACTTTCAGCAGATTGATTTTTTTTTTACTATTGTCCAATAGTAATGTTGAGTTGAGATACAGTTAGGGAAAGCGATCGCTATGTTGTTAGGTGCTTGACTAAAGTTTTGGACTAGATATTTCTCCCTTACAAACGCTCACTTTCAGCAGATTGATTCTTTTTTAACTATTGTCCAATAGTAATGTTGAGTTGAGATACACTCAGGGAAAGCGATCGCTATCTTTTAGGGTGCTTGACTAAAGTTTTTGGCTAGATATTTCTCCCTTACGAAGGCTCACTTTCAGCAGATTGATTCTTTTTTAACTATTGTCCAATAGTAGGGAAAGCGATCGCTATGTTGTTAGATGCTTGACTAAAGTTTTTGGCTAGATATTTCTCCCTTACGAAGGCTCACTTTCAGCAGATTGATTTTTTTTTAACTATTGTCCAATAGTAATGTTGAGTTTAGATACACTCAGGGAAAGCGATCGCTATTGATATTTAAGGAAGGGATAATATGAGGGTCTCGCTCATGCACGGTAGCAGGATAGTCATATTCCTCACTTAAGATGAACGGGAAGATTTTCACAAGTTTTCTGATATGTCTCCAAGTCACTGTTGATATACTGCTGCCACTCCTCTGCTGTTAAATTCCGACTGAGATAGTGACAAGCTTCTCCTATTAAATCTCCTGGCATTGCCCAATGGCGGTAAGCATTTGACCCACTTGCAGTAACAATGGTTTTGCTGTCGGGGCTAAAGGTTACTGCCCATACCGAGTCCTGGTAGCTGAAGGTAGCTAATTCTTCAGCAGTGTCTGCATCCCAGAGGCGAGCAGTTTTGTCATTACCTGCAGTAGCAATGGTTTGGCCATCGGGGCTAAAGGCTACTGCTCTTAACCATTTCTGGTAGTTGAAGGTAGGTAATTCTGTGCTAGTGTCTACATCCCAGAGGCGGGCTTTGCCATGACTCACAGTAGCAATAGTTTTGCCGTCGGGGCTAAAGGCTACTGCATTTACCCAGTCCTGGTGGTTGAGGGTAGCTAATTTTTTGCCGGTAGCAGCATCCCAGAGGCGGGCAGTTTTGTCCCTACTTGCAGTAGCAATAGTTTTGCCGTTGGGGCTAAAGGCTACTGCATTTACCCAGTCCTGGTGGTTGAAGGTAGCTAATTTTTTGCCAGTGGTAGCATCCCAGAGGCGGGCAGTTTTGTCATTACTTGCAGTAGTAATGGTTTTGCCGTTGGGGCTAAAGGCTACTGCATTTACCCAGTCCTGGTGGTTGAGGGTAGCTAATTTTTTGCCAGTGGTAGCATCCCAAAGGCGGGCAGTAGTGTCATCATTTGCAGTGGCAATGGTTTTACCGTCGGGGCTAAAGGCTACTGCATTTACCCTACTCTGGTGGTTGAAGGTATGAAGATGCTTGGTGGGTAGTTTAATTACCCAATTCCGTAGAGTTTGATCGAGTTGAATAAATAGGTCTGGGTTGGCTTTCCCATGACGTTTTTTGCTATCAAAGTATTGCTTCATTGACTCCACACTTAGTAATACACCCCTCTCAAGTAAGGATGGCTGTTCGATCATTGATTCAGACAGCATTCCTAATACTTTGGCTGCTTGTTCTTCTACTTGTCTTTGGCGTTTTTTCTCTTCTTTTTCTTGGCGACTTCTCAAATCTTGACTCGCCTCAATAAATTCATAAGCCACCCCATCCAATAAAGCCATTTCACCATATTCTTTCAGATATTCTTCTGCCTTAGTTAACTGGCCTGCTCGTAATAACAAACCCTCTTTTCTACCATCTTTTTCCCACTGAGCAGCATCAGCTTCAATTTTTCTTTCCAATGGCAAAGCTTCTTGATATTCTTCCACCCACTCCCTCAAGGTTTTCCAACTTCTAATTAAATCCTCGTGAATAATATCTAATAACGTTCCCCCCTCCGACTTATCTTTAGTAATTAACCGATTATTTTGGTCAGTCAACTTATCGCTAACTTCTGACAAAAGCTCTAAACTATGTCGTTCATTAGGCAATTTTTCTAAAATTATTCGTCTGCGAGTATCTGTTATTTTTCCAGAATTTATTTGCTGTTCCCCAGGCTGAACTAATTCTAAAAATATCCTCTTAGCAACTGACTTTTCCTCTTGACTCATACTCTCAAAAACTTGATTAGCTCGCTTAGTCAAAGTACCTTTAATTCCACCCAACTTTCTATAAGTTGCCAGAGTTAAATATTTACTTTTATCTTCTCCTTGAGTGGCAGATTTCCACAGTGCATCAAGAGTATATTGCAGAAGGGGTAAACTACCAGGATTACGCAAAAAGTCTTCGGTAATTTGCGCAACTAATCTCGGCTCAACTCCCATTCCCACTAATTCTGCTGGTTTTTTTATTGCTTCTTCTATTTCATCTTTTTCTAAGGGTATTAACAATAGTTGATGCTGCTTAATTTGATTAGCTAACCCTGCATATTCAGAACATCGGTCGAGAAAATCTGCCCGCATTCCCAATACGACACAAAATTTATCGGATTGCCTTTCCAACGCCTCTAAAAAAATATCAAAAAATTCCTGTCGTTCTTGTTCTTTTTGTTCTTGACCTTTACAGAGAGTAAAAGCCTCTTCAAACTGGTCAATTATCATTACCACCCTTTCCACTTCAGCTACATCAATAAACTCAATTAATTTATCTGTTAAATTCTCTGGTTGTTCCTCTTCTATATCATCGTGATTATTTAATTTATGAGGTATAGTTTTAGATCCCCCCCCTGCCCCCCTTAAAAAGGGGGGAGCCTTCAAAGTCCCCCTTTTTAAGGGGGATTTAGGGGGATCGTAAATGTACCTCATAAATGTAGGAATTTCTATTGCCTGTTTTAGACTTTCCAGAGGAGATGAGCCAGGAGTAAAAGGATTAATATAAAGCCATCTATCGCTCCCTGAAATTTTTTGCCCCCGCTTCAATTGATACAATAAACCTGCCCGTAACAAAGAAGATTTACCACTTCCCGAAGCTCCTAAAACCGCCACAAAATTATTAGTCCTTATTCGGTCAATTAATTCATCAGTTAACCGAGTTCTACCATTAAAAAATACGGCATACTTTTGTTGTTCTTCAAAATAAGATAAACCCTGATAAGGAGCAAAATTTTGCCAGCGTTTATCTGTTGGTTGGTTCGGTGTATTAGTAGTAAGAATAATCGCATCCCCAGAATTATGAAACTTCGGTGCTTGAGATGTTTGAGGCATATTTTTTTTGATAAATTCTGCCAAAATATTATTAGTTACCCAACCATCAACATAATTTTCTGGGTTTAAACCTTCCAGTAATTTTGCCGTAAAAATACCATGTTCACCGTCTATTTGTTCGACACTTGTTTCAAAAGAACGACAAGAAGTAATCAAACAACGACTTATTTGTTTTCCCTCAGTTCCAGGATCGGCTTCCCGATCGAAATTCAATAATTCTCCACTAAAACAACAGTCTAACCAAACAATTTGTTTTTTAACCGGACTATCTTGTAATAACTTTTTTAGCCAG
This sequence comes from Cyanobacteriota bacterium, assembly GCA_034190295.1. GTDB lineage: Bacteria > Cyanobacteriota > Cyanobacteriia > Cyanobacteriales > Microcoleaceae > Okeania. The sequence goes on along the minus strand of JAXHSW010000253.1, from coordinate 7,186 downwards.
GTTAAAGAAATACCATAAATATTTCTATTCAGTTGAGCATCACTGGTAACTAAAAATCCCTCTGGAATTCCCCCTTCTGTTGTTACATAACCGTGCCCCGCAAAGAAGAGTAAAGCCACATCAGGAACTTCATTTTTTAGAGGTGGATTAAATAAATTAATAATTGCTTGTTGGAGGTCATTAATTTTAACTAAACCATTAGAAATAAATCTTTCTCTACCTTCCTCGTCATAGAATTTTGGCAAACGTTGGACTCGAAATTTACCATATCTTTCTAAAATATTAGTAATAGCTTCAGCATCTTTAACAGGAGCTTTAAGGTTTAAATCTCCCAACTTTTCTTTTTTCAAAAATGGGTAACGATTAACTCCAACTATTAAGGCTTCTCTAGACATAATGATTAATTATTCACTAAATTTTTAAATAAATTAATATAGATAATTCTGAGGATTTTCTATCAATAAAGTAAATTATTATAGCAATTCCCATACTGGTGAAGTATAAATTTTTAGGCTTGAGGTAACAGGGAATAGGGAATAAAAAGACAAAAAAATAACTGTACCTCACGACCTTGGGAAATGCTATATTTAACGACGTTCCTCAATAATTGTTTCAGAAATAGGTTTTCCTTCTATTTGAATCAGTCGTCGTTCAGTTATTGGTTTATAAGATGGAAGTTTAATTTGCTTTATAATCCCAGAGTTTATTAAAGATTTATGAAAAGCATCTTGTCGATCTAATCCCTTTTTGTTAATCAGGTATTTTTGAATTGTTTGATTAAGTTGTTGCAGTTCTTCTGGCTCAAGCATCTCAAATTGATTTATAATTTTTTTATGCTAAAATTTTACCAAAAAAGGAGGTCCAAAGCCTCCCCTTTTAAGGGGATGAAAAAAAGAGCATTCCTTATGTCAAGCCTCCTTATTGCAGAGGTACTGATAACTGATAACTGATAACTGAAATGACCCCTAGCTTAAATAGCTTAACATCCTATGAGTATTGTAATTCCCAACGAGATTATAAAAGCAACAGGAAAAAGTGAAAAATTGTTGCAACTAGAATTAGCAATTATCATGTTTAGAGACTATCAAGTCAGTAGCGCAAAAACAGCTAATTTTGCTGGCTTATCTTTAATTGAATTCCGTCAAGAACTAGCTAAAAGAAACATTTTTGTCAATTATGATAGTTTAGACTTTCAACAAGAAATACAAACATTAAAAACATTGGGTGAATTGTGATTGTTGTTAGTAATACTTCCCCTATACCAGTTTGTCAGCTATTGGCTATCTTAACTTACTCCATGATATTTATGGCACAATTATTATTCCGGTAGCTGTCTATGAAGAAATGACAGAATTAGGTTATATAGTACCTGGTACAATTGAAGTTCAAACCTTATCTTGGATAGAAAAACGTGAGTTAAAGAATCGGTTATTAATAGACCTCTCCAAAAAAGATATAGATTTTTTACAGGAGTAGGCAACAGGCAACAGGTAACAGGTAAGATATTTTCACGAAAAAGAGAGGAAAAATGATTTTTTAGGGTGAATTTTTATTTCCAAAACCTGCTCTAATTAAAAGGTTGATTGATTTTCTGGAGATGTCTAATGGAAGAGTTAGAGAATGAATTGCATCAAGGAGAATCAGAAACAATAGCTTTAGCAGTTTCTAACGAGTAATTATAGATGAAAACCCAGGTCGAAAAAGAGCCATTAGTTTAGGGTTGAACGTCATTGGAGTTTTAGGCATATTGTTAATTGCTAAACAAAGAAAACTAATTACTAATATTCAGCCATTAATGGATGATTTAACTACTAAAGCAGGTTTTCGCATTAATCAAAGATTGTATGTAGATGTATTAAAGTTGGCGCAATAACTCAATAAAAGCTAATAACTAAAATCATCCGAAAATACAGAACAAATAAAGGAGGCTAAAAATGAATGATTCAATGAACAAATTCTTATTATCTATGTTACTAGCAATCAGAGAACTCGACGAATTAGACAGTCCTTTAAATTCAAAGGAAAAAGATAATCTTTATATTTTTGCTGAACAACTAAAGGCTGATTTGACAGCTTGGGAAATATCTATTCAGCCTGATTTAATAAAACTCATTAACAGCAACTCATCTTTAAATGCAGTTTTTCAAGAAATTAAATCCAAATTAGAAAAAATTGACAATATTCCTGAAAATTTAATTCCCAGTCAAGATGAATTAGCAACAGTTATCCCGACTAAAATTGAACCACCTCAACGTCCTATTATCAAACTTGATGCTTCAGATTTAAAAAGTAACGAAATTACAAATATGTCTATCCAGATTCTTTCATCACCAGAGCCATCAAAAACAGCTAAAAAAATTAGTAAGCTTGAGGAGTTATTAAATTTTATTTTTCCAAATCGGTCAGAGAATAAATAAACCATAATTACAAAAATTTTCAGCTTTTGTGTAGGTTAGGTCAAGCGGGAAAATTCTATCAACTCACACAATCTTATATATTAAAACTATTAACTAATAACTGAAATGACCGATATTATTAATCCTACCATTGACTTATTTCTCTATGACCTGAAAAACAGTCTTGGTGATGATGAAAAAGACATAGAACAAAAACGCCAATATTTTTATCAAAAATTCCATACAGATGTTCGGGAAAAATTAAAACAAGACGGACAAGATAACAACCAAAACCAAAACCTAGAAGTAGAATATCTTCACCTTCTTAAATCTATTTATGCTCCTTTAGATTCTGATACTTCCCTAGAAAATGGTTATTATTATCCAGTACGACTAGGAGACAGTTACGGACTATTATTAGAAGTTGCTGCACCTGACAAACAACTGCCCGAACATTTTGCCGAATTAAGAGAAAAAATTCAACAAAAATTAGGAGAAAATACAGCAACATTAGGTCAGACCTGGATGTTATCTGCTTACCTACCTAACTCCTCAGAAAAAACCCCAGAAGAAATAGAAAAAATTGCCCAAGAATTTTACAAAGCAATTTTTCCGAATGTAGAAGAAATAGAATTTGACAGCAAAGGTGAATTTATTGGAGCCAGAATTTTTGAATATTCTAACAATAGCTTAAAACAAGAGATAGTAAAAATAGGAGACAAAGAAATTTTTACTGTTGTTCAAACTCAACATATTATTATTGCTATCTATCCAGACCAAAAAACATTCCAGAAATTAGGCGAATTCTATAAAGACTGGATGTGCTTATTTTATTACCACCACAAAATCATTTGGGCTTACGGTCAAAGCCGTATTTTAACAAATAAAACTAAAGAAAAATTTAGTCAAATTCAGACAATAACTGAATCTATAGAAGAAAATATTACTCAAAAGAATGCCAAGATTAATAAGTTGCAAAAAATTAGCGATATCCTGAGTAAAGTTCAAGTTATTATCAAGCAATACACCAGCAATCTCAATAATCTAAAATTTCAACAAGGCACCATAGAAATCAACTTAAACAATTACGATAAAAGATTACAAACTATTACTAAAAGAGCCACAAAAAAAGTAGTATCTAATCAAACAAACATCAATTTTTTAGAAAAATTTAGTCAATTAGTTGAAGAAAAATATCTCTTGCAAATCACAAAAGATTTAGAAAGTTTTGAGCTAGGACTGAGATTATTAGAAGATAATATTAATGCTATCCACACTCAAATAGAAACAGAAAAAGCCAAGAGCGATCGCGACTTTCAAGAATTCATTGCGGTAGTAGGTTCAGGAGTAGCTTTTGCTAGTTTAGCAGGCTTTAATGTAATAGCAGAATGTAAATCTATGTTTTGTAACAACTTTTTTCTTTGTCAAAATACACTATTGTACAAATTTATATTAGTTATTATTGGCAGTTTCTTAGCCTGGTTTTTCAGAAGGTATATATTAAAGCGACCTTGAAGAAGGGAGAACATAGTGGTGCGTAGTAATAGTAGAAAGAGTGTGGGAAGTGTGAAGAGTGTGGGGAGTGTGGGGAGAAATTAAAAAATATATATCTTCACCATTACTACCCAGGACAAACCACGATTTTCTATATGAAATACAAAAAATAAAATCAATTATTGCACTCTTATTCATCAATTCTTTCCCCCTACTCCCTACTCCTTCTTTTATGTAGATGTCTAGAACTTAGAGTAGTATGGAAAATTTATTACTTCAACAATCTTTGATGTAAAGATGTCTACCTATTTATTCTCTTATTCTTTACTTTTTCTCAGCAAAAACTCATTTAAAAGTGTTTTAAATAAAAATATATAACTAGAGAAATGTTCACAAGATATAAACCATACTTTGTGAAAATTTCCTTAATGTTTGTCATTTTCAGCTAGATTATTTGATAGATATAATGAATTGGGAAAAATTGGAACAAGATTTATCTATGACCAAAAAATAATGTCTGAAGCCTCCCCTTAGCTGCGCTGCGAGCTACCGCTCTACAAGGGGATAAAAAAGCGGTCGTTAGCGCAGCGCACCCGTTGGGTGGGATGGATGGGTTACCTAACCATATCCAATCGACCAAGAGAAAATAAAGTTCAATATTTCAAGCCTCTGACTTTAACTAGAGGTACTGATAACTGATAACTGATAACTGATAACTGAAATGACCGATACAACTACAAATGAACAATTAACTGCTAACTATAATATTGAAAATGCAGTTTTAACGCGTTATCAAGCAGGCGCTCAACAAGTACAACCAGATCTATGTTGTCCGACTGAATATGAGGAAAACTATCTAGATATTTTACCTCAAGAAATTATTCAAAAAGATTATGGTTGTGGCGATCCTACTATTTATATTTCTCCAGGAGAAACAGTTGTAGATTTAGGTTCGGGTGCTGGAAAAAATTGCTATATTATTGCTCAAAAAGTTGGTGCTGAAGGGCAAGTAATAGGAGTAGATTTTAATGATGATATGTTAGGATTAGCTCGAAAATATCAAGATGAAATAGCTACTAAAATTGGATACAAAAATACCAAATTTGTCAAAGGAAAAATTCAGGATTTAGCCCTTAATGTAGACATAGTTGAACAGTGGCTTACTGCAAATCCTATTACTTCTATTGATGCTCTAGCAGCTTTTGAATCAGAATGTAATACTCTCCGCAAAGAACAACCTTTAATTCCAGATAATAGTGTTGATGTAGTCATCTCTAATTGTGTGTTGAATTTAGTCCGCCCCCAAGATAAAGAAAAACTATTTAGTGAAATTTATAGAGTTTTAAAGCGAGGTGGTAGAGCAGTTATTTCTGATATTGTCTGCGATGAATACCCCACTCCAAACATTATTAATGACCCGGAATTATGGAGTGGTTGTATTGCTGGAGCATTTCGAGAAGATGTTTTTCTGAAAATGTTTGAAGAGGCTGGTTTTTACGGAGTTGAAATTCTCAAACGTCAAGAAAAACCATGGCAAGTAATAGATGGAATTGAATTTAATTCTGTGACAGTTCGTGCTTTTAAAGGAAAAGAAGGAGAATGTTTAGAAAGGAATCAGGGTGTAATTTATAAAGGTCCTTGGAAAAAGGTAGTTGATGATGATGGTCATACTTTGCACAGAGGTCAAAGAATGGCTGTTTGTGATAAAACTTTCAAAATTTATACAGACCAAAATGGTCCTTATCATCAGGATTTTTTGCCTGTTGAACCTTATACAGATATTCCATTAAATTCAGCACAACAATTTGATTGCCGACGTTCTAAAAATAGGCATCCGAAGGAAACAAAAGGTTTAGATTATCGAGTTACAAATATTAATGATAATACTGATTGTTGTAGTCCTTAAAATGTAAGTATTTCCTGCGGAATGCTGCGCAAACAGCCATCAGCTATCAGCTATCAGCTTCTTTTCAAGGAGAGGTAATTCGCGCATTCGCGCATTCTTGAAGCTGTGACTTTAAATACAGTAGAAACGAGAGACTAATTTCTACTGTATTTTTTTGTATAGCAGAAGGAGGAAAGAAGAAGGAAGAAGGAAAAATCTGGCATTGTCTGAGTTTTCAGCTTTTGATATATCTTCACCTTTTTTTCCACTGCTATAAATAATCATTTAGGATTACTATTAAACCTACATTCGGCACTTCAAAATGTAGATTGTTAGCTATTTAGCATTAATTTAAACTCGGTCTTTAAGGGCGGGGTCTTATGTTTATTTCTCTGTACGGAGGTTGTATGCAACGTCCCTACCCATTCCCCCTCCTGGGAGGGTTTAGGGATGGGTCTCCCACTCAATAAAATGTAGAAAAATTTTTGATAAATGGTATTACTTCTTCCTTCTTACTTCTTCCTTCTTCCTTCTTACTTCTTCCTTCTTACTTCTTCCTTCTTCCTTCTTACCGAAAAATTAAGGTATAAAGCCTCTCCATTCATGGAGAAAAAAGAAAAAAAATTCCTTTTAACCCAATCCTCTTCTTGAAAAGAAGAGGTAATTCGCGCATTCGCGCATTATTGAATTCTTCCTTCTTACTTCCTACTTCTTCCTTCTTACTTCCTACTTCTTCTAATCAGTTATGATAAGATACCATAGCTATATCCAGTTCTACAAACCTACCATTCCATAGATGTTGAGGCTGTTTGAGCTATTACCAATTACCAATGAATGAATAAAATGCCTAATTCAAATTTTCAACCTTTAGATAATTATTCAGTTGAATCAGAAAAAAATAAAAATGACCAAAATGACAAAATGGAAGTCATAGAATCTTATAATCCTGAAACTAAGGTAATGCTGGAGCGGTTTATTTTAGTATTAATAGCAATTGGATTAATCGCAGGAGCAATTTTATCAGTTGGAGTTGTTTATATTCTTGATAAAACTGGATTTACAACTCCCCCCAGTCAACAACAAATAGATTTAGGAAACTAAAAAGGGACTGCTCTATTTCAATTATTATCGTAAGCTATCAGCTATCACCTATTATTTTTAGTGCGCGATCAAAGCTTATTAATTTAGCCAAAATGAAATCTTACTACGAAAGTCAGCTATCTTAACCTTAAAGTTTATATTCCTTAAATACTGTTCTTAAGGGGAGAGTATTATTGTAAGCATTCAGCAGTCAGCTATCAGCTATCAGCTTTATAGAATTAAAAGTATGAGTAATATCAAATCCGGTTAAACAGCCATAGAATGGTTAAGTCAGAACTCCTCAGTCCTCAGTCCTCAGGAGGAGAAAGAA
>JAXHSW010000252.1:0-11344 GCA_034190295.1 Cyanobacteriota bacterium | reverse complement strand
TATCTTTCTGGGAAGTGTCTGTCTTTGGTCCTAACTTTTTGGTCTTAAAGGGTGAAAAATTTGCACTTTTTTCCCGACAAAAATCCTAAAAACTTTATATCTCAGTGCTTTTAGATTAGATATGCGGGCCCTACGCAGGCGAATCCCACACTTTACTGATGCACAACCGAAAGGGAGAAGGGAAAAAGCTGAGTAACTACTTTACTTTTTGTTACATACTTAATTTTTTTCATGCCTACCTACTTACCAAATTCATTTCTAAGCATTAACAAAATAACGTACTACTATATGTCTTAATATGTCTGAGACGAAAAAACTTTTGATGCGCGATCGCGCATCATCAGAGATTTAACATAAAATTCTTTTGACGAGGTGCTAAAAATTGCTTTCTACTCCCAGAATATTTGACAATTTTTCCGACTCCCGAATATTGTACGATGTCTAATGTTAAGTTCTAATCTGATTAATTTAATTAAAAACCGCAATAACGTTGTTATATGATTTCTAGTAATGATTTTCGCCCCGGTGTGACTATTGAATTGGATGGTTCAGTTTGGCGGGTAGTAGAATTTCTGCACGTTAAACCAGGCAAAGGTTCTGCTTTTGTCCGAACAAAGCTCAAAAATGCACAAACTGGTAGTGTAGTGGAACGAACATTTAGAGCTGGTGAAACAGTACCTCAAGCTACTTTGGACAAGAGACTTATGCAGCATACTTATAAAGATGCTGACCAATTTGTGTTTATGGATATGGAAACTTATGAGGAGGCCAGTTTAAGTTCCGAGCAAATTGGCGAGGGTGTTAAGTATCTAATTGAAGGTATGGAGGTTAATGTTGTTAAGTGGGACGAACAAGTAATAGAAGTGGAACTGCCCAACTCAGTAACTTTAGAGGTAACTGACACTGACCCTGGTGTTAAAGGAGATACTGCTACTGGTGGTAGTAAACCTGCCATTGTCGAAACAGGGGCTCAAATTATGGTTCCTTTATTTATATCTAAGGGAGAACGGATTAAGATAGATACTCGAAATGGTTCTTATTTGGGTAGAGAGTAATAGCAGAAAACTAGATTTATTGTAGAAGTAAGTTAGGCATTGATTGTGTAATTCTGAGGTCTCTTGACGGGGCTTAATAAATGTGTGGTGTAATTCTGCACAAAGCCCCTTGATAAGATTTTAATATGTATTTAATAGAGAGAAAAAAGAGATAAAATTTTAATTAAATCAATTCTAATTTATTTTAATTTAGGTTTTATTAAGAAGTATCATTCAGCATTCCTGGAAGGGAGCTTACTTCCTGTGTTTATTTTTCTCTAAACTGCTACATTCTTTTATTAATAATGTAGTAATTATGCTTGCGTCTAAATCTCAAGCTAACTTTTGTAATAAAAAAATTATGGCTTTGAATTTCACACTTCTACATCTATACTAAAACAGTAATAAACTCTTATTTTTTTTTATATTAATTAATTGAGTTGAAGGCCGATTAAGTGAGGATATAAAAACAGTGCAATTAGATTTACATCAACTGCGAGAACTACTGACAGCAATAGACCAAACTAATATTTCGGAGTTGACTTTAAAAAGTGGAGATTTGGAATTAACAGTCCGTAAAGGAACTTCATTTAGCGATCGCCTCTCATTACCTTCTGCTGATGGGACTGACCCTTCCGAATTTGTTTCTCCTGCTGCTACCTCATTAGACACAACAGCTACAAAAACTGCTGCCATAACTTCAGGAACACCTCCTACAGTCTCAAACAAATTTGAAGAAATTTTATCTCCAGTTGTGGGCACTTTTTACCGCGCTCCTGCTCCTGATGAACCATCATTTGTAGAAGTGGGCGATCGAATTACTTCTGGCCAAACAGTTTGTATTATTGAGGCGATGAAAGTTATGAATGAGATTGAAGCTGAGGTTTCTGGACAAATAGTGGAAATTTTAATCGAAAATGGGCAACCCGTAGAATATAATCAGCCTTTAATGTTAGTGAATCCCAACTAAAACGTATAAAAATTATGCCACAATTGATTGAAAAGCCTACTCGGATTGAACCTACGGGTAATAAACCCAAGCAAATTGACGAATATATTGGTCATGTCAATAGTCAAACAGATGCTATTAGCATTGCTCAAATGCACTCTCCCAGTGGTTGGATGGAACCAGGTCAAAGGCCAGAATTTGATGAATTTACTCTGGTACTAAAGGGGAAACTATGTGTTGAATATGAAGGTGGTCAGTTAGAAGTTAATGCTGGCCAAGCAGTAATAGCTCGCAAAGGAGAATGGGTAAAATATAGTACACCTGGTGCAGAGGGAGCAGAATATATTGCTATTTGTTTGCCTGCTTTTTCCCCTAACACTGTAAATCGTGATTTTGAGTAGATGTAGCATTATTCATTTATGTTATTTTTTGATAAAGAAGAAGGAAGAGGGAAGAAGGAAAAATATTGCTTTGTCTGAGTTTTAAGCTTTTGATCTGTCCTTATATCAAGTCTTATTAATTAGCCATAATAAAAATGTTCTTCTTTTGAGAGAGAATATTTTTTCGGTGCGGAATGCGGAGCAAACAAATTTCCCCTACTCCCTCCTACTCCCTAAATTTTTCCGAAGTGGTTATTCAAAGAGATATGATATTACTTTTCCTTCTACTGCGATAGTAGTTTTTATTAAAATAGAACACAAATATCATATTTACAAACTATAGCAATCCCAAATGATTTGTAAAAAATCTACTGAAATAGGATTGCTATACTTGACTTTAATATAGTTTTTTCAAATGAGATGTAACCCACATTCCGCAATTCAACTTGTAATATTCAAAGTAGTATAAAAGACGTAGCTTGGTAGATATTTATACTATGCAAATCATCTCAATTACTTTTTTCGTTCATCAAATTCCGAGTAAATAATTTACGCATAAATACTTGCTCTATCGTTTACTCGATCGCGGCAGCTATGATTTTCTCCAGAATTGCTGTCTCCTGACTCGGTCTTCCTGACTCCTGCTTCTATACTACATTTTGTGGTGCGGAATGTGGGATTTAATGTTGTTTTCCATCCTTTACTATTCTCTATTCCCTTTTTAATAGCACTGGTGCAGAATGGGGGAAATAACTGACCAGTTACAAAATCCTAAAAGCCTTACCAATGAAGACTTATGAGGGGGAATGCCATTCGCCCCTACGACTTATGACTTCTGACGTCCGCGTAGCGGCACTAGGTTTCCACATCCCAGATAAAAACGCTATATTTCTCTAATATTTCGCTCTCTCACTATTCCAAACTTTCAACAGGAACAGGTTCCCAAACTTCACCATATTTTTCTTTCAAATCTTGCCAAGTTTCTACCTGTCCAGGTTCATATTCTCCTGGTTTTCCCCATTGTAAAAATGCACTCAAAGCAATTTTATCTTCATTATCTAAGAAACGAATTGCATAAGTAGTAAAATTTCCTCTTTTTGCCTCTCCAGTCTCAAACTTTACCTGTTTAATCAAATCCATGTTTAGATGAAACTCAACAATATCAGTGTGCATATTAGCGTACTTGCCTTTAGGAAGTTCAGCATAAAATAACTTTTGAATTTTGCCCCTAACTTCCAATACTGCAGCACTACTTGTCACAATTAAGCGTAAAGTTCCCAATTGTTCACAAGCTTCTAAAAAATCTTTTAGGTTAGTAGTCATAGATAGAAATATTATTTAATTATTTATTTTTGGCGTTGGTAATTTAAGGTATGATATCATATCCGATACAATTACTAAAAAAATTTTCCATCACAAACGCCATTGCAAAATCTTTCTCTCCCCTACTCCCCTACTCCCAAAGATATAAGAACGGGCAAGATGCCCATTCCACACTCCCCTACTCCCCTACTCCCCTACTCCCCTACTCCCCTACTGCCCTACTGCCATACACGCGCTTCAGCAACGCCTTATTTTTCATACTGCTCATAAGCAGCAACTATTTTCTGTACTAGAGGATGTCGTACCACATCTGCTTGAGATAATTCACAAATAGCAATACCTTCTACATTTCGTAGAATTTTCATAGCAACTGTTAAACCAGATTTTTGACTTAGGGGTAAATCTGTTTGAGTAATATCTCCCGTTACCACCATTCTTGAGCGGAAACCCAAGCGAGTTAATACCATTTTCATCTGAGCAGGAGTGGTATTTTGAGCTTCATCAAGAATTACAAAAGAGTTATTCAGAGTTCGACCTCTCATATATGCTAAAGGCGCAACTTCAATAGTACCTTTCTCCATCAAAGTAGTTACCTTTTCTGGTTCTATTAATTCATAAAGAGCATCATATAGAGGTCGTAAATAGGGATTAATTTTCTGTTGCAGATCGCCTGGTAAAAATCCCAATTTTTCTCCAGCTTCTACAGCAGGTCTAGTTAAAATCAAACGTTCATATTGATTATCTAAAAGTGCTTTAACTGCTAGAAGTGCTGCCAAGAATGTTTTACCTGTACCAGCAGGACCCACACAAAAAGTCATATCGCGGGTGCGGATAGCTTGTACATATTTTCGTTGACGGAAAGTTTTAGCACGAATTTCTAACCCACGACGGGTTTTAACCAGAACGTCTTGTTGAAGTTCTTGCAGGTCATCTTGACGGTTGGTATCAATAGCATTGCGAGCAGTGAGAATTTCTACTCCAGTAATGGTTTTACCATGTTTCCAGAGGCTTTCGAGCGATCGCACAATTTGTTGACATCGTTCTATTTGAGTGGCCGTGCCGCCGATCGATAATTCTTGTCCACGCAGTACAACATTTGCCCCTGTGTGTCGTGCCAGTAGTTTAATATTTTCTTCCCGATCGCCAGAAAGTGCGATCGCGCTCTCAATAGTAGGCAGCTCTATTCTTACTGTCTCTGTCATGCTAAGGTCGTTTTCTGTTCCATATTTGCTAAAACTCGCTAACAAATAATTTCTGCTTCTTCCTCCAAGTGTCAGCAGTAGCTAGCTCATTGGCTATCAAAATTTTTGTTGGTAGGGAAGGAAGGCGATCGCGGACTGCCAAAGACAAATTTTTTCTATAGGTTTTCCAAATAGGGAACCATCTATCTACTTTTCTCAATAATTTACCCTCCTATCTTAGAATAATTAAAGTAATGCCCCACTATCCCTTATCAAAGTTTTAGTGGTGGCATTCCGGTCGTTTTTACCTCATTCCATACTCGTCTCGTTTATATTTTATCGGACTTGGAATTGTACTACGACTACGAGATACTCTTTGTCTGTTGTAGGAAGGGCGAGTAATTGGCATAGTCCTTCTTTCATAAGTTCCTTCTTCTCGATTGTTGTAGGAAGGGCGAGTAATTGGCATCGTCCTCCTTTCATAAGTTCCTTCTTCTCGGTTGTTATAAGAGTAAGAAGGGGAAGGACGTGGTGTCTCTGAATGGTCTTCGTATATTTCCAAATGCACAGATTGACCTGCTGTTTGAGCTAATGCTGCTAACACAGTACGAACTGCTTGGATATTACGTCCTCCACGACCATATACTCGTCCTTTTTCAAATTCATCAAAAGCTAAACGAATCCAGGCTTTTGCTTGCCGAGGATTTACTTCACAGTCTACTCGTAAAGACTCTGGTGATTCTAGAAATGGCTCAATTAAACATCTCACTATTTCTGCGTAATCAGGGTCAGCTGACTGAGAATTATTCCTCAGACTCGGTAGCTGTTGTTTCAGTTGACTCACTGTCACTGGTTTGGCTGGCTTCGGTACTGGCAGTTTCTTCGCCTGGTTGGGTATTGGTAACGGCTTCTGTCGATTCTGCATGGGAAACTGATACATTCTCTTGGGTGTTAATTCCGGTTCTTGGTGATTCAAGGACATTGGCTTTTCTCAATATGTCACGCACTGTTTGTGTTGGTTGAGCGCCTTGTTCAAGACGTCTGGTTATTCCTGGTACATCTAATCTAGTTTCATCTGTTCTGGGGTTGTAAAAGCCGAGTTCTTCTAATGGACGGCCATCACGTCGGGAACTGCTATTCATTGCTACTATCCTGTAGCTAGTCTCCCGTTTTTTTCCATATTTCTTTAATCGCAGTTTGATCATTTCGAGTGATTATACTCCTGTTTGGAATTGTAAGCTATTGTGTTTCATAGTAACGAAGAAAGTATTAGACATCTTTTGCCAAATTTATAGTTTGCCACTAGATATTTTAGGACTCTTATTACCTGCTACCGTATTCTTAACTAGCTATCAGCTTTTAGCATTCAGCTATCAGCTTTTTGGCCTGGGGCAAAAATCCCCTTCTCAACGTCAAAAAAAATTATCCTACTGATTGCTGAGTGCTGAGTGCTGAGTGCTCCTTTAAAGTTGCCCAAAGCCCTTTTTCTTTTTCTGTTTCTTTTTCTTTTTGCCACCGCCCATACCGGGGTAGTTTGGCATTCCTGGAGGTGTTTTACCTCCAGGCATTCCTGGCATTCCCATACCAGGCATTCCTGGCATCCCCATGCCTGGCATTCCTCCTTGTCCCATTTGTTGCATGAGCGATCGCATTTTTTGGAAGTCACTGACCAGTTTACTCACATCTTTTTCAGCATAACCGGAACCACGGGCAATACGTTTTCGTCGGGAAGGAGATTTTGCTAAAAGTTCTGGGGTTTGGCGCTCTTGCTTTGTCATTGAATTAATCATAGACTCACAGCGTTTGAGTTGAGTTTCTCCCTGCTGCAACTGATCGTCAGTCATTTTATTCATTCCTGGAATTAATTTCATAATTCCTCCCAGAGAACCCATGTTTTTCATCAGTCGCGTTTGCTTCAGGAAGTCTGTAAAGTCAAACTTAGCTGAGAGAATTTTCTCTTGCATTTTTTCTGCATCAGCTATGTCAAACTCTTCCTGAGCTTTTTCTACCAGGGTAAGTACATCTCCCATGCCCAGAATTCGAGAAGCCATCCTCTCTGGGTAGAAAGGTTGTAGGGCTTCTACTTTTTCTCCCACCCCCACAAATTTTATTGGCTGGCCAGAAATTCGACGTACTGATAAGGCTGCCCCTCCTCTTGTATCCCCGTCCATTTTTGTGAGGATTGCCCCTGTAATCCCTATCTCATCGTTGAAGGTACGGGTCAATGTTGCCGCCTCTTGACCTGTCATTGCATCTACTACTAGCAATGTTTCTTGGGGCTTAACTGCTGCTTTGATTTTGGCGAGTTCCGCCATCATATCTTTGTCAATTTGCAGCCGACCTGCTGTATCTATAATTACAGTATCTATGCCTTCTGTCTTGGCCTTTTCTACCCCTTTTTGAGCTATTTCTACAGGGTCTATATCTGTGCCTAATTCAAATACGGATACATTTATCTGCTTACCTAGAGTCACTAGCTGGTCTATAGCAGCAGGTCTATAGATATCGGTGGCAACTAGCAAGGTACTTCTATCTTCTTTTCGTAGATGTAAGGCCAATTTTGCTGAGGCTGTGGTTTTACCTGTCCCTTGTAAACCTGCCATCAGAACGATAGTTGGTGCTTGTTCGGCTTTGGCTAGGGGAGCATTGGTTTCTCCCATGACACGCACTAGCTCATCATGGACTATTTTGATGAACTGTTGGTCTGGCCTTACTCCTGTTAATACATCTGCCCCTTTAGCTTTGGTGCTAACTTCGGCTATAAAGTCTTTCACAACCTGTAAGTTAACATCTGCTTCTAATAGAGCACGACGGACTTCTCGTAGGGCTTCTTGAATATTGGAGTCTGTTATTTTATTTTGACCCCTTAGTTTTTTCCAGGCGACTTCTAAGCGGTCGGCAAGGGCTTCAAACATAAAGCAATTTCAGCTAGCTAGTAGTAGTTTTTTATTATATACGATCTGAAAGGTTTTTTCTTTTTTTTGCCTAAATTTTTTTCCAATTGTGCAATCTAAAGGGTTCTTAGATAGACAGTTAGTTTCTGTTTATATTTTATTTCTTGCTTTTTCAAACTTTGAAAAATATTTCTGTTGAATTATTGTTTTTTCTCTTTTACAACAACGTAATCCTTTATTCATCACCTAATTTCCTATCCCCATAATCTATAACTATTTTGGTTCTAACTTCAATCTAACTTCAATCTAATATAATAGATATGTAGCCAATTCAGCGTATATTTTTTTTCAACTCTGCATATTGAATATCTTTAAAATATTTTGAGTATAAAATATATCTAGGTATTTTTTTAGCAAAACAACTTTTATGCGATCGCTTATCATTTTATAATTTACTTCTTCAAAACCACTTTAACTACTGTTTTTTTTCCTTAACTCTATTCAATATTAAAGCATATCTTCAATAATGGATAATTGATAATTGATAATTACCTCTCCCTAAAACGGAATTGATTGAATAAAAGGAAAATTTTTCTTTATTATCCCCTTAAAAGGGTCGGCTTTAAACCACAATTTTCGGTAAATATTAATCTATTTTAATTTAATCAAATTATTTTATCATAATATATATATTATGTCAATAGTTTAAACTTTATATAGTTTCGCCCATAATATTATTTAATATTATTAACCTATTAGTAAATCTTTGTCCAGTATCAACCTCAACGGAAGTTTGTCCAGGTATATAGCTTCCATCTTGGATTTTATGGCCAATTATCAAAAACTCTGCCTGGTTTAAAATCGTATAAAGAGCATCCATTTGAGAGCGGTCTATATTTTTATATAGTTAAAGATGCGGAGTGTGGTCAGGGTGGGAGGTGTGGTCAGGGTGGGAGCAAATTTCAACTTTCAACCTTTTTTCCCCTATTCTCGTTCCTGAATTTCCTGACTTCACCAGGACTGAACAATGAGTTCTATGGCAAAACCACATACCGCATACAAAGATACCATAAGGGTTCTATAGATAAGGAGTTGGTTTTTGACTTATGTTGATGATGAACCTGAGACAGAGAAAAGCTTTTGCCACTGTTCTCATCTCCGGTGTTCCCTGCTATACATAAAATAAATATTCAAAATATCAGGTGCAAAACGTATGCATACTTCCAAACAAAAAACTACGGATAAAAATAACAAATATTATACAAAAGCTTTACCAGGGAAAACTTCTCCCGTCGAAAACAGTGAGAATATAGAGGAACTATTACAAGCTGTATCATCTCAACTATCAAATCACCATAATCAAGTCGAGCAACTAAAAATTTGGAGACAAATAATAGAGCGACTGGAAAATTTTCCACACCACAGCAGAATATTAACAGCAATTGTAGAAACAAGTAGTCTCAGCATTAAATATGCTAATAGTGCTTTTTGCCAGCTCATGGGAATAGACAGGATCGATGAAATAGAATCAAAGCAAAACATTAAGCTCAATGATTTGATAAATGATTGGGAGAAAACAGAACTAGAAAAACTGTACCGCTTGCAAGTTTTACACTGGGTACTCAAAGAACTTTATCAAATAGATACAGCAAATCTACAATTTCAAAATGATTCAATCGTATCAACCATTAATTGCCCAAAAAACTCAGAACCACAGTATATAGAATTTTGGTTTTGTTGCTCATCACAAAAAGTACAAAGAGTTGACAAAACTGTAGATGATTTTACAGATGTCAATTTCCCATCAATGTCAACACCTGAACAAATAACTTGGTTGCTCAAACCGGGAAATCTAGAAATTTTAGCCCAACAGTTAAAATTGGAAAATTTCCAACTAGAGGGTTTATTTTTACTCGAAGGATTGGATGTAACAGTTAAAGAACAAAAACGAAGACTAACTCAACTGTTAGTGGAACCAGAATCATTAATGCAGCAAGATAAATTTCAGCAAATTGATAGATTATTGCGATCGCTATTCCGAGCAGATGATATGATTCTACTGCGCAATGAGGGAGAAAAACAACTTAAATTATTTATCGGTAGTGAGTATTTAACGACAAGCAACTATCCTGGAATATATTCCATAAAGAGTCTACAGGATTCTCCGATTGTGAAAACTGCTAAAGATAATCAAATTCAGAATATTCCCGACCTGAAGATATATTGTCAAACTGAGTGCGAACAAAATCTATATCAAAAAGGGGTACGCTCCTTACTACTAATTCCTTTAGTAATTAAAGCTGCCTGTCCAGAAGATAGTTCTGGACTTCAAAAAGTTTTGGGAATAGTAGGATTAACCAGCAAGCGACCTAACAATTTTTATCCCTCTGATTACAAACACGCTCAGGAAATTATTCCACCTTTGACCACTGCAGTTCGTCAAACAATTCAACAACGGTTCACAAATATTCGTAATATTCACCCGGCAGTTGAATGGCGGTTTTTACAAGAAGCAGAACGACGTAGTTGGGGATTACCACCAGAAACAATTGTGTTTGAAGATGTCTATCCTCTTTATGGTATCTGTGATATTCGCGGTTCTTCTACGGAACGTAATCGGGCAATTCAAACCGATCTGCTGACACAATTTTGCTTGGGGTTAACAATTGTCGAAACTGTTTGTCAAACAAAAGATAGTGCTTTTTGTCAGCAACTACGACAAAATATATGGGAATATATTAAGTCTCTAGAAGAAAAAGTATCAGTGGATAGTGAAATTACAGCGAGAGACTATCTACGTTTACATTTGGAAATTTACTTTGATTATTTTCTGGAAGAATGTGGAGATGCTGTCAAAACTGCTGTAGAAGCTTATCGAACTGCTTGTGAAAATGAGCATAATAGCGTGTATCAAGCTCGCGATCGCTATGACCAGATGTTGCACAAAATTAACTACCATCTTCAAAATACTTGGGAAAAGTGGCAAAAGCAGATGCAACAAATTCTACCTCACCATTGTGATTTTGAGGCTACCGATGGCATAGACCACATGATATATTTGGGAAAATCTATTAATCCTAAATTTAGTAAATTTCATCTCTGTAGTTTACGTTATGAGCAACTACGAGCAATTTGTGATTGTGCTAGAACAATTTTGCGCCTGAAAGCTGAATCTGAGGAAGTTACTTTGGGAGTTGTACATCTGGTGTTAGTGCAGAATTCTACAATTGATATTTATCACAATGAAAGTACAGAAAGGTTGTTTGATGTCAAAGGTACTCGCGATATTCGTTATGAAATTGTTAAA
Organism: Cyanobacteriota bacterium; assembly: GCA_034190295.1. Classification (GTDB taxonomy): domain Bacteria; phylum Cyanobacteriota; class Cyanobacteriia; order Cyanobacteriales; family Microcoleaceae; genus Okeania. The sequence goes on along the minus strand of JAXHSW010000252.1, from coordinate 276 downwards.
AAGCGAATTGATAAAGGTGTGGATCGGGAAACTAAGGAACGGATAACTCAACCAGGGATGTTGACTGTGGTTTATTCTACTGATGAGGAGTGGCAAGAATATCAACAATATTTCCGTTATTTAGTTCGTGAAGGTTGGGTGGAGGATAAATTTGAGAGTGGTTTGGTTGAACCTCTACAGGGAGTGAGTGGTTTACGGTTTGTTCGAGCGAGGGTTTTGTTGCCGGAGGAAGCTTCTACTAATTAAGTGGGGGAGTAGGGGAGTGGGGGAGTAGGG
>JAXHSW010000251.1:0-11377 GCA_034190295.1 Cyanobacteriota bacterium | reverse complement strand
ACCCATTCTTTGTCTGTTAAACTGCTTGAATATGGCATTTACCTAACTCTTGTTTAGGATAATTGGCGATCGCTACTTAAGTATAACCTTTACCTCAAAAGATACGGTTAGGGGTTCTATATAATAGGGAACAGATGGAGTGGTTTTTTAATAACTAATTAAGCAAACATCTTCAACAATTAATAATTAATAATTACCTCTCCTTGAAAAGAAGAGGATTAACGCGGAGCGTGAAAATTTTTTCTTCTCTTGGTCAATTGGATATGGTTAGGTAGTATCAAATCCGGTAGCATCGGTATAAAATCTTTTGAAGGTAGGAGTTAACCCACCCCTAACCCCTCCCAGGAGGGGAAGTCAGGAGTCAGGAAGAGAGAGAATCACAAAGATGAGCGTAGTTATGACGATTCAAGATTTTTTTTATGTCCAATTCCCCCGGATTTGATATAACCCATCCATCCCACCCTACGGTTCGCTTTGAAGATAGAACTCCGTTCCGAGATCCGCGAACAACCACTTTTTTTTCTCCTTTAAAGGTAAAGGAGAGGCTTTAAATCTTAATTATTTGGTAATGATAATTTGGGTGCATCTCTTATGTGCAAAAATACTTTTTTCCTATATATTCTCTGTTCCCTGTTCCCTGTTCCCTGTTCCCTAAAAGCGATAAATTTTTGGCTTTATTCATGCATTGAGATGCACCCAATAATTTAAGGATGAATACTACCGTCAGGCATGATTGCACCTTTGAGGTCAGTATCTCGAATATTTGCACTGTCCAGTTTAGCACCGCGAAGGTTGACACCACGAAGATTTGCACCTCGTAAATAAGCTTTGCTGAGATTAGCATTCGTAAGATTCGCACCCCGTAAGTCAGCACCTTCGAGAGAAGCTTCGCTGAGATTAGCATTTTTCAAGTAGGCACCTAGTAGATTAGCATTTTCGAGATTACTACCTTCGAGATTAGCACTTTCGAGGTCGGCATTTTCTAAATTCACACTGCGATAGCCATGAGTTTTGTATCCTGCGAGTATAGCATCTTTCAAATTAGCCTGTTTTAACTTAGCCCCTTTGAGATTAACACCATCTAACTTGGCATTCTTCAAATTCGCATTTTCGAGATTGGCATTCTCTAACTCAGCACTAAATAAATTTGCGTATCTGAGTTTAGCATTTTTCAGGTTAGCGTTTTCTAACTTGGCATAACCAAGATTAGCTCCCCACAAATTAGTATCTCGAAGATTTGCTTGATTGAGGTTAACATTCCACAGATTAGCATATCCTAGATTAGCACTCCAGAGGTTGGCAGACTGTAAGTTAGCGTATCTGAGTTTAGCACCTCTTAAGTCAGCATTTGATAAGTTAGCAGATGACAGGTTAATACCTCCCAAACTTGCTTTCCAGAGATCGGCATCTTCGAGGTTAGTATTATTAAGGTCGGCACCTTCTAGACTAGCATCTTTGAGGTTGACATTTTTCAAGTTTCCATAAGCTAAGTTAATATTATTTAATTCACACCTAGGACACTGACCTGTTTGCAATAAAACTTGTTGCAAATGCTGCTTTCTGGCATTAGAACGAGACCTTTCTAACTCTATCCGAGAATTTAACCATTTATTTTCACCCCAAGTTGTTAGTGCTGCTATGGTACTAGAAAATGCGATTAAACACAAACTAATTGTTGCTACCCCAGTAAATATTTTCCTAGTTTTTTTCATCCCAAATTGCATTGTTTGAGTTTTAATATTTTCTGCATCATCAATAGATTTCAGCATTTCCAGAGCAATCTCTGCATTGGGGAAGCGATGTTTTAAATTTGGTTCCAGCATTTTTTCTAGCCAATTAACAAATGCTGGTTCTAGTTTTGGTATCAATTTTTTAAAATTAATTCGATAGCTATCATCAATTAGTTTGCCTATTTCACTGGATTTTGTATTAGTTAATAAACAGATTAAAGTTGCACCTAAACTATACAAATCTGATGCTTTTGTTAGTTCTCTATTGAATAATTGTTCTGGTGGCATAAATCCTAAAGTGCCTTTTACTGCACTACTAATTGCTACATTACCATAACCACTGCGGGCGAATCCAAAATCTACCAGGTAAACTTTTAGTTGAGAGATGTTGCGTTCAACTAAGATATTTTCTGGTTTAATATCCCGATGAATAATTGGTGGTACTTGTTGTTGTAGGTAAACTAAAACTTCTAATACTGCTCGAGCAATTTGTTTAATTTCTGCTGCTGTCCAATGCTGTGTTTGAGCAAGGGAGGGAGCATTTTTGTATTCTTGTACTAAGCAAAATCCGTTTTCTGTTTCAAATGAATCTAGATAAGATGGAATACTAGGATGATTGAGTTGTTGCAGTAGTTCAATTTCTCGATGATAACTATCGTATTCTGCCCAATTGGCAAATTGATATTGTTTAGTTACAACAGGTGTTTTTGTCGTAGTATCGGTTGACAAATAAGTAATGCGACCCCCATTTTGATTACAACCTAGTTCTTGTTGAACTTGATAACGTTGGTTAAAAAACTCTGGTAGATTCGTCATAATTAGTAATTTTTTTAGACCTTTGATACATTGGACAGAAAATTGAACCTTAAGTATTGTAGCTTTGAATTAGTAGTTATAGTAGAAGGAAGAAGGAAAAATCTGGCGAAGTCTTTCGTTTTAAGCTCTCGAACTGTCCTCACTTTTTTAATATAATACCAATTCCCAAAAATAATGCTCTACTTCATTAAAACTTCAGTAATTAGGTAATTAACTTATGTCGAATAACTTTTTTACTACTTTAAGGTAAGTTAATGTTAATTATTCTTATGTTTAATTCTCCCCCCAATCCCCTGCTCCCTTACCGAAACATTGCGCTTTAAAGCCGACCATTTTCAGGGGATAATAAAGAAAAATTTTCATGATTAGTCAATCCTATCCATTTTCAAAGAGAGGTAATTGTTAATTATTAATTATTCATTATTAATTGTTGAATCCCCTACTATGCAAAAATGGAGATATCTATTAAACATCTCCAAAAATCAAAAATAAAATCAATTTTTATGATGTATCATCAATTATCCTCCCCTGTTCGCTGTTCGCTGTTCCCTTTTTTGGAGAAGATGTCTATTATAGTGTTTATATTAATTCCAAATAATTTACTTATGTCAAAAGTTAACTTAGTCGTCTTTGATATGGCAGGTACTACTGTCAAAGACCGAAATGAAGTCCAGAATTGTTTTTTAGAAGCTGCTGCAAGTACGGGACTTGATGCAAAAGCAGAACTGGTAAATTCAATGATGGGATGGTCGAAAAAATTAGTGTTTGAAACACTTTGGCAAGCACAAATAGGTCAAGAACATCCTGATTATTCTACTAAAGTTGAAACTTCTTTTACTAAATTTAAAGAAATTCTAGAACATCACTATAAAACTCAGTTTGTAGAACCAACAAAGGGGTGTTTAGAAATTTTCACTTGGTTGCGATCGCAAAATATAAAAATTGCTTTGACTACTGGATTTTATCGAGAAGTAACTAACATTATCTTACACCGTTTAGGATGGGATAAAAATTTGAATAGCGATTATATTGGAGACAACAAATCAATCATTCAAGCCTCTATTACTCCCACTGAAATTTATAATAACGAAGGTCGTCCGACACCTTATATGATTCAAAAAGCAATGTACAAATTAGGGATAAAAGACTCACAAACTGTGATTAAAATTGGGGATACTCCTTCTGACTTAGAAGCAGGGATTAATGCTAATTGTTTATATACTTTTGGTGTGACAAATGGTACTCATACAAAAGAGCAATTAGCACAATACCGCAATGATGGATTACTCAATTCGCTCTTAGAGTTAAAAGACAAAATGTTCAACAATTAATAATTAGGGAATGCTCTTACTTTTAGTAGGAGACAGGAGACAACCCACCCCTAACCCCGACCGTGGAGAACCCACCCCTAACCCCGACCGTGGAGGGGAAGACAGGAGAAAACCCACCCCTAATATAGAATCCGGTTGAATACTTATTATATGAGATGGGGGGATGGGGGGATGGGGAGATGGGGAGATGGGGAGATGGGGAGATGGGGGATTTAATATTGAAGTGTGGATAGAATTATAAACATATACTGTATAACCGGATTCTATATAACCCCTCCCAGGAGGGGAATGAGCAATGAGGTAGGAGTAAGAATTGTAAGAATGATTTTTCGGTTGTGCAGAGCGTAAAGTGTGGGATTCGCCTGCGTAGGGCCCGCATATCTAATCTAAAAGCACTGAGATATAAAGTTTTTAGGATTTTTGTCGGGAAAAAAGTGCAAATTTTTCACCCTTTAAGACCAAAAAGTTAGGACGAAAGACAGACACTTCCCAGAAAGATACAGGTACAATTATTCCTCCTACTTTCGAGCGGACTGGAACACACTTCCCACACGAACCAACTTCCCACACTTCCTTGACGCACTACCGATTTTTCTGCCCAATTATGCGCCCAAAATCCTAAATTTTTGGTAACTCAAGGTGAAAAAGTTGCACTTTTTTTCAGCAGAAAAAGGCTGAAGCTTTTATATGTAAATGCTTTGAGAATTAATCGGCAGAGCAATAATTAATAATTAACAATTACTCTCCTTGAAAAGTGTGTCAGTCCAGTAGGGTGTGAAGCGCGTTAGCGTAACGCACAAAGTCCTATATTTATTGTCAGCGCGTAAGTCCAATTTATCTCAGTAACTTGAGAAACGCTATTAGAATAAGTGGGAAATAAAACATGACTCAAATTCATCAAACAGATGTTATCGTTGTCGGTGCAGGTATCGTTGGTTTAGCTCACGCTTTAGCAGTTGCCAAACTTGGTCTCAAAGTAGTAGTCTTTGAAAGAAACCCTTATGCAGTGGGAGCATCTATTCGTAACTTTGGTATGATTTGGCCAATTGGACAGCCAAAGGTCGAATTACGCGATCGCGCCCTCAAATCAAGAGAAATTTGGTTAGAAGTCGGAACAAAAGCAGGTGTTCATTTAGATAGATGCGGTTCTCTACATCTTGCCTACCGAGAAGATGAACTACAAGTAATCAAGGAATTCATAGAAACTACAACTCAACAAGAGCAAGAGACATTAGCTTTCCTCACACCAGAGCAAGTAGCAGAAAAAACTCCTGCTGTAATTCCTGAAGGTTTATTAGGAGCATTGTGGAGCGCAACAGAAATAATAGTTGACCCCAGAGAAGCAATTAAAAAAATACCAGGTTTTTTATCAGCAGAATATAATGTTGAGTTCAAATTCGGCACAGTCGTTACAGAAATTTCTCATCCTTATCTCACAGCAGGAGGAGAAAAATGGCAAGCAGATCGTATTTTTGTTTGTAGTGGAACTGACTTTGAAACTTTATATCCTGATACTTTTGCCAACAGTGGGATAACGAAAGTCAAATTACAAATGATGCGAACAGTTCCTCAACCTGAAAACTGGCGTGCTGGTGTAGCATTATGTGGTGGTTTAACCTTGACTCATTACACTTCTTTTGCCCACTGTCCGTCTTTGGCAGCACTCAAAACCAGAATTGAAACAGAAACTCCCCATTTTCCGGAGTGGGGAATTCATGTAATGATGTCACAAAATGCAGCAGGTGAATTAATTATTGGTGATTCCCATGAATATGGTTTGAACCCAGAACCTTTCGACCGAGTAGAAATCAATCAATATATATTAGATTACTTGAAAAAATTTGCTCGGGTTCCTACGTTAGAAATTGCCGAAACTTGGCATGGAGTTTATGCAAAACTTCCAGGTAAAACTGAATTTATCGCTCAACCAGAAACGGGAGTCACAATTATTAATGCTTTGAGTGGAGCAGGTATGACTTTATCCTTTGGTTTAGCAACAGAAGTAGTGGAAAAAACGCTTTCAACAATTAATAATTAGGGTTTGCTCTTAAAAGTCTTTTAGTCAGGAGTCAGGAGACAACCCACCCCTAACCCCTCCGGTGGAGGGGAAGTAGGGGATGCGTGAGCAACTCTCCAAAAATATTGCGCCTTAAAAAGCGGGGTTTTAGACCCATGTTATTTTGATAAACCTACTTTCATACCTTAATTCAGCAATGCCTAAAATTTAAGGACTGATAGTACTGACAGTACCAAAGAAATACTGAAATTATCAATACTATTCTCTTTTATAACCTCTTTTCCTCCTGACTTTCCCTCCACCGGAGGAGCTAGGGGTGGGTTGTCTCCTGACTCCTGACTCCTCACATTCTAACTATCAAAATATTGATGAGTCAAAAAAGGCACTTCAACTACTTCCCCTTCCACATCTCCTACTTGAACTTTTAAACCTACTCCACCTGTTTTTGTCTTAATATAAACTAAACCAAAATAACCCTCATTACTTTCTGTACAACTTGTTAATTTCCCAACTTTTTCATCTCCAACTTTTACAACAGTTCCTAATTCTGCCATCTCATTTAAACGGACTCCCCAAAGTCTTTGTTTAACACCTTTATATGTATTTAAACGAGCAATTGTTTCTTGACCAATGTAACAACCTTTTTCAAAAGAAATGGTATTCCATAAACCAGCTTCCAAGGGATTATAGTCATCTGTAAGTTCATAGTCTGGCGCGGGACGACCTTGCTCTATTCTTAGTTGTTGCCATAGACGATCGCCCATAGGTACTGCTCCTGTTTCTGTTAATATTTGCCAAACCTTAGCAGCATTATTTACAGGAACTATCAAAGTGCATCCCTCTGTTGCCAATCCACTACCAACAGTAAAGCGAATTTCTACATCTTTGAGATTTATTAACTGGTGACTTGCGTGGGGTGTATCTGGAGGAGTTATTCCTGATAATTTGGCGATGGAGTTTTTGCTTTCTGGTCCGATGAGACTAAATATGGCATATTCGCTACTAATATCTTTCACTTCAACCTTATCCATTGGGAAGAGATAACGGTCAAACCACTCTATTAACTGTTGACAACGGGTGGGAGAGACTAACAATAAAACCGCATCTTCTGTAATATAAGCTGTTGCTAAGTCAATAGTACGAGCAGTGGGTGTGACGAAAACAGTCTCACAACCTTCACCTGGTTTGAGAATATTGAAATTATTCGTACTTTGGTTGTGTAGAAACCGTAGACGGTCATCATCGGAAATGTGTATTAGTCCCCAATGAGAGCGATCGTATACAGCTACTCCTTGTTTTGTTGCTTCTATTGCTTGAGTATCATTACCAAAACTAACTGGAATTGAGTCTTGAAAAGTTGCACCATTAGATGTTTGAATATTCTGTAATTCCTGGTTCATAATTATACTTTAGTCTGTTGATTTTTACTTAATACAAATAGTTATTTTGTTCTGAGAAAATGTGTCTATACTGTTGTTCAACAATTAATTATTAACAACTACCTCTTCTTTTCAAGGAGAGGATTAACTCAAAGGAAAAATTTTTCTTGTTTCTCCTTTAAAGGAAAGGCTTTAAACCTTAATTATTCGGTAAATTAGCCATCATATTCTCTACCACTATTAGAGCTTTTTCGTCAAGATGCTCCCAATTGACATCTCCTTCATTGTTGAGTAGATTAGTATCAACTTCAACTTCTACTGTTTGGTCAGCAGTATGAGTAGAATGATAGTTACTAAAACAAACTTGATAGCAAAGTTCCCAGATATCAATACTAACTTTTTGGTCTTGATATTCTAAATCTAATCTATAACCTGGAATTGGTGTTTGTACTTCTTGATAATCTCCTTGCCAAACAGAATTATCTAGTTTTTTGCGAATATGATCTAATAATCTGATGAAGGCAGGTTGCATTAGTAGTTCAGCTTGTTTCCAGGCAGTAATGTTATTAATTTTAGGCTTCATTTAATTTGATTCAGAAACATTAGATTTCGCAGCAGTTGTCAGGGAATAGGGAATAGGGAATAGGGAATAGGGAATAGGGAATTGTTTATTTCATATCTTGAATTGGTTTAATTAAAACTTTTGCAAGAGGTCTGTTCATTAATATAGTGTTTGTTGGGAATAATTATTCACATTTTGTCAATTTTTTAACTTTATCAGGACTTACGCAAAGACTCTACATACAGGGAGGGCGAATGCCATTCGCCCCTACAGATGGTGTGTGATTTGATATTTTGCGTAAGTCCTGTTTATAACTATTAAACTTTTGCGTCAATAATATCTCACTTTTGACTTTTGACTTTTAAACTTTTAAACTTTTGACTTTTGCGTCAATACTATCTCACTTTTGACTATCTCACTTTTGACTTTTGACTTTTGACTTTTGACTTTAAAACTTTTGACTATCTCACTTTTGACTTTTGCGTCAATACTATCTGACTTTTGACTTTAAAACTTTTGACTTTTGACTTTTGACTTTTGACTTTTGACTTTTGACTTCAAAACTTTTGACTATCTCACTTTTGACTTTTGCGTCAATACTATCTGACTTTTGACTTTTGACTTTAAAACTTTTGACTATCTCACTTTTGACTTTTGACTTTTGACTTTTGACTTCAATTATGTTATTGTTAATAATTAATTAACATTGAATTGCTAAGATTAAAGAGTAATGGTTAAACAGCGCGTACTCTCTGGAGTTCAACCAACTGGAAACCTTCATATTGGAAATTATTTAGGTGCTATTCGTAACTGGGTGGAGGGTCAAAAAGAATATGATAATTTTTTCTGTGTAGTAGACTTACACGCTATTACAGTACCGCACAATCCAGCTACTCTAACTATAGATACTTACACTATTGCAGCCTTATATTTAGCTTGTGGTATAGACCTGAATTATTCTACCATATTTGTACAATCTCACATTCCAGCTCATAGTGAATTGACATGGTTACTGAACTGTATTACTCCACTGAATTGGTTGACAGATATGATCCAATTTAAGGAAAAATCAGTTAAGCAGGGAGAAAATGTGGGGACTGGTTTATTAGATTATCCAGTTTTGATGGCTGCAGATATTTTACTTTATGATGCAGATAAAGTTCCTGTGGGAGAAGACCAAAAACAACATTTGGAGCTTACCCGCGATATTGCAGTTAGATTTAATCATCAGTTTGGTAAGGAGGAAAAGATACTAAAATTACCAGCTCCTTTGATTAGAAAAGAAGGTGCGCGGGTAATGAGTTTGACAGATGGTACTAGCAAAATGTCTAAATCTGACCCTTCAGAATTGAGTAGAATTAGTTTATTAGACCCACCAGATGTGATTACGAAAAAAATTAAACGTTGCAAAACAGACCCAGTTAAGGGTTTAGAGTTTGATAATCCTGAACGACCTGAATGCAATAATTTATTAACTCTTTATAGATTATTTTCAGACAAAACAAAACAAGAGGTAGCAGTAGAATGTCAGGATATGGGATGGGGACAATTTAAACCTTTATTAACTGAGGCAACTATTGAAGCTTTAAAACCAATTCAAACAAGATATAAAGAAATAATGGAAGATCGAGGTTATTTAGAATCTGTTTTAGCTGAAGGTAGGCAAAAAGCAGGAGCAGTTGCTAATCAAACCTTAGCAAAAGTCAAAGCAGCTTTAGGTTATTCTGTGCCAATTTAACAGAGAATAGTTATACCGTTTCACGGAAGTTATAAGGTAAGCATTCAGCAGTCAGCAGTCAGCTATCAGCTATTGCTTTTAGTTGAGGATCGAAGCAATATTTAATTGTCTTACTACAAAAGTTGCTTCCCTTCCTTACCCTTAAAGTCTATTTTAATTTAAACACTGTCGTTAAGGAGAGAATCTTGTTGCGCTCTAGCTGACAGCTAATAGCTGTTTGCGCAGTATTCCGGAGGAAATGCTTACGTTATAAGTCATAAGTCATAAGTAAGATTTTATAGAAGCTCAAAATTTTGATGTTACAGTAATTTATGGAAGTTATTTAACATTTAAAGGAGTGAAACTATTTGTGACATCTTTAAAGTGAATTGGTATTAGTAGTTAACTACTCAGGTAAAGCTCAAATTAATAATTTATTTTTTCCTAAATCACAATTATCCTAAACTGAAGTTAAGTTGATTAACTTATTGAAACAGTTATTTATAAAGTTGGATAATTATGTGTAAGTACAACGCGAAATTATAATTTATTAACGAGCAACAAAAATGATATTTGCTCTACCATGACATATTCTGAAATTTCCGTTGTTAATCAAAGTAAATAGTAGTTAGTTAAAAAATATTTTTATTTATTTAATCTATCGAATAGTCTGAAAAAATTAACAACTTAACCACAGCTAATTCAACAATGAATTATTAATTATTCATTATTCATTATTAATAATTACCTCTTATTTTCAAGGAGAGGATTGACTAATTATGAAAATTTTTCTTTATTATCCCCTTAAAGGGGAGGCTTTAAACCACAATTTTTCGGTAATAAATAAATGAATAGATTTCGTAATGCAGTAAAATCGGGAGAATTTTTAGTAACTGCTGAAGTAGCACCACCAAAAGGAGCTGACCCCGCTCACATGATTGAGATGGCCTCAACACTTAAAGGTCGAGTTCATGCTGTTAATGTCACAGATGGCAGTCGTGCTGTTTTGAGAATGTCTTCATTGGCAGCTTCAATTATCTTGAAGAATAATGGCATAGAGCCAATATGTCAAGTGGCTTGTCGCGATCGCAATCGTATTGGGTTACAAGCGGATTTAATGGGTGCTTCAGCATTAGGACTTAATAATATTTTGGCTCTCACTGGCGACCCTGTAAAGGCAGGAGACCATAAAGATGCCAGAAGTGTATTTGACATGGAGTCTACACGTCTATTAAAAATGATTGCTAAGTTAAACCAAGGTATGGACTGGAATGAGAAAGCTTTACCGGATGGAGCTACAGATTTATTTGCAGGTGCTGCGGTAGACCCTCAGTCCCCTAGTTGGTCTGGATTAAAAAAACGATTTGAGCGGAAATTATTAGCAGGGTGTCAATTTTTTCAAAGTCAATTAATTTCTGATTTTGATAAGTTAGAAAAGTTTATGAATCAAATTGCTGTTGATAGTAATAAACCAATTTTAGCCGGAATATTTTTACTTAAATCTGCTAAAAATGCTGCTTTTATTAATAAGTATGTGCCTGGAGTTGATATACCTGAACATATTATTAATCGTTTGGCAAAAGCTGAAAAACCTTTAGAGGAAGGAATGAAAATTGCTGCGGAACAAGTACAAATTGCTAGTAATATTTGTCACGGAGTTCATTTGATGGCAATTAAGCGAGAAGATTTAATCCCCAAAATATTAGATATGGCTGAAATTTCTCCTATTGGATAGTAAAAATCAGGAGTAGGGGAGTGGGGGAGTGGGGGAGTGGGGGAGTGGGGGAGTGGGGGAGAGGGGGAGTGTGGGATTAGGGGCGAGAGG
>JAXHSW010000250.1:0-11557 GCA_034190295.1 Cyanobacteriota bacterium | reverse complement strand
CACTCCCCCACTCCCCCACTCCCCTACTCCCCCACTCCCCTACTCCCCTACTTTCAACTATATAATAAGTATTTAACCGGATTTGATATTACATGAGCTTTGATAATTTTATGGGATGTATGAAAAAAATATGATCGTCAACAAAGACCTTATGTAAATCATCTACTTTCTCAAGATTATTAATTATTTCGTTGAGCTCTTGTTCTTCCGGTGTTTTGATAGACCAAGGTTTCAAGTAATTGTGTGCTCTGAGTTGAGTGTTTTTGATGAACTGAATTTCCTGACACGCTAACAGCAACGCCGTGGGTATAGCAGCTTCAACAAATATATCCATAGCTGCAAATATTCCGCATATATGTCCAAAATATTCCATACAGGAACGACGAATTACAAAAATATCCGATATTCCTAATGCTAAAGGATAAGGAAGTTGCAGTTCTTCCTTACTATCAGCAAAAATAAATTGCCAAATTAAATTATTTGTTTCATTAAAATTGTTTTTATGAGTATCAAAAATTTCCTGTTTATTTATTGATGTGATTGCCGGAATTTTGTGCTTTTCAAATTGAGAAATTGCCAACTCTTTTTCAGGAAGATATTTGAAAAAATCAATGAACCCTGAACTAAATAAGTGCTTTTCTATTCCAATTAATCGTGAAATTACTCGTTCATTCCAGTACCAGTTTTGAGTAGGGTTATATCCTCTTATGTATGGAAAAAAAGCATCTTTTTCACCTAAACCAATTTTTTCTAGCAAACTTACCTGGTTGATATTTGGATTCAATATAACATCGTCATGAACGAACATATAGTAATCTACGTCCATCCTTAAAATATCTTCTAATTTGTCTGATATATAACCATGAAAATTGTAGGAACCGCGATAAACAGTTTTTATATCTGCTTCAGAAGACCGAAATGATGGTATTAAATATAAAACTTCGTGAAAGCGGTTATCATATATCTTTCTTAACTTGGGGATATTAGCTTCAAAATTGTGATTAAATACTACACATAATCCTACTCTATTGTTCATAGATAGTTAATAACCTAATTTTTGGGATTTAATATAAATTTTAAACCAGTATTTATATTTGTTTTAGAGAACCAGTCTAACTCATTTATGCTCAAACTAGCATCAGCAAATGAATGTTTGATATCTCCTACTCTGGGAGGATGAAACTCCGGTTCGACTTCATAACCCATTTCAGTGGCGATCGCCTCTAACAACTTTAATAAACTCAAACCATTGCCAGTGCCAACATTAAACAGTCTATGGTTAGCTATTATCTCAGAAGAAGCAGTAGCAGCGAAAAAATTAGCCCTAGCTACATCTTCCACATAGATAAAATCCCTCGTTTGAAGTCCATCCCCATAAACCTTCGGTCGTTGTTTTCTATAATAACAATCTAAAAACTTGGGAATAACTGCAGCATAGTCAGAATCAGATTTTTGCCCTGGCCCATATACATTAAAATATCTCAAACAAACTGTTTCTAGTCCATAGGATTGATAAAAACTTTCAGCCCAAGCTTCAGCAGTTAACTTGCTGGCAGCATAGGGAGACTTTGGCATAGGCAAGTCAGTTTCCTTTAGTGGGGGTTGGTTGCGATCGCCATAAACAGCACAACTAGAAGATATAACTACCCTAGAAACACCTGATTTAAGAGCAGCGGACAATACATTTAACGTCCCCCCAACATTAATTTCATAGGTAAGATGGGGATTATTTATTGACTCTGGTACAGAAACCAAGGACGCTAGATGAAATACGGAATCTACTCCCTCCATTGCTTTAATTAAAGTATCAAAATCTCGAACATCTGATTCAATTAACTTAATTTCAGACTCGACAGATGCCAAATTTTTCCAGCTACCAGAAGAAAGGTTATCGTAAACTTTGATATCTACTCCACTTTTCAGCAAAAATGTAACTACATGAGAACCAATAAACCCTGCTCCACCTGTCACCAATGCTTTCATATAATTTAATTCCTCTGCTTCGAGCTTACAATACGATGCTACCGGATATCATATAATAAGCGCTACGCATTAAGGTGTTTGACATGAACAGGACTTACGCAGACACACTACTGATGGAGGAAAAAGGTGCGTTACCGAAGAATTAAATAATTAAATAAATAATTAAATAATTAAATAATTCAGGTTTAAAGCCTCCCCTTTCAAAGGGAAAAAAGCGGTCGAGGGATGGCGAGTTCCCCTCACTGTCCGACCATCGACCAAGAGAATAAATTTTTTCCTTTTATTCAATCCTATCCGTTTTAGGGAGAGGTAATTATCAATTATCCATTATCAATTATCAATTATTGAAGCTACGCTAAAACACCCTACAAATAGAGCCTTTGTGTAAGTCCTAATGAATAGAAGTTGAAATCCTTTTGTGTTCTCCTATTGCCTGTTGCCTTATGCGTAGCGCTATAGCTTTATTTTTATGATTTGATTTTTCTGCGATACCCGATATTTCTCGGATTTTTTTCAAAATCAACATAATAAACTTCCCATTCATCTGCTAACCCCATCCTCTCTAATGCTTTAGTTCTATGATGACGGTTAACTTCGTGTTTTTTCATATTTATTATTGATGAATTTTTAGGATGCTTTCGATAAGAGTAAAGAACATTATCAATTTTATGGAAAGAACAAACTTCACTCAGTTTCAGAAACATATCATAATCTTCGGAAGTAAAAACCTCTTTACTAAACCCTTCTGTTCTCATCCAATCTTTTCTTCTAAACATACGAAAATGATGAACTATCATATCTGTTAATAATTTTTCTCTGGAAAAAGTAGGCCAGTTATATCCAGGTCCTAAATAATTTCCTTCTTCATCAATTAATTCCATGTTGCTATAAACGCATCCCACATCAGATTTATCTAAATAATTTACCATTATTTCCACCGCATCAGGTTTAAGAATATCGTCAGCATCTAGTTGAGCAATATACAGACCACGACACATTGAAATTGCAGTTTGTCTTGCTTTTAAAATCTTGCCATTAGCTTGAGTAACCCATCTTACTCGGGGATTTTCTGAATAATTTTCTTCTAAAACTTTGAGGGTTCCATCGGTTGAACCATCGTTACAAATGCAAATTTCTATATCTGTATATGTTTGATTTAAAGCACTGTCTACAGATTCCTGAATATATTTTTCAACATTGTAAGCAGGTATATAAATGGAAACTTTGGGAACCTCATAAATTTCACCTATTTTATAGTCTCTAAAAATAGCAGCAGGACATTTTTGCTCCAACAATTTTCTGGTTATTTGATTGCCAATCACTCGATTGGTTTCATTAACGCCACCAGGAGGTTCCTGATGAAGATCTATTGCTGTTAATACAGGGATAAAATAATATCCTGAATTATAAACCCGGTATCCAAATTCAATATCTTCGCAGCCCCATTGTTGAAAATCTTCATCGTAAAAACCCCCATCAATAACTACTTTTTTAGGATATGCAACATGACCTGAAGCAAAAGCTCTAAAAGGATATCTTTCTTCTTTTAAAAAATTGGTTTTTTCATATAATCCAAACCGCCAATCTACACTAGCATTATTTTTTTGATTGTTCTTATAAAAAATATTTTCTGTTACTACATCTTGGAGTTCTAACGCTGCATTTATATCTTCAAAAATTTCGTCATCTGTAATTTCATCTGTATTAACAAATCTCCGATGAGCCATTAAAACAGCTTTGTCAGTTACATGAAGATATTTCATCAATTCTTCAACAAACTGGGGTTCTGGAATTAGGTCACAATCTAAAAGAATTAAATGTTCGTGTTTAGAGGTGCGTATTCCCAAGTTACGAACTGCACATAAACGATACCCTCTATCTTGCTGTCGGACATGAATTAATTCTAAATATTTCTCATATTTTAAAATTATTTCTTCCACACCATCGGTACTACCATCATCAGCTACAATTATTTCTATCAAATGTTTGGGATAGGTTTGATGAGTAATGGCAGCCAATGTTTTAGCTAAAATTTCTTTGCGGTTATAGGTAGGAATAATAATTGAAACTGGGAGCTTATAAGGTTTTCTACTGTTTACAAATTCCTGAACTTTCTCTTCTATAAAAGAATAGTCATTGCCTTCTCCCACAATGGAAGGAATTACAAAATCATCGGGAATACCTTCTACTTTTTTAACTCTTTTTGTTTTTTCTTGTTCTTTTAAAGCTTCTTGGAGGTTGGCTTCTATTTCTGGTAATTTTTGATTGAGCTTGAGGACACGGTTGTAGAGCTTTATTTCTGCTTCTAAATCTCCCTTTTTCTTTAATAGGTTTCCCAGTTTTCCGTAAACTTTCCATAAATCTTGCTTGAGTTCTAATGCTCTTTGATAACAGGAAATAGCTCCTTCTATTTTTCCTTCTAAAGCTAGCTTATCTGCCAAATTACAACAAGTTTCAACTGGATTATTTGTGAATTTTTTTACCAATAATTTATATTCTTTAGCTTCATCTACATGACCCTGTCTTTGCAGCAAATTAGCCAACTTTTCATAAACATCTATCTTATATGGTTGAATTTCAGCAGCGTAAAAATAAGAAGCGATCGCCTGGTCTAGATTTCCTTGTCGTATCAGAGTATTTCCTAAATTATAAGGAGACCAAAAAAAGTTAGGATTAATATTAATTGCTTGGCAATAACAAGCAACAGCATCATCCAATTTTCCTTGTTTTTGCAGTGCATCTCCTAAGCTATGATGAACTTGCCAAAAATTATGTTTAAGTTCTAGTGCTTGGCGATAATTATTAGCAGATTCTTCTAGTTTACCTTCTTTTAATAGTCGGTCTCCTAACTCACGATATTTTTGAGCAGAATTAAGTTTTATTTCTTGCTTTTTTTGATTCTTTTGCTGAGTTTTTTCTGGAAATAATTTAGCTAAATTTTGTTTAATATCAAGGGGATTAGATTGAATTTGTATCGCTTTTTGATGGGTAATAATTGCCTCATCCTGTCTCCCTATCTTTTTGAGGAGTTCGCTTAACTGTTGATGATATTCCCACTTATTAGGGAAAATTTCAATTGCACGACGGTAACTAAAAATTGCTCCTTCAAAATTTTGCTGCTTAACTAAAATATTAGCCAAAAATAGATGACCTTCAACTTCTTTGGAGTTAATAGCGATCGCATTTTTACAAAAAACAATTGCCTGGGAAAAATCACCTTTTCTTTCCCAAACTTTTGCTAGTTGTAAGTTAACCCGATAGTCATCTGGAATAATTTCAAGTATCTTGTAGTGATTTTGAATATTATCTGGTTCTTTTTCTATTTTATGACGATATAAATTAACCAACTTTTCCAATTTAATTCTTTTTTGATAATGTAGTGCATCTGCTAATTTTGTATGAATCCCTACTAACTCTGGCTGTAAATTAATTGCTTTCAGATAAGCATTGATAGTTCCTTCCCAATCTTTCAACTTAACTAAAACATCTCCCAATTTATAATAACCCCAAGGAAAATCAGGGTTAAATTCAACAGCTAGACCATAAGCTCTTGCAGCTTCTTCCCACTTCTCTAATTTAACTAAGACATCCCCCAAATTATTATAAGACCAACAAAAATCAGACTTTAATTCTATCGATTTATGATAAGCAGCAACCGCCTCTTCCCAATTTTCTAACTTAACTAAAACATCTCCCAATCGATAATAACCCCAATGAAAATCAGGATTAAATTCAACAGCCTGATGATAAGCTCTAACAGCCTCTTCCCAATTTTCTAACTTAACTAAAACATCCCCCAAATTATTATAAGACCAACAAAAATCAGACTTTAATTCTATCGATTTATGATAAGCAGCAACCGCCTCTTCTAACTCCTCTTTTCCCTGCAATAAATTACCTAATTTATGATGCACTTCCCATAATTCCGGCTGCATTTCAACAGCTCTTCTGTAAACCTTTATTGCCTCTTCTTTCTCTCCTATTTCTACCAACGCATCACCTAAAAAGTGGTAAGCATCTGTAAAATTTTGTTCTCTGTCAATTGCTTGACGATAAGCAGCGATCGCCTTTTTCCATTCTCCCTTTTTTGCTAAAATTTTACCTGAGCTGAAATAAGTTTTTGCCTGCTTAACATTTTTTGTTTGTTGTTGCCTGGGTGAGGCAAAATTTATTGGAGTTTCCTGCATTACCTAACCTTGACTAATATATCTACCTCAATAATATTTTGCCATAGGTAGGGCGATCGAGCAGTAGTTATACCAAACTCAAAAACTTTTCTATGTTTCCTTGAGCAGGGGAGTCGGAGTGCTTACAAGTTAATAAATTTGATAATTCTGTGCCACCTCACATAAGATTGGTATAAAGTATTCGCTGTAATCAAGGTGGCACTATTGCTGGGAATTTTGATGTGTGGTGGGAAGGAGATTTTTTGTATGGTAGAAACCAAGCGGTGAACGAGCGATATTTATTTGGTTGGTCAAAATTTATTTGGTTGGTCAAAAAATCCTGGGGAAGCTCAAAAAAGTCCCCAGGAAAAATTAGATCGTTCTTGTGTTTTGTTATGGCATACAAATTATCATCCAGATAGTGGGCAATTATTTTTCCCTCTGAATAGTTCGCCATTTGTTGTACCTTTAGCTTTACCTGGTGATGATGTGAAACCAGAAGATTTTAAAGCTTTTTATTTTGATGGTACTCGGGGACTATATATACATCCTAATATTTGGCACTACCGAATTTTTCCACTAGCTCCAGAAGCTAGTTTTTATGATTGCCAAGGCAAGGTTCATGCCAGAATTAGTTGTAATATTGCTCAAGAATTTGGTCTGTTTCTTTCTTTGCCCTTAAATATTAAATATTAGATAATTAGTTTGATAACAAGTATTTTTACTTATTTACTTTTCTTAATATTATCGGGCAGAATAATGAAAATATTTGGCTGGGAAAGGGAGGGGTTAATAGGCGATCGCTCCAATAATAATATTTATTAGAATACAATTTTTATCTCGATCCCCTATTTCCTAACCCTTTAACTCTAGCCAATCTTCTTAATTCTATTTGGAATCCAGCTCAATGCTAAGTAAATTAGTCCCAAGTAAGCTGTAGCTATTAGTAAAATGTAAAACCCGTCGAAGTCAATCATTATGGATACCCCCTAGCTGTAATTTTTTTCTCTCTAATACTCTTATTATTGCTCTAATTGTAAATAATGACATCCCCTAATTTAGTATCTCAATAGGGTGAAACCTAGAACTACCAGTTGGGTTAATCCGATGCCATCAACTATCTATGTGCCTGTCTGTGAAAAAAATGCGCCCTGAGATACATTCCCAATTTTTATTGGTAATTAATATCATATACTAATCCTAACATAAATCATTTTTTTGAGAAACAGACCGCTAAAGTTTTTTGACAAATATCTAAAATATAACTCAATAAAGGCTATAAAAATATAAATCATAAAAAAAACTTATATAGTTGAGTGTTGATGTAGATAATTCGATCTTATATATTCAGCTATGAGGATTTTTTATGATGTTTTTTTCAGAGGTTGCATCTGGCCTAAAAGTTGTGAAGCAGTTCTGATAAGCTTTGAGTCTCAGGGAAAAGAGTAGAACTATTATTTTTAATATAGATAAATCAGATAAATCAAAGTATTACTATTTAGTAATATGTTTATTAATAGTGAGAATGTCGGAAAACTTTTTTGTGAAACTCTTGAAGAAGATATATTGTCCAACTAAAGATGTATAAGTACAGCGGAATTTAGGTATCGGTATACAAGAGTCAGCAATTTAGACAAGTTTTATACCAGGCGAAATTGTCTTGATTTGTATATGTCATATAGAATCCGGTTATATAATATATGTTCATAATTCTATAATTACTTCAATCTCCCCACAATGTCCACACTCCCCCTATATTTTTAAATAGAACCCATTTGGGATGTATAGTCACTAAGGCGATCGCATTTTCATAAGCTTAAATACAATTGCCAAATAACTAGAGTTCAACTTAATATCTCAAAGAAGTTAAGTTGATATTAATTAAAATAAATGGAAACAGAAGTAAGATTGAGAGTAGCAGTATTGGGGTTATTCGTCGCAGACGATCGAGTTTTGTTGTTGCATCAAATGACAGACCCAGAACCTAATTGTTGGGACTTACCAGGAGGGGGACTGGAACCAGAAGAGACCCTGATGGAAGGACTAGCGCGGGAAATTAGAGAAGAAACAGGAATTACTGATTTTCAAGTAGAGCGACTGCTAACAATAGCAGAGAATTTTTTTCCTGAAGGAGAGGGGAAGGTACTTCATAGTTTAAATATTATCTATCAATGTAGGGTGGAACCAAAACCAACTAATCTTAGTAGCGACGATCCAGAAGTTGGACCTTTGGGTATTCAGTGGTTGGCGATCGCGACTCTGACACCTCAGATGTGTTCAAATAGAGTTTGGGCAGCATTACAAGCAGCAGGTTTGGTTTCAACAATTAATAATTAATAATTAATAATTAACTATTAAGTGGTAAGTAAGTAAGCGGGAAAATTTACAACTATGGAAGAAGAGTTGTCCCTTGATTTTTCTGCCTTTGTCTGCCTTCAATACTAACTTTTTGAACTTTTTAGACCAAAAATTTAGCACTTTTTTCATTCCAAAAAGGCTAATACCAATATCAATCAATGCTTTGAGATTAGATCGGTAAACCCTATTTATTTTTGGGAAAATTACTACTTGTATACTACTACCAATCTTTTTTATCCTTTTTTGATTATTTACCGAAAAATTATGCTTTAAAGCCTCCCCTTAAAATTGGATGAAAATTTTTCATAATTAGTCAATCCTCTTCCTTTTACTTTTAGGGAGAGGTAATTATCAATTATCAATTATTGAATCTTCCTTCCTGTTTTCTATAATTTTTTTCTATTAATTTTAGTTGAATATCATATCTGTTTAATTGGCGATTAAAAACTTACTTCTTTTTCCCTTCTGACTGTACGTCGCCAATCCGACGGTTCCTCTACCTAAATACTCCGTCCTTATTTATAATATCAAGTATCATTAATTAGTCATAATAAAAATGTTCTTCTCTGGAGAGAAAATATTTTTTCTGTTTGTCATGGTGAACAAACAAATTTCCTCTTGCTCCCTACTCCCTACTCCCTACTCCCTACTCCCTAAATTTTTCCTAAGTGGTTATTTAAAGAAGCACGATCTTAAGATATTAAATAGAAATAATATATACATGAATTTTTAATTTAATTGATTATAATGTTGACAATAAAAATTGTCTTGCTTGAGGAGCAGAATAAAAATGAGTAATCATAATCATTCTCATTGTTGTAGCTGTCACCATGAAGAAAATCATACAGATACTAATCAACCTATTCAAGAGTCAAGTTTAAAACAGGAAATTTTACCTCTACTTCCAGTTATTATCATCTATATTTTAGGTTTAATTTTCTATCAACAATTACAAGATAGTGTCTATGGAATAGGAAAATATATAGTGTTTATTCCTATCTATATATATAGTGGTTGGGCTGTACTTGCGAGTGCTGGAAAAAATATTTTGAAAGGTAGAATATTTGATGAAAATTTTTTAATGACTGTAGCTACATTAGCAGCGATCGCTATTCATAAATTGCCGGAAGCAGTGGCAGTAATGTTATTTTATCAAATTGGCGAAACATTCCAAGAATATTCTGTAAAACGTTCCCGCAGTTCGATCGAGTCATTATTAGAAATTCGCCCAGATTATGCAAATTTAAAAATTGATGATTCTCTACAAAAAGTATCTCCTGAAACAGTAGTTGTTGGTAGTGAAATAGTTGTTAAACCAGGAGAAAAAATCCCCTTAGATGGTGAAATTATTTCTGGAAATTCTCAAGTTGATACTTCTGCTTTAACTGGAGAATCAATACCTAAAAATTTTACAATTGGGCAAACAATATTAGCAGGGATGGTTAATCAAACGGGAGTATTAACAATTTGCGTGACTAAACCATTTTCTGATTCTTCAATTTCCAGAATTCTAGAGTTAGTTGAAACTGCCAAAACTAAAAAATCTAAAACTGAAAGATTTATGACAACTTTTGCCAGATACTATACCCCAATAGTTGTTTTTATTTCTTTAGCGATCGCTCTTCTACCTCCTATATTTATTTCCGGTGCTACTCATGCAGATTGGATAAATAGAGCATTAATTGTATTAGTAGTTTCCTGTCCTTGTGGATTAGTAATTAGTATTCCTTTGGGTTATTTTGGTGGAGTTGGTGGAGCGGCAAAACGAGGAATATTAGTCAAGGGTTCTACTTTTTTAGATGATTTAGCTGCGATTAAAACTGTGGTTTTTGATAAAACTGGAACTTTGACAGAAGGTAAACTTCAGGTGACAGATATTGTGACAAAAAATGGCTTGAGTAAACCAGATTTAATGGAAGTAGCAGCTAAAGTTGAATCTTTATCAAATCATCCTATTGCTCAAGCAGTTTATAAACATAATTCTAGGAAAATTGATAATTCTGATGTGTCAGAATATCAAGAAATTTCCGGGTGTGGAATTAAGGCGAAAGTTGGTAATAAAACAGTTATTGCGGGAGGCGATCGCCTCTTACATTTAGAAGATATTCAACACGATATTTGTGATATTGGAGATACTGCAGTTCATTTGGCAATTGATAGTAAATATGTTGGTTATATCGTAATATCTGACCAAATTAAATTAGATGCTGCTAGAGCAATTAAATCTTTGAAAAATTTGGGTGTAGAAAAAACTGTTATGTTAACGGGAGATAATCAAACAGTTGCTCAACGGGTGGCAGAAAATTTAGGTTTAGATAGTTATGAAGCTGAATTATTGCCAGAAGATAAAGTTAATTCCATTGAAAAATTACTATATCGGAATAATGGGAAAGTTGCTTTTGTTGGTGATGGAATTAATGATGCTCCAGTTATTGCTCGTGCTGATGTTGGTATGGCAATGGGTAGCATTGGTTCGGATGCTGCAATTGAAACTGCAGATGTTGTAATTATGACCGACGCTCCTTCTAAGGTTGCCGAAGCAATACAAATTGGCAGAAAAACTCGTCGCATTGTTTGGCAAAATATTGGTTTTGCTCTAGGAGTAAAGGGGTTGTTTATTTTGTTGGGAATAGTTGGGTTAGCAAGTATTTGGGAAGCAGTATTTGCAGATGTTGGTGTGGCGTTAATTGCTATTTTTAATTCTAGTCGAGCTTTATGAAATTCAAAAGTCAAAAGTCAAAAGTAAGAAAAGTTGAAAATTTAAAAGTCAAAAGTCAAAAGTAAGAGAGGTTGAAAAGTCAAAAGTTAAAAGTCAAAAGTCAAAAGTAAGAGAGGTTGAAAATTTAAAAGTCAAAAGTCAAAAGTCAAAAGTAAGAGAGGTTGAAAAGTCAAAAGTTAAAAGTCAAAAGTCAAAAGTAAGAGAGGTTGAAAATTTAAAAGTTAAAACTCAAAAGTAAGAGAGGTTGAAAATTTAAAATTTAAAAGTTAAAACTCAAAAGTAAGAGAGGTTGAAAATTTAAAAGTTAAAAGTTAAAACTCAAAAGTAAGAG
>JAXHSW010000025.1:47082-62623 GCA_034190295.1 Cyanobacteriota bacterium | reverse complement strand
CTGGAGTTCCTGGTACACCTGCCGGACCTACAGGACCAGCCGGACCAGGAGCCCCAGCCGGACCAGGAGCCCCATCTAATCCTGGAGTTCCTGGTACACCTGCCGGACCTACAGGACCAGCCGGACCAGGAGCCCCAGCCGGACCAGGAGCACCATCTAATCCTGGAGTTCCTGGTACGCCAGCCGGACCAGGAGCACCAGCGAGACCAGGAGCACCATCTAATCCTGGAGTTCCTGGTACACCTGCCGGACCTACAGGACCAGCCGGACCAGGAGCACCAGCGAGACCAGGAGCACCATCTAATCCTGGAGTTCCTGGTACACCTGACGGACCTACAGGACCAGGATCGCCAGCGGGACCAGGAGCCCCATCTAATCCTGGAGTTCCTGGTACACCTGCCGGACCTACAGGACCAGCGGGACCAGGAGCACCAGCGAGACCAGGAGCCCCATCTAATCCTGGAGTTCCTGGTACACCTGACGGACCTACGGGACCTACAGGACCAGGAGCACCATCTAATCCTGGAGTTCCTGGTATACCTGCCGGACCTACGGGACCAGCTGGGCCAGGAGCCCCATCTAATCCTGGAGTTCCTGGTACACCTGCCGGACCTACGGGACCTACAGGACCAGGAGCCCCAGCCGGACCAGGAGCCCCATCTAATCCTGGAGTTCCTGGTACACCTGCCGGACCTACGGGACCTACAGGACCAGGAGCCCCAGCGAGACCTACGGGACCTACGGGACCAGCGGGACCAGGAGCCCCATCTAATCCTGGAGTTCCTGGTATACCTGCCGGACCTACGGGACCAGCGGGACCAGGAGCCCCATCTAATCCTGGAGTTCCTGGTATACCTGCCGGACCTACGGGACCAGCGAGGCCAGGAGCCCCATCTAATCCTGGAGTTCCTGGTATACCTGCCGGACCTACGGGACCAGCGGGGCCAGGAGCCCCATCTAATCCTGGAGTTCCTGGTACACCTGCCGGACCTACGGGACCTACAGGACCAGGAGCCCCAGCGGGACCAGGAGCCCCATCTAATCCTGGAGTTCCTGGTACACCTGCCGGACCTACGGGACCTACAGGACCAGGAGCCCCAGCGGGACCAGGAGCCCCATCTAATCCTGGAGTTCCTGGTACACCTGCCGGACCTACGGGACCTACAGGACCAGGAGCCCCAGCGAGACCTACGGGACCTACGGGACCAGCGGGACCAGGAGCCCCATCTAATCCTGGAGTTCCTGGTATACCTGCGGGACCAGCGGGACCAGGAGCCCCATCTAATCCTGGAGTTCCTGGTACACCTGCCGGACCTACGGGACCAGCGGGGCCAGGAGCCCCATCTAATCCTGGAGTTCCTGGTATACCTGCCAGACCTACGGGGCCAGCGGGGCCAGGAGCCCCATCTAATCCTGGAGTTCCTGGTACACCTGCCGGACCTACAGGACCAGCCGGACCAGGAGCCCCAGCGGGACCAGGAGCCCCATCTAATCCTGGAGTTCCTGGTATACCTGCGGGACCAGCGGGACCAGGAGCCCCATCTAATCCTGGAGTTCCTGGTACACCTGCCGGACCTACAGGACCAGCGGGGCCAGGAGCACCATCTAATCCTGGAGTTCCTGGTATACCTGCCAGACCTACGGGGCCAGCTGGGCCAGGAGCCCCATCTAATCCTGGAGTTCCTGGTACACCTGCCGGACCTACGGGACCAGCGGGACCAGGAGCCCCAGCCGGACCAGGAGCCCCATCTAATCCTGGAGTTCCTGGTACACCTGCCGGACCTACAGGACCAGCGGGACCAGGAGCCCCAGCGAGACCTACGGGACCTACGGGACCAGCGGGACCAGGAGCCCCAGCGAGACCTACGGGACCAGGAGCCCCATCTAATCCTGGAGTTCCTGGTACACCTGCCGGACCTACAGGACCAGCGGGACCAGGAGCCCCAGCCGGACCAGGAGCCCCATCTAATCCTGGAGTTCCTGGTACACCTGCCGGACCTACGGGACCTACAGGACCAGGAGTCCCATCTAATCCTGGAGTTCCTGGTACACCTGCCGGACCTACAGGACCTACAGGACCAGGAGCACCAGCGGGACCAGGAGCCCCAGCGGGACCTACGAGACCAGGAGCCCCATCTAATCCTGGAGTTCCTGGTACACCTGCCGGACCTACAGGACCGACAAGACCAGGAGCACCATCTAATCCTGGAGTTCCTGGTACACCTGCCGGACCTACTGGACCGACAAGACCAGGAGCACCATCTAATCCTGGAGTTCCTGGTACACCTGCCGGACCTACTGGACCTACAGGACCAGGAGCACCAGCGGGACCAGGAGCACCATCTAATCCTGGAGTTCCAGGCACACCAGCTGGACCAGGAGCACCAGCGAGACCAGGAGCCCCATCTAATCCTGGAGTTCCTGGTACACCTACGGGACCTACGGGACCAGCTGGGCCAGGAGCCCCATCTAATCCTGGAGTTCCTGGTACACCTGCCGGACCTACAGGACCAGGAGCACCAGGAACACCAGCGGGACCAGTAGCACCAGCGAGACCAGGAGCCCCATCTAATCCTGGAGTTCCTGGTACACCTGCCGGACCTACAGGACCTACAGGACCTACAGGACCTACAGGACCAGCGGGACCAGGAGCCCCAGCAGGACCAGGAGCCCCATCTAATCCTGGAGTTCCTGGTACACCTGCCGGACCTACAGGACCAGGAGCACCAGGAGCCCCAGCAGGACCAGGAGCCCCATCTAATCCTGGAGTTCCTGGTACACCTGCCGGACCTACAGGACCAGGAGCCCCAGCAGGACCAGGAGCCCCATCTAATCCCGGAGTTCCAGGCACACCAGCGGGACCAGCGAGACCGGGAGCCCCATCTAATCCTGGAGTTCCTGGTACACCTGCCGGACCTACAGGACCTACAGGACCAGGAGCACCAGCGAGACCAGGAGTACCAGCAGGACCAGGAGCACCAGCAGGACCAGGAGCCCCATCTAATCCTGGAGTTCCAGGCACACCAGCTGGACCTACGGGACCAGCGAGACCAGGAGTTCCTGGTACACCAGCAGGACCTACAGGACCTACAGGACCAGGAGCACCAGGAGCACCAGGAGCACCAGGAGCGCCAGGAGCACCAGGTACTAATGGAATAGGAACTTCTACAAACTGATTAGAAGGAATTGATGGCCCAGGAACTAGCTCAAAACCTGGTACAGTTATTGGTTGTCCAGGTACAAGGGTTTCAATTTGATTAGGAACTACTTGTTGTACGGCATCTGGAGGTTGAATTTGTTGGGCTGCGATCGCAGAATCATTTTTTTCTAATAGTGCTAATACTCTGTAAGTCTGAGCATCTTCACCTACTGCTTTGACTTCTAGGTATTCTTTGCCAGCTATTTCTATATCTGATATTTGTAATTCATTAGCTCTCACCCCATCCAATAAGAATGGAATTTGTAACCCATCCAGATTATTATCTGCAAACGAAGTTACTACATCGCTTTCGCTATCTTGATCTGGAATAAATAAATCTCTTAAATTTGAGCCTATCTCCGTTTCAGGACCAGGCTGTATAAACGCAATTTCATTGCCAAATGATATCGGGATTTCATTGTCTGTTATGACTTCTACGCTGACATCTTGTGGCCCTATTTCTCTTTCATTGCTCAGAGCATCTTCAGAGAAGAACAACACTAAGTTTTCTTCAGCAGAATTACCAAGTGGAAGAGGAACCGAAAATGTATTCGGTTCCTGAAAAAAGTTAGGAGAACCGTCCATTGGCCATTTTTCTCAATAAAATAATTTCTCCCAAATTATAAGTGAGAATTTCACTTTTGAAAATAATAATTCTGTAACCTATCCGTAGACATACTAAACAGAACTAAGTAATTCTAATTTGGTTAAATGGCCAAATATTTATGTTCTCCAAATCTCAATTTTCCTTGAAGTCAAAGATCAAAATAATTTATACTTAACTTTAATTGGATATAGATGCCATATTCAAAAACTTTCAAATCCAACTACTCTAACAACTATCCCTATTTTAGATTTTTCAGAATGTAAACACATCAGATATGATTTCAGCTCATAATTACTTTTATTCTCAATAACTTACTTACCACCTATATTAATACCGCAAGATAGTATTTAGTTTAATCTATGATTTGAAAAAATTAAAAATAAAAAGCCAAAAAACATATAAAAATAATTCAAAAAATATTTCAATAGCTAAAAAAAGAAATAAATCTTACCAAAGACGTTGATTTTTTTGAGAAAGTTCCCTAATTACGAAATAAAATATTAAGTATTTATTTTGAACTATAATTCTGAATTTACATTCAATCAAAATGACCAACTCAACAGACATTCTTACCTTGGCACGTTGGTTAGCAGCCGACTTTAGTAATCAACAGCAAGCCTTTGAAAATCCTCCCCTCTTTGCTCACATTCGCGTTTGTATGCGCCCACTTCCCTATGAACTATTAAATGGACTCAGCCTCTATCTAGAGCAAGCTTACGACATTACCCTCAACCAACCCTACCGAGTCCGAATATTAAAATTAGTCCCTGTAGCAGACTATATCGATATTGAAAACTACGCCATAGATCGAGAAGAAGCATTTTACGGAGCTTCTCGCGACCCTCAACGCTTACAAGCATTCAAAACTGAACAAATAAAGAAACTACCTGGTTGTAACTTTATTACAAAATGGACTGGCCATAGCTTTAAAGGTGAAGTAGAACCAGGAAAAGCTTGTACTGTAGTTCGTAAAGGCCAAACAACCTATTTAGATAGCCATTTTGAGATAGACGAACATAAATTTATCAGCCATGACCGAGGGCGCAACCCCGAAACTGATGAGCATATCTGGGGAGCGATCGCTGGGCCTTTTGAATTTACTCGTTGGGCTAGCTTTGCCGACGAAGTTACATTATAAATCTTCTTAAATTTCAGAAAATTTACTATTTCAATAGCCTGGTATGAAAACAAGGAAAGAGTAAGCTACAAGCAAACTTCAGCTATGCTGACTTCTTGGAAAAAGCAGGAAGATTTAGATTTCGCAGCAGAAGTCAGTAGTGTTCCATTGCAGCAAGGCTTGAGACATCTACAAACCGCTTTTAATAACTTTTTTAGTGGGCGTGCTAAATACCCTAACTTTAAGAAAAAGCGCGCCGGGTGGTAGTGCTGAGTTCACACTCGTCCGCATTTAAGTGGAAAGATGGTCAAGTATATTTAGCTAAGTGTGCTGAACCATTGCCTATTAGATGGAGTAGACAAATATCACAAAACTGTGTACCAAGCACAATTACAGTGAAGCTTGACCCCTCTGGTAGATGGTCTGTATCTTTAAGAGTCAATGACCCTAGAGATTTAACTCTCAAGCAAGTCAAGAAACTCTTAGGCATTGACGCGCGGAATTACCAGTTTAGTTACTACCAGTGATGGAGAAAAAGTTCCTAACCCTAAGAACCTGAAGAAGTTACACAAAAAACTGAGATGAGCTGCTAAAGTCTCTATCTAGGAAAACCTTTGGGTCAAATAATTATCAGAAAGCTAGACTGAAAGTAGCAAAAATTTACGCCCAAATTAAAGATTCAAGACTAGACTATACCCATAAGCGCGCCTACTCGACTAATCAGAGAAAACCAAATGATAGTAGTTGAGGATTTAGCGGTAAAAAACATGGTTAAAAACCATAAATTAGCAAGGGCGATCGGTGATGCCAACTGGGGAGAGTTGGTCAGGCAATTAGAGTACAAAGCTGAATGGTACGGTCGTACATTAATCAAAATTGACAGATATTTTCCCAGTTCTAAGCGTTGCTCTAATTGTGGCCATGTAGTAAAAAAATTACCTCTAAGTATTAGAGAGTGGGATTGCCCAGAGTGTGGTAGTCATCATGACAGGGACATAAACGCTTCGGTAAATATTTTGGCTGCGGGACTCGCAGTGTCAGTCTGTGGAGCGCGCTTTTAGACCCGAAGGGAACAGTAAGTCCCGGAAGGCGGGTGCTATGTTAGCGAAGCTCCTCTGGAGGAGGAAACAGAAAGCCTCTACCAGCAATGTGAGGGAATCCCGCGCTGTCTCGTAGAGCAGCGTCGGGAGGATGTCAATAGTGGAATTTTTAGCTAGTTGCATTTGATTTAAACAAGAAATGCCATAAAGTTCCAATACCTGATACATTAAGCCAATATCAGTAAGCAAGATTCAAAGTAAGTTTATGAAAGTCCTGGTAATTGGTGGCGATGGCTACTGCGGTTGGGCAACCGCTCTTTATCTTTCCAATCAAGGTTATGAAGTAGGTATCCTAGACAGTATGGTTCGGCGACACTGGGATATGCAACTTCAAGTCGAAACTCTGACACCTATTGCCCCGATCCAACAACGCATTCAACGTTGGAAAGAGTTGACTGGCAAAAAAATTGACTTATATATAGGAGATATCACTGACTATAATTTCCTGAGTAAAACATTACGTCAGTTTGAGCCAGAATCTATAGTCCACTTTGGCGAACAGCGTTCTGCTCCATTTTCTATGATTGACCGCGAACACGCTGTTATGACTCAGGTCAATAATGTAGTGGGGACGCTAAATATTCTTTATGCAATGAAAGAGGACTTCCCAGATTGTCACTTGGTGAAACTGGGAACTATGGGAGAATATGGTACACCTAATATAGATATTGAAGAGGGCTATATCACCATTGAACATAATGGGCGCAAAGATACTCTCCCTTATCCTAAACAACCAGGTTCTTTCTACCATCTAAGTAAAGTTCACGATAGTCACAACATTCACTTTGCCTGCAAAATATGGGGACTTCGTGCCACAGACCTCAATCAAGGAATTGTATACGGTGTTGCACTAACTGGCCTCCTAAGTGATGAGATAATCAAAGATGAACTCTTGATTAACCGTCTGGACTATGATGCAGTTTTTGGTACGGCTCTCAATAGATTTTGTATTCAAGCAGCTATTGGACACCCACTCACTGTTTATGGCAAAGGTGGACAAACTCGTGGCTTATTAGATATTAGAGATACAGTTCGTTGCATGGAAATAGCGATCGCTAATCCTGCAGAGGCTGGAAAATTCCGAGTATTCAACCAATTTACTGAAATGTTCAGTGTGGGTGACTTGGCAATGATGGTCCAAAAAGCAGGTAAAGCTTTTAAAGAAAAAGCAGGTAAAGATTTCAATTTAGCTCCAGATGATTTAGATAATTTGGATAATGTAAAAATTAATTACCTCGACAATCCTAGAGTGGAATTAGAGCAACATTATTTCAATGCTAAAAATACAAACCTCTTAGATCTTGGCTTGCAACCTCATTATCTGTCTGATTCTCTGTTAGATTCTCTGCTAAATTATGCTATTCAATACAAGCAACGTGTAGATAAAGATCATATTCTGCCCAAGGTATCTTGGCGATGATCGACTGTCTATAAACTTCATGGGGGTAATAGTAAAAACTATTACCTCTATTTGGTTAAATAATTTTAAAAAAGAAGCGATCGCTAGTTAGATCGAATCCGGTTGAATACTTACTATATAGTTGAGAGTAGGGGAGTGGGTCCGATTAAATAGACATCTCCAATAATAAAAAATAAAATCAATTCTCGTACATAAATTATCAATTATTTCCCTGTAGGGACGTTGCATACAACGTCCACTTTTGGAGGAGATATCTAATATTGAAGTAATTTAAGAAATTATCAATGTATATTATATAATCAGATTCTATATACAATTAATAACCAGATTTGATATCATAAATGTTAATGCTTTCGTGATTTATGCAGCTAGCTACAGAAAACTATTTAACTCAAGTCAGTAATTGGCATACTACTGGTAGGCATATTTTAGCACAATTTGATGAAAACTCTGTGGTTGTCTACCAAGCATATAGGCCAGAAATAGTTCAAGAATGCGCGAATGCGCGAATTATCTCTCCTTGAAAAGAAGAGGATTGACTAATCATGAAAATTTTTTCTTGTTTCTCCTTTAAAGGAGAGGCTTTAAACCTTAATTGTTCGGTAATTTTGCAGCGTCAAAAGGTGATTTTGGTGGGGAGTTTAGTTTAACTAGAATGAGGTGACGTTCTCCCTCGTTAAACTAGCGCTATAACTAAGGCTTCCTGCTTCTGCTGGTTGAGTCTCCTCGCGGGCTTCCACAGGCAGCAACAATGAGACCCACCGCCGTTTTGTACTGTCCAGTTATGTACTCACCTAGCTACCTTCTGTGATTTTACCAACTAATGGGAAATTACTAGGACTTCACCAGTTGAACTCCATATCTTGAGTTGTTTCGGTCCTGAAGTCAGGTGCGTATTACCGCTACTTAATTTGGGCATTAATTATAGCATAATTATAGCATAATTGAAGTTACTTTACTGTAGAGATGAGTTTTTTTGCAGGTGGCAATTCCCCTTCCATTAAATCGGAGATTATAACGGGAGACCACTCGCGACATTTAGTTGGATTGTGAAGATAGAAAATATTACAGAATTTGTACAACAGCAGCGTATCTCAAGAGAACCTAGTAAATGGACTGACTTAATCACACCTAAAGAAAATATTTATCTAGTTGAGAATTCTGAGATAATACATAAACTGGGATTACCGATTCGTGACCAAAATGAATAGGTAATATATATAGCTATTACCAAGCTGAAAAATTAATATTCTGACTAAATATTTTCCAAACAATTTATGAGGATAGCCCTTTTTACCGAAACCTTTTTACCAAAAATAGATGGTATAGTTACCCGTCTATGCCACACTGTTGAACATCTACAACGTTCTGGCGACCAAGTGCTAATATTTTCCCCCGAGGGAGGATTAAAAGAATATCAAGGAGCAACAATTTGTGGCATTGAGGGTTTTCCCTTACCTCTCTATCCAGAATTAAAGTTAGCAATACCAACTCCCACTATTGGCAAACAGCTAGAGCTATTTCAGCCAGATATAGTTCATGTAGCTAATCCAGCAGTATTAGGTTTAGGTGGTCTGTACTACGCGAAAAAGCTGAATATACCACTTGTAGCATCCTATCATACCCACCTTCCTCAATACCTACATCATTATGGTTTAGGAATGCTCGAAGGTTTGCTTTGGGAGTTACTCAAGTCAGGCCATAATCAAGCAGACTTAAATCTTTGTACCTCTACAGCAATGGTAGAAGAATTAAGCAATCACGGCATTGAGCGAGTAGACCTTTGGCAGCGCGGAGTTGATACAGAATTATTTCAGCCCCACCACGCTAGTCAAGAAATGCGCGATCGCCTTAGTCAAGGAAATCCAGATAGTACAATACTACTATACGTTGGCCGTTTAGGTGCAGAAAAAGAGATTGAACGTATTAAACCAATTCTGGAGGCCATCCCCAATGCTTGTCTAGCTCTTGTAGGAGATGGACCTAACCGAGAATCCCTAGAACAACATTTTGCAGATACTCCCACACACTTTGTAGGCTATCTCCGGGGTCAAAATTTGGCCTCTGCTTATGCCTCTGCTGATGCTTTCATCTTTCCCTCTCGCACTGAAACTTTAGGATTGGTACTTTTAGAGGCTATGGCCGCCGGCACTCCTGTAGTAGCAGCTAATTCTGGAGGTATTCCTGATATTGTTACAAATGGAATAAATGGTTATCTATTCGATCCTGCTGATGAAAAAGGATCTATTAAAGCTACTCAAAACCTCTTAGCTCATTCAGAGGAACGAGAAACTCTACGTCAAAATGCTAGAGCTGAAGCAGAATGTTGGGGATGGTCAGCAGCAACTCAGCAGTTAAGAAACTATTATCAAAAAGTTATTTCTGTCCATTCTATTCCATCAGCAGCATAACTAAGATTATTTGCGATCGCTAACTTCATTTAAATCAAAGAGTCCTATGGATAGACATTAGGGGTTGTTCAACAATTAATTATTAATTATTAATTATTAATTATTACCTCTCCTTGAAAACGGATAGGATTGACTAATCATGAATTTTTTGTCTTTTTTCTCCTTTAAAGGAGAGGCTTTAAACCTTGATTATTCGGTAAACTTTCTGGGAGGAATTCCTAAATGTAGCCTCAGTCATTTTATTAGTATAGCGATCGCCATCGACCAATAACATACAATGCCCTTTTTGTCAATCAAAAAAATGACAACACGCCCTAGGCAACAGATAAAATAAACTGAGCTGCACCTCTGTGAGACTATCTCCACAAACCTTCTTGCTCCGTCTTTACGCGATCGGGAACCTCAGCGCAGGTGGTGCGCTTTTCTCGGGCTGTGTACCCCACGGCTATTGATATAATTATAACGCCAAAGTTGAAAAAAGTTGAAATTCGTCTCACCTTTAAATAAGTGTGATTATAACGGAAGTCCTCTTTCAAGATTTATGATAGGATTTAGCTAGTCGTATAATCGTCCTAACTTTTCTAGATTTCTGCCGTACTATTGGAATCAATATACTTAGATATAATCTAATTTTTTGTAAGTAAAAAACTTTATCTCCTTGGAAAAAATTAAACCCAGAGAAAATATACACTTAAGTTAGAGTAATTTAATTTAAGATGAAGCAGTTCAAATGACATTCTCTAACGCTGCTGGTAGTATTCTGGCAACATTGACTCAAGTTGAGCGTATGGGTCTACTGGCAACTCGCGTCAAGGATTTGCCAGTAGGAGAGTTTGTTTGTCTGCTAGAATTTATTACTGCTGAATTTCATCAATATCTACGAGCTATTGACTTAATTAATAATGAAGGTGTTGAAACTTTACTAGAACAACTATTAGATGCCTTTACTATCAAAATTGGTCAAATCCTCAAAGCAGATCAAACGACTATTTTCTTAGTTAATCAAGAGAAAAAACAACTTTGGTACAAGACTATTCTCGAAAGTACGGGTAAGTCCCAAGAGTACCACTTACCGATCGATGTTGGTATTTTAGGCCATGTAGCTACAACGGGAGAAGCACTTAATATTGCTGATGCCAAAACTCATCCACTCTTCAGCGAAGAAGTAGACCAACCTCCAGGCTATGATACTCGTACTATCCTCTGCATACCCGTTTTCAGTACAACTAACTCGAACAAACCAGTAGCAGTAGTACGACTACTGAATAAAGAAAATGATGTCCCTTTTGACGGAGAGGATGAGCAACTGTTCCGTTCTTTCGGTGATTCAATGGGAATTATTATAGAAAGTTGTCAATCATTTTATGTAGCAGCTCGGAATCAGCGAGGGGTTTCAGCATTATTGAAAGCTACCACAACTTTAGGTCAAAGTCTAGACTTGGAAACAACTTTAAGAGCTGTAATGGCTCAAGCTTGTAATTTGATGCAAGCGGATCGTAGCACATTGTTTATATATAGTAAAGAAACAAATGAACTTTGGACTAAGGTAGCAACAGCAGATGAAAAAAAAATGGTGGAAATTAGAATTCCTGCAAATCGAGGTATAGCTGGTTATGTTGCTTCTACGGGACAAACTCTTAATATTCCTGATGCTTATATAGATCCTCGTTTTGACCCTAGTACAGATCGAAAAACAGGTTATCAAACAAGAAATATTCTCTGTATGCCTGTGTATAATGCTAAGGGTGAATTGATTGGGGTAACTCAGTTAATTAATAAAAATCAAGGTAGTTTTAATTCTTCGGATGAACAATTTTTACTAGCTTTTAATGCTCAAGCAGGTATTGCCCTTCAGAATTCTCAACTTTTTGAAAATGTTTTAGTAGAAAAGCAATATCAGAAAGATATTCTACAAAGTTTGTCTGATGTTGTAATTTCTACAAATATGCAAGGCAGAATTGTGACTATCAATGGAGCAGCTTTAGAAATGTTAGGTTGTCCTATTGACAAAGAGATAAAAGGTAAAACAAATAGACAACTTTGGGAGGAAAAACTAATTGGTAGATATGTATGGGAAGTTATACCAATTGAAAATTTAGAGTTTCGTTTAGAGGATAGTTTACAGCATGGTACTAGACAATATGTTCCGGAGCAAAATTTACGAGTAGGTTCTTTTATAAAATTTGAAGGTGAAGAAGAAGTAGCTTATATTTTAGCAGTTCCCGAACCAAAAAATCCTAATATTTTTATTCCTTGGGGAGAACAAGCACCGACAAATTTACAGGCAAATTTAGTTGAAAATAACCACATGGATTTTAGCAGATTAATAGATATATCTGAATTAGATCGAGTCCTTGAACGTAGTTTGAATCTAACAGTTAATCCTCTAACTAATCCTGAAGGTGGTGTGCGTGGTGGATTGGTAGTTCTTGAAGATATTAGTCAAGAAAAACGCATGAAAAATACTATGTATCGCTACATGACCCCAGAGGTTGCAGAACAAGTAATGGCTTTAGCTGAAGATGCTTTACTTGAAGGAGAGCGTAAGGAAGTAACTATTTTATTTTCTGATATTCGAGGTTATACAACTCTTACAGAAAACCTAGAAGCTTCTGAAGTAGTTAAGCTTTTAAATCAATATTTTGAAACAATGGTAGAGGCAGTATTTGACCATGAAGGAACTTTAGATAAGTTTATTGGAGATGCTTTAATGGCTGTTTTTGGTGCACCATTACCTTTAGAGAATCATGCTTTAATGGCGGTTAAAGCTGCTTTAGATATGCGTTATCGTCTGCGAAAGTTTAATGAGTCTCGTCCCGATAAACCACAATTTAAAATTGGTATTGGTATTAGTTCAGGGGAGGTAGTATCTGGTAATATTGGTTCTAAAAAACGAATGGATTATACAGTAATTGGTGATAGTGTAAATTTGAGTTCCCGTTTAGAAGCAATTACTAAACATTATGGCTGTGATATTATTTTAAGTGAGTTTACTTATCAACTTTGTCGGGACCATATTAGGGTCAGAGAGCTGGATAAGGTTAAAGTTAAAGGTAAGCAAAAATCTGTGAGTATATATGAATTGATTGGTGCAAGTTCTGAAATTATTGACCGGGAAACAGAACAGTTTTTAGAGTTTTATTCTAGGGGGAGGAAAGCTTATATGGAAAGGAATTTTGCTTTAGCAATTAGTGATTTTAAGAAAGCTCAAAAATTTCGACCTGATGATGAGGTTGTTGGTACACATATTCAACGATCGTTTAACAATATAACAAATCCACCACCACATGATTGGGATGGAAGTTATACCATGATAACTAAATAATTAAAGTTAGGAAGAAGGAATATAGCAGAAGGAAGAAGGAATATAGCGTAAGCATTTCCTCCGGAATGCTGCGCAAACAGCCGTCAGCTATCAGCTATCAGCTATCAGCTATTAATTCATTGCCTTGAGAACAGGAATTAGTATCAAAAATTTTAAGGATAATTATAAAGTTTTAGAAAAAAACTGACCTTGACCTTAGCAGTGTATATACATTATCTATGAAACAGCTAAAAGCTGACTGCTAATAGCTGAATGCTTACAATATAGCAGAAGGAAGAAGGAAGAAGGAAAAATCTGGCGAAGTCTTTCGTTTTCAGCTTTTTATATGAAGGAATATAGCAGAAGGAAGAAGGAAGAAGGAAAAATCTGGCGAAGTCTTTCGTTTTAAGTTTTTGATATGTCCGCACTCTTTGCTTCGACTGCTATAAGCAAGAATTCAATCCCAATTTAATACTTGACTAAATGCCAACTACTTAATAATTAATAATGCTTTAAATTTGTCGGCTTAAAAAATTTGGATGTATGATAAATTAGGTAATTATCTATATAAGTAGATAGACAAAATTATTTGTATATTTATTACCAAAAAATGAGGTCCACGCGCCTCCCCTTTTAAGGGGATGAAAAAATATTCAGTGAGCGTATTTTCGTAAGCTGCAGGCAATAGTTGTCGGTACTGATAACTGATAACTGATAACTGATAACTGATAACTGATAACTGATAACTGAAATGACTCAGATATATTTTTGTTCAATTATTCTCTATACCCCCAAATACTGAATATGAAACTGACAATATTAGCAATCATAATGATTTTATCCCAATGTGGCTGGATAAATTCAGCAAAAGCAGCTAATCCAGCAGCGATTAGAAGACTATTAGAAACTAATGAATGTTCGGGATGTGACCTTAGTGAAGCTAACTTATATAATGCTAATTTAATTGGAGCTGACCTCGAAGGTGCAAACCTTGAAGGAGCAAATTTATCTGGGGCAAATCTTGCTGTTACTAATCTTATTGGTGCTAATCTTATAGGTGCCAATCTCTCTAAAGTAAAAATGAATGATGCCGATCTTCGAGGTGCAGATTTAACAGATGCTTATCTAGCTCATGCTAATTTATCTAGAGTTTATCTGACAGGAGCAACTTTAGAAAATGCTAATCTATTTGAAGCTAATTTGATTGAATCTGTTGTTAGTGGGGCTAATTTTTCTAATGCAAATTTACGTCAGTCATATTGGTTTAGAGCTAATTTAGAAAATGCCAATATGAGTGAGTCCGACCTTTTTAATGCTGATATGCGTCAAGCTAATTTGAAAGATGTAAATTTTTCTAATGCTAACCTTGCTAAGGCAAAACTAATTGAAACAAATATAACTCTTGCTAATCTTAATGGAGCTAATTTAGAAGGGGTTAATTTGCGTGGTACAAGCATAGGTCAAAGTGTATGTTTACTAACTAATTTTATTGCTTGTGCTCCTGAAAGAATAGTCCCTGAAGTAATTCCTGAAGTAGCTCCTAAAGTAGTTCCTGAAGTAGATTCTGAAGTTCAAAGAGAAGGTAAAGAAAGGGTTTATAAATAAATAGTTTGGAGTCAAACTAATATACAGTTCTAAGTAGTTTGAGGATGGTCAGTATTGACAAGAGAAAATGAAAGAAACTGAATTTTTATCACTGCTTACCATCCTAGTTGATTATATATTTCTTGTTTCACGTTTTCTTTGCCAAAAATTTGAAGTAGCACTCAGCAATCAGCGAGCCTCCTCCGGAGGAACTGCGTTAACGGTAATCAGCTTCTCAAGGTTTATAATGGGGGTTTTAATCCACCAGAAAAGGTGCACCACGCGCTTTTTAAAATAAGCGTGGGGGACTTAAACCCTTGAATTTTTAGCGCTCCAGCTAAATGCACTCAAGCTGATAGTTAGTTAATTGAATAGTAATAAATAACAAGGGAGGAATCAGACAGAAATTAGGAGCAGGGAAGATTCAATAATTGATAATTGATAATTGATAATTGATAATTACCTCTCTCTAAAACGGATAGGATTGAATAAAAGGAAAATTTTTTCTTGTTTCTCTTTTAAAGGAAAGGCTTTAAATCTTAATTATTCGGTAAATGATTGGAATTAATTTCTATCACTAAATCTACTAATTCAGCATTTTTTATCAGTTGCTTAATAAATAATTCTGGATATAATGCTTTCCCAAAATACTCCACAAACTTTTCAATTTGCTCGTTGCTCATTCCCGACTTTATTATGATGTTCACCCCATCAAGTTTTTTTGCTCAACTTCAACAATTGGGATGAAAAATTTTGCCAATGGAATGATTGGAATTAATTTCTATCACTAAATCTACTA
>JAXHSW010000025.1:35116-46982 GCA_034190295.1 Cyanobacteriota bacterium | reverse complement strand
CTCATTCCCGACTTTATTATGATGTTCACCCCATCAAGTTTTTTTGCTCAACTTCAACAATTGGGATGAAAAATTTTGCCAATGGAATGATTAGAATTAATTTCTATCACTAAATCTACTAATTCAGCATTTTTTATCAGTTGCTTAATAAATAATTCTGGATGTAATGCTTTCCCAAAATACTCCACAAACTTTTCAATTTGCTCGTTACTCATTCCCGACTTTATTATGATGTTCACCCCATCAAGTTTTTTTGCTCAACTTCAACAATTGGGATGAAAAATTTTGCCAATGGAATGATTGGAATTAATTTCTATCACTAAATCTACTAATTCAGCATTTTTTATCAGTTGCTTAATAAATAATTCTGGATATAATGCTTTCCCAAAATACTCCACAAACTTTTCAATTTGCTCGTTACTCATTCCCGACTTTATTATGATGTTCACCCCATCAAGTTTTTTTGCTCAACTTCAACAATTGGGATGAAAAATTTTGCCAATGGAATGATTAGAATTAATTTCTATCACTAAATCTACTAATTCAGCATTTTTTATCAGTTGCTTAATAAATAATTCTGGATGTAATGCTTTCCAAAAATACTCGACAAACTTTTCAATTTGCTCGTTGCTCATTCCCGACTTTCCAGAAGCAATCATTTGTTGTTCTGCTTGTTGTCGCCATTGTTTAGAAAAACGATAATCTGTAGGGTATAAAACAATTAATTTATCTAACTTTTGCCAAAGAGGTAAATAGTCTATTAATTTTCGATTCATATCGCGGGCAAATTCCCGGTCTGCTTCTGTAATAATAGGTGGTGGTGCAGCATGAAAAGCTTTCTCAGAAATTGGTCTAACTCCAACAAACCAACCTTCAAATAAAACAATATCAATTTTACTTACCATCTCAGGTTCAATTCTATCTCCAGCACCATTAAAAAGAGATTTATTAAACCTGGGAATTGGAATTAAATTATCGGAATTTTGATTATGAGATTGACGTAATTTATCTAAAGTTTCTATTCCTAAACTAACATCATGAGTTCCTGGTGGACCGCGCCAAATTAATCGGGAATCTTGTTTTTGTAATAGTTGACGTTCAGCGTAGGTTTTATAAATATCATCAATAGAAATAGCTATTGTATTGTAGCCAAGTTTATCTAAAATCAAGACTAAAATTTTAGCCAGAGTAGTTTTACCTGTTCCTTGTCCACCTAAAATACCTTGAATTAATGGATGACCTAAATTTTGACATTTATCTGCTAATTTTATCCCTAAA
Organism: Cyanobacteriota bacterium; assembly: GCA_034190295.1. Lineage (GTDB taxonomy): Bacteria > Cyanobacteriota > Cyanobacteriia > Cyanobacteriales > Microcoleaceae > Okeania. Next base: position 45,704 of record JAXHSW010000025.1, on the reverse strand, counting down.
GGCAACCAAAATTTCCATAAATTTTCTAAAGTATTATTATCCTTCAAAGGTAATTTATGAAAGTCAGTAATTACAGATTGAAATACAAGCGATCGCTCTCCAATTACTTCTCTGACATTTTCTGAAGTAATGTTAAAAACTTCGGCTCGTTTTCGGTCTATTAATTCCTGAGTTTCTAAGATTTCTAACTCTTTTTTTTCTAGAAACTTTCCTAGTTTTAAATTATGTAAAATTTGCAATAGAGATAAATTGGAAAATTCCATAAAAATTAAACTAACTATTGAAGAAGGTTTTAGGTTTTAGGTTTTAGGTTTTAGGTTGAAAAAGTTGACCGCCCTACCTTCGGAGCGTAATGACAATAATAAAGGTTGTAGGTGGTAGGTTTTAGTTTAGGTTGTAAATTTTAGGTTGAAAAAGTTGACCGCCTCAACTTCAGAGCGTAGTGATAATAATAACAGAACCCTATAGTTTAGGAAATCTAGATATTGGTTTAAAGGGAGCATGAAATAGAAATATATTAATTATTACTTTAAACAATGGTCAGCAATTCAGCCGTCAGCATTTAATATTTCCTCACGGAATGCTCCGTAAACTGGTTATATTTATACTTATACCGATATAAATACCATTTAAAAAGATATTTTAACCCCTCTTAAATTATCCTGGTTGTAGAAGTATGGAATTTCAACTCAAGCTGAAAGTTGAAAGGTAGTTAACTGCTAAGTCGTCGGACAAAATTACAGTTTAATACCTAACAACTAAAACCTACTACCCTAAGCTGATAGTTTAAAGGAAGTTAACTGCTAAGTAGTCAGACAAAATTACAGTTTAGTATCTAACAACTAAAACCTAAAACCTAGAACCTCAAGCTGATAGTTGAAAGTTAGTTAACTACTAAGTCGTCAGACAAAATTAGAGTTTAATACCTAACAGTTAAAACCTAGAACCCCAAGCTGATAGTTGAAAGGTAGTTAACTGCTAAGTCGTCGGACAAAATTATAGTTTAATACCTAAAACCTACCACCCCAAGCTGAAAATTGAAAGGAAGTTAACTGCTAAGTAGTCAGACAAAATTACAGTTTAATACCTAATATCATGTCCGGTTGAACAGTTATAAATAAACGACTAAGGAGTCAGGAGTCAGGAGTTTACCCTCCCCTAACCCCTCCCAGGAGGGGAGGAAAGAAGAAGAAAGAGAAACTTTTTTTACCACTAATTATCCGGACATTATATAACAGCTAAAACCTACAACCTACCACCTACCACCTACCACCTCAAGCTGATAGTTGAAAGTTAGTTAACTCCTAAGTCGTCGGACAAAATTACAGTTGAATGCCTAACAGTTAAAACCTAGAACCCCAAGCTGATAGTTGAAAGGTAGTTAACTGCTAAGTCGTCGGACAAAATTATAGTTTAATACCTAAAACCTACCACCCCAAGCTGATAGTTGAAAGTTAGTTAACTGCTAAGTCGTCGGACAAAATTACAGTTGAATGCCTAACAGTTAAAACCTAGAACCCCAAGCTGATAGTTGAAAGGTAGTTAACTGCTAAGTCGTCGGACAAAATTACAGTTGAATGCCTAACAGTTAAAACCTAGAACCCCAAGCTGATAGTTGAAAGGTAGTTAACTGCTCAGTCGTCGGACAAAATTATAGTTTAATACCTAAAACCTACCACCCCAAGCTGATAGTTGAAAGGTAGTTAACTCCTAAGTCGTCGGATAAAATTACAGTTTAGTACCTAACAACTAAAACCTATAACCTATCACCCCAAGCTGATAGTTGAAAGTTAGTTAACTGCTCAGTCATCGGACAAAATTACAGTTTAATACCTAACAAATAAAACCTATAACTCCAAGCTGATAGTTGAAAGGTAGTTAACTGCTAAGTCGTCGGACAAAATTACAGTTTAATACCTAACAAATAAAACCTAAAACCTATAACCCCAAGCTGATAGTTGAAAGTTAGTTAACTGCTAAGTAGTCGGACAAAATTAGAGTTTAATACCTAAACCTACCACCCCAAGCTAATAGTTGAAAGGAAGTTAACTGCTAAGTCCTCAGACAAAATTATAGTTTAATACCTAAACCTACAACCTACCACCTCGATCTAAGAACCTAATTTGAAAGCTTCTAAAAATAGACCATAAGTAAAACCAATTTTAAAACCATTCAAAATATCTATTCCCAAAGAACGAGCTATTCTCCCCTTAATACCATAAGCAAACCAGTTTAATAATTCAGTAATCAGCAAACATATCAAAGCATAAATAACATCTAAGTAACCTTCTTGCCCAGCGATCGTAGAAACAGCAGTCCCAGCAAAATTACCAAATAACAAACTAATAATTAATAGAGAAATTCGACGCCAAGGATTACTCAACCATAGCCTAAATCTTTCAGTAATAACGTTAAATAATCTATTGATACGGGTATTTTGCATAGATATTGAAGTTAAATAAATTTTTGATTTTTGGAATATTTCAGTCAATTTGAAAGTTAAAAATACTTTCAACAATTAATAATTAATAATTACCTCTCCTTGAAAAGAACAGGATTGACTAAAAGGAAAATTTTTTCTTGTTTCTCCTTTAAAGGAGAGGCTTTAAACCTTAATTCTTCGGCAAGCATTTCCTTCGGAATAATGCGCAAATAACCATCAGTTATTAGCTAGGTTCCTCGGTCATAACTGCGGACTTCAGCTATTAATTTTGGAGAAGGTCATTTCAGTTATCAGTTATCAATACCTCTGCAATAAGGAGACTTGACATCAGAAATATTCTCTTTTTTTATCCCCTTAAAAGGGGAGGTCTTAGACCACAATTTTTTGGTAAAAGCAACCCTTGAAATAGAGAAAGAATAAAAAGTTACTGCTAAAGTCCCTGAACCAAACCTGAGAAGTAATTATTCATTACTAATTGTTGTTTGCGTAGCATTCCGAAGGAATAACTGACTGCTAATAGCTGTTTGCGCAGCATTCTGCAGGAAATGCTTACAAAATACTCTAGTGCAAGATGGCAGAAATAACTAACCAGTTACAAAGTCCTAAAAGCCTTACCAATCAATACTTTTGACTTTTAAATTTTGACTTTTAACTTCCGCGTAGCGGCGCTAGGTAGTCTAACATAGCAAAAGAGCAAGCTGTAATGTATCAGGTTAATTGAACAAAATCAGGGTGCCTAGTTAAAGAATGAAAAGAAAGAATTAAATTCAAATGAAACTTCAACCTTATACACAAACTATTATTACTTTAATATTTTTTTTATTAGGATTAATTATTGGCAGATTTCAGTTAAAAATATTTTGGGGAACAAATGATTCTGAGACATTTTTCAAACCTCCGTTATTAAACATTCCTACTCAGAAACCCCTACCAACATCTCCAACAAAACAGATTCAAGAATGTGGTCTCCTCATAACTACTTCTCAATCACCTATTGTAAAAATCGATAAAGGAGCTTTTCGAGTTAGCAACTGTACTGCTCGTCCAATTCGTCTAGCACTACTAGCTAAATCCTCAGACCAATCTTACCAAAAATCTGCTCACTGGGATTTTGCCCCTGGGGAAGGTAGTAATAGAGGATTAATACTTTCTTTGCCAGAAGAAAAATTAATCTTGAAACCAGGAGATATCCTAGTTGTCTTTGCTCAAGATGGCTCTCGTTTATACTGGGGACCTTATGTTGTAGGGGAAACAAAATTTCCTATTTGGAATAGAGAAACATTAGAATGGTTGTTAATTTTAAAGTAAGCATTCAGCCGTCAGTTACTATACCATTTCTCAAAAATTTTTCTACATTTTGTTGAGCAGGGGACCCACCCCTAACCCCTCCACCGGAGGGGAAGTAGAGGAGTAGGGGAGTAGGGGAGTGGGGGAGAAGTAAACATAAGAATAATTAACATTAAATGAGCTGCTAATCAGCAAAAAAAAATGATTTGCCTTGTGCTAATTAGTTGACAACTGAAGTACTACTTAGGTATAGCATTAATGCTTATCAATTGTAAGCATTTCCTGCGGACTGCTGCGCAAACAGCTATTAGCTGTCAGCTATCAGCAATAAAATTCTATGTTTAAGGATAGGTTTTAAGTGAATATAGACTTTAGAGTTGACTTTTATAGTAAAATTTTTATAGCTCAATTAATAAAGCTTTTAGTGAGTGATAAAAGCAATAGCTGACCGCTGAATGCTGACTGCTGAATGCTTACTATGAATTGGTATTAGCTAGCCTTATAATATCGGAACTGCGGACTTCAGCTATTAATTTTGGGTAAGTTCAATAATTGATAATGGATAATTGATAATTACCTCTCCCTAAAAACGGATAGGATTGAATAAAAGGAAAATTTTTTCTTGTTTCTCCACGGCGAGTGAGAGGCTTTAAACCTTAATTATTCGGTCAAAGCAACCTTTGAAATAGAGCTTGAATAAAAGTTACTTTCAGCAAGTAACAATGAACAATTAATAATTAATAATTACTCCTTCTTAAAAGAAGGGGATTGACTAAAAAGAAAATTTTTGATTTTATCCCCTTAAAAGGGGGAGGCTTCAAACCATAATTGTCCAATTATTAATTATTAACTATTAACTATTAATTATGAGGTCAAAGTCCCTTGCTCAACCTGAGAAGTAATTATTCATTACTAATTGCTGAATGCGAGCGCATCCCCCAGGGAAGTGCTGAGAGTTTAAAACCTTGAAATAAATATTATTAATGGTCACTCTTTCAATTTCTAACTAAATTAGGGTTGAAAATTTTAAGACGAATAAAGGATAACTAAATCTGAATGAAATTAATACAAGAATTAGAAATTATTAATTGGTTTAAAACTCAACCAAAAAATCATCTTTTAACTTTAGGACTTTCTATTTTATGGCTTTGTTTACTGGCTTGGTTAGCCTTTTTTTGTAATCTGGGAAATATTGGTTTAATTGATGAAACAGAACCACTTTTTGCCGAAGCTGCTCGTCAAATGGTAGAAACTGGAGATTGGATTACACCTTATTTTAATGGAGAAACTCGTTTTGATAAACCACCTTTAATTTATTGGTTAATGGCGATCGCTTATCATATTTTTGGTATTAATGAATGGTCTGTACGTTTACCTTCAGCAATATCTGGAACTTCCTTAGTCTGTTTTGGATTTTACATCCTCTACAAATATGGTAATTATCATCTGAGTAATCAGACATCTACTCCTAAGAATAAATCTTTAATAGTAAAATTATTAATAGCATGGATTGGTGCTGCTACTATTGCTTTAAATCCAGAAACTATTGCTTGGGGGCGTATTGGAGTTTCTGATATGTTATTAACAGGCTGTATGTGTTCGGCTTTATTCGCCTTTTTTATGGGATATGCTTCACAAACAGATAATAAAGATAATGATGGAATTGCTCAAGTAAATTATCTTCAAAATCCAGAAAATCCAGAGCAGGAAAACAGCAAAATACTCAGCAAAGAAGTTTCATCACAACCAAATAAAAATCAATTATCAATAGCTACAAAAACTCCCAAAATTAACAGATGGTATTTAGCTTTTTATATCCTTATCTCTTTAGCAGTTCTCGCTAAAGGCCCGATTGGAATTGTTTTACCAGTACTAATTATTGGTTCATTTTTATTATATGTAGGTAAATTTGTTCAAATTTGGCAAGAAATCAATATTTTGCGTGGAAGCTTAATTTTTTTGACTATTACTTTGCCTTGGTATTCTTTAGTCACCTTAGTTAATGGTAAAGAATATATTGATAGTTTTTTTGGTTATCACAATTTTGAACGTTTTACCAAAGTTGTTAATCATCATGGAGCACCTTGGTACTTTTACTTTTTAGTCGTACTAATTGGTTTTGCACCTTGGTCTATTTATTTACCAATAGCGATCGCTCGAACTAAATTTTGGCAACGTCGTTATTGGTGTAAGAAACCTCGAAATGAACAGTTAGGTTTATTTGCTTTTTTCTGGTTTATTTGTATCTTAGTTTTCTTCTCAGTCGCTGTTACAAAATTACCTAGTTATGTCTTACCATTAATGCCAGCAGCAGCAATATTAATAGGATTATTGTGGAGCAGTCTTATTATTAATAAAGATTTATTTCCTAGTCCTAGTCAGGTTAATGAAATTGCCAATAATTCCACATCAACTTTGGATACCAGCAATAATTCTGTTAAACCTATTGCAAATTTAGCGATAAATAATTCTAAATTAATAAGTAAATTTTTATCTGCTTCAATTATCGCCAATATAATTTTTCTGCTCATTTTAGCCCTAGGAATAATTTTCAGTTTTAACTGGTTAGATGGAGACCCGGCAATGCCATATTTCCCAGAGTTAATTAGAGAGTCAGGTTTATTAACTCGTGGCGGATTAATCTTAACAACTACAGCAATAGTGGTGGGATTTCTTTTAGTTAAAAAACAAACTTATTGGATTTGGAGTGCTAACTTTATTGGGTTAGTAGCTTGTTTAATTTTTACTATTAATCCAATGATGTTTTTAGTAGACCAAGAACGTCAATTACCTTTACGTCAATTAGCTCAAACTATTGTTGAAGTTAGAAAACCTGGAGAAGAAATAGTGATGATTAGCTTTGAAAAACCTAGTTTAGTTTTTTATACTCAGCAACAAGTAGAATTTTTTCGACGTGCTACAAATGCCAGAGAATATTTAGAGAAAATAGTTCAGAAAGACTCTTCTGGTAATGTTGTAATGATTGGTTATCCAAAAAAATTTATTCATGTAGGATTACAACCAGGACAATATCAATATTTAGATAGTCGTGGTGCTTATCAATTAGGTAAAGTTCCTAAAAATATATTCTTGAAAGGTAATTCAACAATAGATATCTCCGAAAAAGAATAGACTTTTTGTAGAAGTAGGCAACAGGCAACAGGGAAGAAAATTTATGAAAAAAGAGAAAACAAATGATCCATAAGTGTCATTTCCACTCCTATGTCTAATTAATAATTTAGGACTTACGCACGCATACGAAATTATAGACCATTTGTAGGGTTGAACGGCCGTTAATTCTTGCCATAAGCAGTAGTTATGCGTAAGTCCTGTAATTAACAATTAATATAGCAATTCCCAAGAAACGTGAGGTACAAAATTCGTAATTTTTAGTAGGGATAAACAGCAGTTTGCGTTCTACAGAGCTGCCGCTTTATATGTTGCGGAGCAAAACGCCCCTACAGGAGTAGTAATTAGGGGAACAGGGAATAGTAAAGAAGAAAAATAACTGTACCTCAGTAACTTGAGAAACCCTATAAATAATTACCTCTCCTTAAAATAAGAGGATTGGTGAACATGATTTTTTTTCTTGATTTATTCAAAGAATAAGATGCTTTAAACCTTAATTATTCGGTAAATCTTAATTGTCAATATATTATATTATTTCTGGATAAGAGCGTTATGAAAAAAAACGATTGGAGGATGGCGGAAATAACTGACCAGTTACAAAATCGCGGGAACAATTACAAATCAAAAATGATTGAATACATGAATGCATGACTTTTAACTTCCGCGTAGCGGCACTATCCTTTCACTTCCATAGCAAATCTCTTTTCCCCCTACTCCCTACTCATTTATTTATAAGTATTCAACCGGACATGATATTACTGCAATTCTGTCAAAATATTTATTCTGTTTAAATGGCTGCTTTTGAATATTGAAGTTTAATAGAAAATCCCAATCTTGACGCGTCCTCGGAGACCACAGCCAATTTTTTTGCAATTCTTGGATATGAAAATCTTTGCCACTTTCTCCCATAACTTTATTCACATAAAATAAAGCTTGCTCGGGAGTTTTTTGTAAATTTTGAGCATATTTAGACTTTATTAATCCCAGACCAGCATAAGCATTCAAAATTTCTCTCTTATTAGCAGATAAATTTATCAGATTTTTATCATAAACAGGACTAATTTTTTCTATTTCTGGAGTAATTTTTCCTGACAAATGCAATACTTTTAACCAAGAACCATAAGCTTTTTCCATATCTCCTTTAGTGTAATAAGCAAAGCCTAAAGCATTTTGATATTGAATAGTTTCTGGACTTTTGGCAGCAGCCTTTTTCCAATAACTTATAGCTTCATCTATCAGATTATTTTGATTACTATCTTGGAAAATTTCCCAAGCTAATCTACCTTTAAGAAAATTGATTTCTGGATGGTCTTTGAATTGAGTAGGTACAGCAGCGATCGCTACTGCTGCTTTTTCTAATTTTCCTGTTTCTAGTAATATTTCTACAGCCATTTTTCCAGCCAGAATATCATTTTGATTAAACTGTCTAATTGCTAAATTTTCTTCCAAGATATTATTAACTCTTTCATCAAAAAGTCGAATCCTTTGATAGTCATAGTTCATACCTGGATAAGGTGCTTTAAGCAACAATTGAGCATTTATTTGTGACAGTCGATTGAAAGTAATGGTATTAGTAGCAAAGGTTAACATTACTAATGATGCTGCAGACGCTAATATTTTTTTCCAGGAAAACTTCTTAGACTTTTTATGAGTATTTGATGCGCTTAATACTGACTGAGTTTGTGCTACTAAATCTTCTTGTTTTTTATTTCTTTGATTACTAAGTTGTTCTCTTATTTCTCTTTCTTGAAATAACTCCTGGAGAGTCATTACTTTATCTTGATTATTGGTGGTATGCCAATTACAACTATCTGTTTGAGGTTCAGTAGGATACTCCTCCAGATTCTCCAGTTCGATATTTGGTTCTACGCAAATTGAATCTTTTGACAATTTTGGTGATGAAATTTTTTCGTCAATAAGTGTCAGGAAGTCCTCTTCTATTTCATTTTGAGAATCGTTTATAGCTGCATACTTTGGCATCAAAATAGAATGAGACATTTCAATTGGGTCAGCTACAACACAAGGAGTTTGTCGTCCTTTATATTGTGTTAATTGTTTCACCCTTTCTTTCAGGGATGTATTTAACTTTTCAACAGTTTCTCCTTTCTCTGTACCCAATAGTTCTAACAACGCATAAGTAAAAGCTCCATGTTTCAGTTCGGGTAGTTCCCAAGAATATTCATAAGGACTACAAGAATAGATAATAATCACTCCCGTTTGATGAACTTTTTGTTTAGTTTGCTCTCCCACCCCTTTTATACTTTTAATACCCTGGTATCTGCACATATCCAGAAACAATACAACATTTCCCGCTCCACATTTTTTTAGCTGCTGAATGACATAGTTAACTGAAATTCCACTTTTTTGAATATCTTTATGAGTATCAGAAAGTATGAGGTACTCAATACCATCATGTATTGAACCATGACCACTAAAAAAAACCAACAGTAATCCTCAGACCCCATTGATAAATTTTCAATATTTTTCAATCGTATTTCTAAATTAGAACGGTCTGGATATTCATAACTATTAGAAGAATAATTTGAGTAGTGCAAAACTTCATCAAAACCTGCTTCTTCAAGTAAAAAGTCTCGCATTTTTTCAGCATCATTTGCAGCATACTTGAGAGGAAGATCGATGAACTTATATTTCTGAACTCCAATAGTCATTACAAACTTCTTAGGCATTTTGTTGATGTCCCTTGAATTTAAGTTTTATAGCACCCTTTACACCAGCTTTTACCGAATAATTAAATTATTAATTATTCAGGTTGAACGCCTCCCCTTTCAAGGAAAAAATTTCTTTTTTTTTCTTAAACGTCAATCCTTTCCCTTTGAGGAATAGGTAATTATTAATTGTTAATTGCTAATTGCTGAAACCACTTCCAAAAAGACTCACTTTTTCTTCTCCATCAACTTCAACAGAAAGTTCTATCTCATCTAGTTGAATTTCAGTTTTGTAGCTGTCGCTTGAATTTCAGTTTTATAGCACCTTTTCCACCAGCTTTTCCACCACTTCCGAAAAGACTCACTTTTCCTTCTCCATTAACTTCAACAGAAAGTTCTATCTCGTCTAGTTGAATTTCAGTCTGAGTTTGTTTTTCTGCTCTACTCAACAAACGCTCAAAAACATCTATCAAATGACCCATTTCTGTTTCTAAAGTATCCACTGCAACTTCATACTCTCCAATCTTTTTATCTGAAGATTTAGAAGACCTTTCTGTAGAAAATTTAGGAATGGGTGGACTAAACGCATCAATACTTTTTGCACCTTCTTTATTATCGGTTGTAGCGGTATTAATAGTGCCATAAGTTATTACTCTAATGGTGTCTGACATAAAAATAATTGCTCCTTAATTATTTATTGACTAAGTATTCAATCAAAAGACAAATATCTTTCCATTTCAGAAAATATCTGAGTAAATGCCACCTCATCATTGATACCTAGATAATCTCTTTCTTAATCCTTAGAAAATTTTCAGGAAATTTCGCCTTGAGTAATAGAATTGAAATGAGTGTCAAACTAGAGAAAAGAAATATTTACTCAGAATGCTGAGAATTGAATTTAATTATCACAGAAGTCAGAAAATGTATAAACCTCAATCATGCTTACTTAACTTCTTGCTGATTCTTAATCCCTAGATAATTTTCAGGAAATTTCGCCTTGAGTAATAGAATTGAAATGAGTGTCAAACTAGAGAAAAGAAATATTTACTCAGAATGCTGAGAA
>JAXHSW010000025.1:0-35016 GCA_034190295.1 Cyanobacteriota bacterium | reverse complement strand
TTTCAGGAAATTTCGCCTTGAGTAATAGAATTGAAATGAGTGTCAAACTAGAGAAAAGAAATATTTACTCAGAATGCTGAGAATTGAATTTAATTATCACAGAAGTCAGAAAATGTATAAATCCCAATCATGTTATAGAACCAATTTGAAATCTATTTAAAAAGAGGTATTTTTCAATCTTTTTCCCATATTCCTTCCCTCCATTTCCTGACTCCTAGTAAAAAAAACTTAATCGCTGACAAAGATACCAAATGAGTTCTATATTCTAGGCTAGAGTAATGTATAAGTCCCAATCATACTTACTTAACTTCTTCCTTCTTCATTCTTCACTTCTTCCTTCCTCCTTCTTCCTTCTTCCTTCTTCACTTACTCAATATTACTCATCACATGATGCTTAATTTCCTCTAATAAATCCGCTATAGATAAATCAGAAGGTAAAATTTTTGTAGCTATCTTGCTCAAGACTAAATTTAGATTTTTTCCTGTCAGATTTTCTGGTAATTGATAATGAGAATTTTCTAATACCAAAATCGGAGGTTTTGCAACTATTTGCTCTAAATTAGATAATGCTTGGTCTAATCCTAACGGTAATTTATCCTGCAAACAAATTAGTAGTAAATCTACACTTTGATTTTGTAACTGTTGCCAAACCTCAATCCAAGATTTACCAATTAAACTTTTAAATCCAGAAGTTTGAAGATACTGAACTAATACCTGCGTACTATCAATTGGTAATTTTGTTTTTTCACCATCTTTCCCACTTTCTTTAGTAATTTCATCCCAGTTTTGATTGCCAACTTCTACATCAGGAATGAACGCTGAAAAACTTGGTGAATTAAAAGTATCATCTGCCAAATTTAGCTCCTTTTTTTCCTGACTCAAATCTGACAAACTAACTTTAGCATTGTGAGACAAAATATCTTTTAAAGGAGCTGTTAAATCTGTAATATTCGCCACATCCATAACTAATATAGTTGGCTTCCAACTCATACCTGCAGCAATAGAAATTACCTGCCACAAAGCAGATGTTACATATTCATAATCAAACTCTAATTCTGCTAAATTATCGTAATTCCTTTCAAAACCCAAAAAAGGAAACACAGAAAGTTGTTTAAATTGATTAGCAACTTGAGTAGTTTCAGAATCTAGAGTTACTAAAGGAATAGCTGTTAAATTAGAATATCGACTTAGTTTCTTAATAAATTCAACTGGATTTACTGAATTACTAATTTTTTCTATGAGAATAACATTAGGTTGCCAAATCTTGGCAAGTAAATTTGCTTGAGCTAAATCATCTGCTTCTATTACTGTATATTCCCCTGGCAACGAAAGAAACTTATCCTCATAAATAGAATCTTCTTCTGTAGACTGCTGAAGCTCATATCTACCTGGAACCAAACGCAGAATTACTAACTTTTGATAATGATTTTGTGATGGTGAATCAGGAAATTCAGCCAGTATTTCTTCTAATTCTAATTGTTCCACAGGCAAACTTAAAAACTTATTTGCACCATTATTAATCGCTCGTTCTTTATCACCTCTAGTAGCAGTTATTACTACAGGAATCTGACAAGTATCAACATCCGTTTTCAGCAGAGTTAATACATCCCAACCCGATAAAAGAGGCAGTAATGGATTGAGCAATATAAATTTTGGTTGTAATTTTCGCGCCTTTTCCACCGCTTCTGTGCCAGAACGTGCAATAACAACCCGATAACCTAAACCTGTTAATTTAATTGCTAAATCTTCAATAAATCGTGGCACTGCTTCAACAATCAAAACTAAGCGAGATGAATAATTAATAACAGGTACTTGGTAATTGTTAACAGGTAATTTATGATGTTTTTTTGTACCAACTTCACTTTTCCGAGTAGGAATTAATCCTTGTTCTTTAAGATAATCATTTGTTTCCCATCCTTCAGTTCCTAAATCTTTTGGAGGCGGACTTGGCGGTAAAATTAACGTAAACTCACTTCCTTTATCCTCCTGAGAAATAAACGTAACATCCCCACCATGTAAACGAGCTAAACGTTGAGTTAATACCAAACCTAAACCAGTTCCTTCAAACTGACGAGTCAGAGGATTTTCTAATTGTTGAAACTTCTGAAAAATCAAATGTTGCTTGTCTGCTGGAATACCAATACCACAGTCCCAAACTGTAAAAACTATCCACTTTTCCCATTTAGCTACTTTCAATCCCATCTTGCCATCTGCAGCAGTAAACTTCAAAGCATTAGATAACAAATTTATCAACATCTGACGCAAACGCAACTCATCTGCAATTACAAAATTTAGACCAGATTCTATTTCCAATGTGTACTTTGCTTTCAAAGAATCAGGTACTGAAGAAGAAGATGAACCTTGAGGATTTTTATACTGAAGTTGTAAAGCTTCTTGAAAAGCACAGTCGCAAACTTTCTGAATATCCACAGGTTCAGAGTTCAACTCCATCTGACCTGTCTCCATCCGAGTCAAATCTAGAATATCATTAACTACAGCCATTAAATGACGACCACTTTGATGAATTAATTTAGCATAACGAGCTTGACGTTCATTCAGAGTCCCCAGAGATTGCTCCTTCAACAAACGAGATAAACCTAATACAGCGGTTAACGGCGTTTTCAGTTCATGGCTAATACAAGCCAAAAATTCGTCCTTAAGTCGATTAAGCTGAATCAGATCGGCATTTTTCGCTTCCAACTCCTTCGCTATCAAGCGTTGTTCCGTAACATCCTGAGCTAGAATTAATGTCAAGTCAAATAATGGTTGACTACTAAACTTCCATACTCGTTCGTGGCCATTTTTTTGAGGACAAGTACAAATATAGGTATCTGGTTGAGTATAATAACAAAAGCTAGAAGCACTATTTGACTCTGGTAATTTTCCTCGTTCTTGTAAAAGTGTTGCCAGAGAAAATTTCCAATTAGTTGTAGCTGGACATGATAATGTAGTCATATCTTTAACTACTGCTAGAGAGTCTGGCATTTTGACTCCTTTCGGCTTTTGTTTGATATTTTTGCTAGATAAATTTACTACGGCATCTGCAATTTTCATCAAATCAGATTCTTTTGTTATCTGAGAACGCCATGCCAGATTTTCCTTGATAATTTCGCCGTCATTGCTCTGTAACATTAGAGGTAGAGGCAGTTTTTCTAAAAGTTCTATTAGTGAATGGAGGTAGGAAGAAGTCTCTGCTGTTGCCTGGGGGAATTTGTTATTGGGAGTAGGTGTAGGTACAAATTTCTCAGATGTGTTTGTCAAATTTTCTGGAGCAGAGATACAATTTTTGCTACTCAATTTGGCCTTTGTATCTTGATTTCTAGCAATAAATTCTAGTAGACGCAAGGTATCTAATAGTCCTAAAAATTTACCTTCCTTGTCTACTACTGCAATAGGTGTACTAGAAGATTCAAGGTCTAAAGTATCAGATTCTCGATCTATTTGCCCTTCCGATTGTGCCTGGAGATATGGCCATAACTGAGTAATAGTTAAATCTGCGGACAACACTCTCAGGCCATTTAGTGTTAAAGAATCTACTTCAGATAGAGGTTGTTGCCAATTCAAAATTAGAGCATGATTTTGAGAAGGTTGAGTTTCAGACTTTAAATCTATATCTATATCGGGAATTAAATTATTTAAGTAAATTAGTCCTAGTGGTTGGTGCTGATGATTTACTACTACTAACTCATTGTATTTTTCTTTACAGAGAATCGACCATACTACCTGCAAATTTTCTGTATGTAAGCAGATTGGTATAGAAGATATAAATCTTTTTAAAGTGGTGTAGAGCATTGACATGACAGTTAGAGCATATAATATGCTGAGAGTAAGTTCATTAGCGATGAGCGTATTTTGACTAACCTAACTATAAATTTAGGCCATTATTACCAAACCCAATTATCCACACATTTATCTACGCAGATTATTAAAAATAGCTACATTAAAACTTGGTAGGAAACTTCTCTATAATTTATGGTTAGTTAAAATCTTGATACTGATAGGTGAGAACGACTTAACAAAGTCTGCAAGTCAGCGAACGGCCGCCCGTACAGAAGTTAACCCACCCGCGGGCTCCGCCGTGGAGAACCCACCCCTAACCCCTCCTGGGAGGGGAAGTAGGGGATTTGAGCAACTCTCCAAAAACCCTATCGCCTTAAAAGGCGGGGTTTTAAACCCATATTATTTTGATAAATAAATGCTTTGTACACGGATACCATTCCGTGAAGCTGGTGCTATGTTAGAGATATTCTGGGGTTGGGAAATTAAATATAACTTGGGAAATATTATTCATAATCAGGCTACATTTCTTATGCTATCTTCCTGACAAAGAAAATATAGAGGCGGTCTATGTTAATATTTGTTAAAATTTTTGTTTAGATGTTTAATATAATAATTATTTAGTAATGGAAATTTCTCAGATTATAGATTCTAGCCCTAACCAAGATTTAGCTACTGTACCTAAAACTTTGCCTACTCAAATATTTGTCTGTGTATACCTATATGACGATCGCTTTGCTAATTCAGTAACGAAATTACTGAGTAGCGATCGCTATCTTGTGGCACTTACTAATTCTTCCAGAGAATTTTTTCAGATTGTTCAGGAAAATAATAACATAGATTGTTTGATCTTCCAAGAGTATTCTCAACTAACTTCTTTGATCGAAAAGTTACAAAATAAATCAATTTTACTACCTGCTGTAATTATCAAACAAGTCGAATCAGAACAAGGTCGAGAAAATCGGAATTTAGCTCATACTAATCTTACTAAATCTCAGGAAGAGCATAAGGATGCAAGTTTTATTTACCACGAAGCAGAAGTGTCATTATTAATTGAACAACTAAGTCAAATTGATTTTTATATTGGGCAGTCAATTCAAGAATTTCTGAAACTTTCTCCCAGTAATTACTCAACAAATAAATCTCAAAAGCCTAGTCAAATTACCGATGAGAATACCCAAAAATTACTCAATCAACAGCAACGTAGACTGTCTGAAAAATTAAGAGAAAGATTAGGATACCTGGGTGTGTATTACAAAAGGAATGCCACAAATTTCATTAGGAACATGCCTCCTGAGGAGCGCCGTAAGTTTTTAGACCGACTTAACTTAGATTACCGTCACATTGTTCTCAAATATTTTTCTAAAGATAATTCCGTCAACAGTCAAATAGATGAGTTTGTCAATTTATGTTTTTTCTCAGATATTCCTGTAACACAAATTGTAGAAATTCACATGGATTTAATGGATGAATTTTCCAAACAATTACAGTTAGAAGGACGCAGTGAGGAAATATTACTTGATTACCGATTAACTCTTATAGATACAATAGCACATCTATGTGAAATGTACCGACGTTCTATTCCCAGAGAATCTTAATTTTTTTCAATTATAAAATAAAAATTAACTAGGTCAATATAACAACAAAGCAATGATATCCTAAGTATTTAGATAAAAAGTTAAATATCAAAGTACATAAATATATAGGTAAGCTTAATAACTTTCAAAATAGATACCAGGTCATTTCAGTTATCAGTTATCAGTTATCAGTACCGACCACTAAAGCTTGCAGCTTACGAAAATACTGAACTGAATATTTTTTCATCCTCTTAAAAGGGGAGGCGCATACCCTCATTTTTTTGTAAAGTATTCTGGGTTTAAAATTTTATTTTGCCAATTAATAACGTACCTTTAATAAAGTAATAAAGTTTAAAAGTTTTTCAGCTTATACCATTCGGGGATTTAAACCCAAGCTTTTAGTGCGCTGAAAGCATTGTAAATAATTAATAATTAATAATTATTAATTAATTCATGACTTACGCAAATCAACCTTAAAAACGCCATATGGTAGGGGCGTTAACGATAGTTATGCGAAGCAAATGCCATTTGCGTTCCGCAGATATACCGAATTGTGCCCTCACTCAATTTAGCATCCGTGCGTAAGTCCTGTTAATTGTTGAACCTCCGCCTTAGGTGGATAAAAAATATAATTTTTTTTGTAAATTTTGTAAAATTCAAACATAGTTAAAACCTCTGTTAATCAACAAAAAACTCTTCAAACAGCAAAAAAAATCACTAGTGTAGGATGGCGGAAATAACTGACCAGTTACAAAATCCTAAAACAATTACAAACCAAAAATGATTGACTTTTAACTTTTGACTTTTAACTTCCGCGTAGCGGCACTAGAGAATAACTATGAGTCCCCTGAAGAAAACCTACGTTTTAAAGCTATACGTTGCTGGAAATACTCCTAATTCTGTGCGGGCACTAAAAACACTCAAAGAAATCCTTGAGCAAGAATTTCAAGGAGTTTATGCCCTAAAAGTAATAGATGTACTAAAAAATCCTCAATTAGCAGAAGAGGATAAAATATTGGCCACACCAACTTTGTCAAAAATATTACCCCCACCTGTAAGAAAAATCATTGGGGACCTCTCAGATAGAGAAAAGGTATTAATTGGATTAGACCTACTTTATGAAGAACTCAATGAAGAGGAATTTAATCTCTAAAAATGAATTTATCTCAACGTTGGTTGAAGACCCGCGCTCTCCCGCAGGGGAGCTCAGAGATGGGAAAACCAATCAATGTTGCGGTTTCACATGATCTGCTAAAATTTAAGCCTTAAACAAGTAAGCAGTAGATGGTCGAAAAAGCGTACAAATTTAGATTCTACCCAACTAAGCAGCAAGAAAACTTGTTGCCCAGGACAATAGGATGTGTACGACCAATCTACAACAAAGCCTTGGCAGCCAGGACTCAAGCTTGGCATGAAAACAAAGAGCGAGTAGGGTATAAGCAAACTTCTACCATGCTTACCAACTGGAAAAAGCAGGAAGATTTAGATTTCGGAGCAGAAGTTAGCAGTGTTCCATTACAGCAAGGCTTAAGACATCTACAAACAGCTTTTACCAACTTCTTTAGTGGACGTGCCGAATATCCCAACTTTAAGAAAAAGCGCGCCGGGTGGCAATGCTGAATTCACGCTCATCAGCGTTCAAGTGGAAAGATGGTCAAGTATATCTAGCGATCGGGTGCTGAACCATTACCTATTAGATGGAGTAGGCAACTCCCAAAAACTGTGTACCAAGTACAATTACCGTAAAACTTGACCCCTCTAATAGATGCTCTGTGTCTTTGAGAGTCAATGACGCTAGAAGTTTAAAGCTCAAACCAGTAAAACAAATAGGTATTGACGCGCGGAATTACCAGCTTACTGACTACCAGTAATGGAGAAAAAGTTACTAACCCTAAAAATATTAACAAATTACACAAAAAACTGAGGTTAGCTCAGAAGTCTTTATCCAGGAAAACCAAGGGTTCTAATAACTATCAAAAGGCTAGGCTGAAATTAGCCAGGGTACACGCCAAAATTAAAGATTCAAGGCTTGATTACACCCATAAGCTAACTACGTCGCCAATCCGACGGCTCCCCTACAACTAATCAAAAGATACCAAACGATAGTGGTTGAGGATTTAGCAGTAAAGAATATGGTAAAAAACCATAAATTAGCTAGATCGATAAGTGATGCCAACTGGTCCTTTGTTAGTCAGGCAATTAGAATATAAAGCTGATTGGTATAGTCGTCAATTAATTAAAATTGACAGATATTTCCCTAATTCTAAGCGTTGCTCTAATTGTGGTCATGTAGTGGAGAAATTACTTCTAAATATTAAAGAGTGGCAATGCCCTGGATGTGCAGCTTACCATGACCGCGATCTTAACGCTGCAATAAATATTTTGGCTGCGGGACTCGCAGTGTCAGTCTGTGGAGCGCGCCTTTAGACCCAAAGAGAGTAAATCTTGTTTATGCGGGTGCTGAGAAACAGAAAGCCCCCAACAGCAATGTTGAGGAATCCCGCGCTTTCTCGTAGAGCAGCGTCGGGAGGATGTCAACGATACAATATAATATAAAATTCACTATTCTGTGATATAAATATTCTGGACATAGTCGTGATTTTCATTTAGGTATGGTATGTAGACTTTTGCCCAAAGACAAAAGCCAGAGAGCAGAAATTTCTGTATTCCACCAAAATTAAAAACTACATTATGATGCGACAATCCAGGCATATTGGTAGATATATTTACATATTTGCGGATAGCTAAAATTTTTTTAATATTCCAAAGATAAAAATATGAATGAAAATAGTGAATCTATTAAAAGAGATGAAATAGCAACAGCAGGAGTTGAGAAGATTCGGACCATGATTGAGGGGTTCGACGACATCAGTCATGGGGGTATGCCAGTTGGCAGAACCACATTAGTAAGTGGTACATCTGGAACTGGTAAAACATTGCTTGCTATTCAGTTTCTTTATAATGGAATTATCTATTTTGATGAACCAGGAGTATTTGTCACCTTTGAAGAATCTCCCCACGATATTATTAAAAACGCCTACAGTTTTGGTTGGAATTTACAGAAATTAGTTAATAATGGGAAATTATTTATATTAGACGCTTCTCCCGATCCAGAAGGGCAAGATATAGTAGGAAATTTTGACTTATCTGCCTTAATAGAAAGAATTCAATATGCCATTCGTAAATACAAAGCAAGAAGAGTTTCTATTGATTCAGTAACTGCTGTATTTCAACAATATGACGCTGCTTCTGTAGTCAGAAGAGAAATATTTCGTTTAGTTGCCCGACTCAAACAAGTTGGTGCAACTACAATTATGACTACTGAAAGAGTAGAAGAATATGGCCCAGTAGCCAGATTTGGAGTAGAAGAATTTGTCTCGGATAATGTTGTTATAGTTCGTAATGCTCTAGAAGGCGAGCGTAGAAGGCGAACCATGGAAATATTAAAACTGAGGGGTACAACCCACATGAAGGGGGAATATCCATTTACGATTACTAATGATGGTGTAAATATATTCCCACTAGGAGCAATGCGACTCACTCAACGTTCTTCAAATGTTAGAGTTTCCTCTGGAGATGACATTCTAGACAAAATGTGTGGCGGTGGTTTCTTTAAAGATTCAATCATATTAGCGACTGGAGCTACAGGTACAGGAAAAACTCTTTTAGTAAGTAAATTCTTAGAAAATGGTTGTACAAATAATGAACCTGCGATGCTTTTTGCTTATGAAGAATCTCGCGCTCAATTATTTCGTAATGCCTATTCTTGGGGTATAGATTTTGAAGAATTAGAAAAAAAGGGATTATTAAGAATCTTGTGTAGCTACCCAGAATCAGCAGGTTTAGAAGACCATTTACAAATTATTAAATCAGAAATTGCCAACTTTAAACCCTCTAGAATAGCTATTGATTCTCTATCTGCTTTAGCAAGAGGAGTAAGTAATAATGCTTTTAGACAATTTGTGATTGGGGTGACTGGTTTTGCCAAGCAAGAAGAAATAACAGGCTTTTTTACTAATACGACCGATCAATTTATGGGGTCTCATTCTATTACAAATACTCATATTTCTACTATTACTGATACGATTATCATGCTACAGTATGTCGAAATTCGTGGTGAAATGTCCCGCGCTATAAATGTCTTCAAAATGCGTGGTTCGTGGCATGACAAAGGAATTAGAGAATATACAATAACATCAAATGGTCCTGAGATTAAAGATTCCTTCCGTAGCTATGAAAGAATTATTAGTGGTTCTCCCACTAGAATTGTAGTTAACGAGAAAAGTGAATTATCTAGAATAATACAGGGAGTTCAGGATAAGACACCAGAAGAGTAGGGGAGTAGGGTCGTGGCTCACACGGATTATGGCACGGATACACGGATAGGTCAGGGAGTGGGGTCGTAGGGGCGAATGGCATTCGCCCGTACAGGAGTACAGGAGTAGGGGAGTGGGGGGAGTGGGGGAGTGGGGGAGTAGGGGAGTAGGGGAGTGGGGGAGTGGGGAAGATTGAATATTGAAGTAATTATAGAATTATCAACATATACTTTATAACCGGATTCTATATGTAAGGTGGGGTATTAAACTAGCCACAGGAAAGATAATTAGGGTTTGAAAAAGTATTTTTAAGGACTAGGAGACCCACCCCTAACCCCTCCTGGGAGGGAAAAAGGGGGATTCGAGGAGTAGTTAGGAGAAACGAGGAATTAATTAGAAGATAGTCTGATATATTGATCGGACTTATTTTGCTGCTATTATTCTGCCTAAAATGCTAACTTTTTGAACGTTTTCAACTGAAAACCACGCATTTTTTTTCTACCAAAAAAGGCTAAAACCTTTATATGTCAGTGCTTTGAGTTTTAATCAGCAAGCACTAATTAACAGGTAAAGAATAATTACTATCAACTTAACTAACAGCTAGATTAATTTTATGGGCGGTACTGGATTTGAACCAGTGGCATCCTGCTTGTAAGGCAGGCGCTCTACCGCTGAGCTAACCGCCCAACTTTTATAACTATAACACATCTTACTAAATATGCAAGTAAAAAAATTATCTTTTATCTGTTAAGTTTGATAAATATATTCTGCATTTTTTGGCCTATATTAAATATTCTATGCCCAGTGGCAGTACCCATGACCGAATAACCTTGTGGAGTTTACCCATAGTAACAAGCTTAAGCTTTGGGTTAATTCATAGTACCCACTTAACCTTATTTGTTTCTGGGGGTTTTTTGTTCAGCGGACTAATGTTTGGCCCTGACCTAGACATTAATTCTCGACAATTTCAACGATGGGGTTGGTTTAAGTGGCTTTGGCGGCCTTATCAAACAAGTCTGAATCATCGTTCTTTTTTATCTCACGGACCGATAATTGGTACTGCACTACGACTGCTGTATCTGTTAACCTGGTTGGGAGCAGTGATTGTATTTGGTTTAATTATAGATAAATTACTGGGACTGGAATGGAGTATTTTAGGGTTTGTGGAAAGCTTGTGGCGATCGCTTTCTCTAGATTATCAACATGAAGTAATTGCTTTATTAGTGGGTCTAGAACTTGGTGCAATGAGTCATTCTGTTTGTGACTGGAGTAGTTCAGCTTACAAACGTTTCAAAACTAAAGGTTTATCTAGCTTGCTTCCTAAAGTCAAACCTCAGAAACAGCGACGGAAGTATACTCCCCGTAAATCAACTTCCCAAAAAGTAGTTCCTCCTAAAAGTCGTCGTACTCAAAAATAAAATAGGAGTCAGGAGTCAGTCCTCATAAGTCAGGAGTCGTAGGGGCGAACGGCCGTTTGCCCCTACAGGAGTCAGGAGTCAGGAGTCAGGAGGGAAGAGAATTTAGAGAGATTTGCACATTTGCGCTGAGGATGAAAAGTTTTTTATACCAATTTGATAAACGTTTGCTACAAATAGTTAGGGTATTTATTAGAATTAAGAATCCAGAATTCAGAATCCACAATGAATAGATTTAATACCAGTTTTCAGGTCGTAAGTTCTCTTTTTTGTCAAAGAAACATTTTCTAAAAAATATTTTTATTGCACTTATTATTCGTAACATTCTTTTTTCACGCTTGGTATTATACCGAACCCGAGCAGATCTGATATTAAATATTAGAAGTTATGATGATATCATGTCCGGTAGCATCATTTGTGTATAGAATTAAATCACAATGGGAAGAAAACCTTCTGCTTTCTGTCTTCCTTCCACCAAAGAATAAATATTCAAGCAGACATGATATGACAGTCTCAGTAGAAGCAGGAAGTAGACATTAAAATATCAGTTTTATGAAGCAGTAGATGCTGTTAATAGAAAATTGAAACAAAATTATTTGTTATTTAATTGATCTGGAGCTACTCTTAACTTAGGATAACACGATCGCGACCTTTAATTTTAGCTTGATAAAGTGCTCGGTCTGCTTCAGAAATCAATGCTTCTCGTGAGCCACCCAATTGAGGTACAGTAGCGGAAACTCCTAAACTTAAAGTTACAACTTTTGAGGCAACAGAAGCTTTATGGGTAATATTTAATGACTTGACATGAGAACGAATTTGTTCAGCTACAGAAACAGCATCAACAGCATTTATATTAGGTAAAACTATCGAAAATTCTTCTCCTCCATAACGAGCTACTAAATTTTCCTTATTTGTTTTAAGTGAGGTTTGAACAGCTTGATTGATTGCCGAAGCTACTTGTTTGATACATTTATCTCCAGCTTGATGACCATAAGTGTCATTGTAACCTTTAAAACAATCAATATCTGCCATGATGACGGAGATAGAGTTCTGCTCTTTAGACATTTGGAACCACTGTTGAGCTAGATATTCGTCAAATCTTCTACGATTAGCAACTTGAGTCAAGCCATCTAAAGAAGCTTGAAGTTCTAATTCTTGGTGAGCTGTTTCCAATTCTTGATAAAGTTCATGGAGTAAATTACTGGCCAATTGATGAACATGACATTGAGCTATCAGCAGATGATGGACATCTAAAATTCTGTAGACGTATGGCTCCATTTCCACCACAATTGGTTCATAAGCTTGATTAGTTGGTCTTTGCAAAGCAGTACTACTCGCTTCTACAACTGTAGTATTTCCAGGCATAAGTAAAAAATCTGTATGAGCGAACTCATACAAAGTCTTTAAAGACCTTTTCAGAAATAGTTCTCGTCCAAAAGGACGACTCAGATACTCCAAAAATCGCTGTCGGGAAATCATTCCTGAGATATGTCCCTCTTCAGTTAAGATTATTCCTGGCAATCTTGGTTCAGTTTCCAGTCTCAAAGCAGCGACTTCTCCCGATTGATTACTGTCAACTTGAAAATCATGTAATGATAAATCTCGTAAAGTTAATTCCTGAAAAGTTTTTGGCAGGGAGTTTTCCAGAGTTGGTAAGATTAAGGACTTCAAGCTAGATAAATTAACCATAAAACTTCAAGATTATTTATGTGTCTAAAGAAATTGTATATACCTAGAGAAACCAATTATCTAGATTACTTTAGTATATACTTACATTGTAAATTTATGTATAGTTATTTAGATAGTACGGATTGCTAGGCAATTATTGAGCCAAATAAAATAATTAAAAAAAGTTTAAAGAGTAAATATAAAGATGGCATCAACGCTGACAAATCAGTTGAATAATGCTTTCACCCTCTTTTTGAGTTTATTGGTAGAAGCAATACCATTTTTGCTGCTGGGGGTGATTTTCTCCGGAATATTACAGTGGTTTATTGATGAGCGAAAATTAATTACATATCTGCCTAAAAACCCTCTTTTAGGAGCATTTGTAGGTAGTTTAATTGGTTTTTTGTTCCCGGTATGTGAATGTGGTAATGTTCCGGTTGCCCGACGTTTATTGCTACAAGGTGTGCCAGTTTCGGTAGCAATTGGTTTTTTATTGGCAGCTCCAACAGTAAATCCTATCGTAATATGGGCCACTTGGACTGCTTTTAGAGACCAGCCAGAAATAGTGGTGTTACGAGTGGTATTTTCTCTAGCAATAGCAACAATTATTGGTTGGGTATTCAGCGTGCAAAAGGATATGCGACCGTTATTGCAACCTATAACTGCTCGTCTATTACCTAGAGTTCAACAGTCAGTTTCCCAAAAAGTTGAAAGTTCTCCTCTTTTACAGTCAGGAACATTTTTTCTGGGTCAATCTAGCACATCTATGCCCCTGGAGTCTATCCCACTTTGGCAAGTAGAAGCTAGTAGTATGAGTCAAAGTCCACTAGGTGTTGGTAGTCAAGCTACTTCTAACAAAGATATAAGTTGGAAATCTCTGTTCGTTGCACCCGACCGACAGCGACTTTTATCTTTGTTAAATAGTATGGTGCAAGAGTTACAAGATTTGGGTGGGGTGCTAGTTATTGGTAGCGCGATCGCTGCAATGATTCAGGTTGCTGCACCTCGTGAATTTATTTTGAATCTTGGTCAGGGTCCTATTAGTTCAATTATTGCTATGCTGACTTTGGCGGCAGTGGTTTCTATTTGTTCGACTGTGGATGCTTTTTTTGCTTTGTCATTTGCTGCAACTTTTACGAGTGGTTCTCTATTAGCTTTTTTGGTTTTTGGACCGATGATTGATATCAAAGCTGTTGGTTTGTTATTATCAGTATTTCGGTCGCGGGTTGTAATTTATTTAATGGTTTTAGCAGCACAATTAACTTTTATTATGGCTCTAATTGTGAATTTATATTTGAGTTAAATTAACTTATAGCAGGGAACAGGGAACAGGCAATAGGCAACAGGCAACAGGCAACAGGCAACAGTGGAAAAATTATCTGTTTAATACCAATTCACTTTAGAAATGCCACAAATAGTTTCACATCTAAGATTTGAAATAATTTCAAGAAATTACTGTATCGTCAAAGTTTTGATTCTGTAAAATCTTACTTTTGTAAGGGCGAATGCCATTCGCCCCTACGACTTCCGTGAAACGGTATAAGCTTCATCATCAACATAAGTAAAATACCAACTCGTTCCTTGCTATATTATTCAGATATGTAGGGTAATTTTAATCAGATGAAAGTTTACAATTCACTTTTTTTTATACTCAAACAATATAGTTCTTGGATAGATGCTATAGCAATTTTTGTTTGGGGTTTTGTATTATTGCATTATTGGACGACAAGCAAGTTATACATATTAATTCATCCTCGTTATTTTGGTTTAACAGTGGGAGCTGGAATTGCTTTACTTTTATTAGGTGGATTGAAAATTTGGGAGTTATGGAGTATTCGCAAAAGTCAAAGATTTAAGAGAGAATCAAAACAAGCATTAACCAGTATTGAAAATCAGCATATTAATCTTTTTCCCCCTGGTTGGAGTAGTGGTTTATTATTAATATCAGCTCTATCAGCATTGATGATTACTCCTCAAGTTTTTGCTAGTCAAACAGCATTACAAAGAGGATTAACAGAATCTTTGCCAGTAACTAGAACTCAACCTCAAGAATTTCGTAGTGCTACTAAACCAGAAGAGCGATCGCTGATTGAATGGATTAGAATTTTAAATGTTTATCCAGAACCAGATGCTTATAACGATCAAAAAGTGGAAGTAACTGGGTTTGTAATTTATCCTCCTGGATTATCTGAGCAATATTTTTGGATATCTAGATTTATTCTGACTTGTTGTGCTGCTGATGCTTATCCAGTGGGATTACCAGTTAGGTTACCAGAAGGTAGAAGTCGGAGTAAATATGCTCAAGATGGTTGGTTTAAAGTTGAAGGTAAAATGATTACTGATGAGTTGAATGGTCAACGTAAATTAACAATTTCGCCATCTAAAATTGAACCAATTCCTAAGCCTAAAAATCCTTATGATTATTAAGAAGGAAGAAGGAGGAAGGAGGAAGGAGGAAGGAGGAAGGAAGAAGGAAGAAGGAAAAAGGCAGAAGGAAGAAGGCAGAAGGCAGAAGAAAAAAATAATATTATATTCGCTTAATTATAGCTATCTCATAAATAACCGTATAATTGGGTCGCGCCACCCCACCTTTTAAGGCGAAATATTTTTGGAGGATGGCTCAAAATCCCCTATTTCCCCTCCAGGGAGGGGTTAGGGGAGGGTCAACTTCTGTACGGGCAAACGGCCGTTTGCCCCTACGACTTGCAGACTTGCTGACTTCTTGGACTGTGGGATATAAAGGGAAAAATAAATGGTAAATTTCAGAAAAAAAATTAATTATCTATTTCGTGAAAATCAAGACATTATTTCACAGGAATTACGACAACCTCTGGACAGAGTTGCTATTACTTTGATTCTCGGATTAACTGTGTTAATTTGTCTGCTATTTGTGGGTGGTGGAAGTACAGCTCCAAAAGTTAAAGACTTTAGCTGGCAAGACAAAAAAATAGGAGCTGAAGATACAGCTTTTATACTCAATTTTAATCGACCTATGAACCATGGAAGTGTTGAAAAAAACTTAAAAATAGAACCACCTTTACCAGGAAAAGTAAGTTGGGCAGGTCGGAGAATGGCTTATACAATTTTAGAACCTGCTCCCTATGGTAATCAGTATAAAGTGAAATTATCCGGGGCAAAAGAAAAGTTTTATGGCTTAGATCAAGGGGAGGTAATGCAGCCTTTTGAAGGTCTATTTAGCAGTCGCGATCGCGCATTTGCTTATATAGGTTTTCAAGGAGAGGAAAAAGGCAGATTAATCTTAATTAATTTAACTAAAAAACAACAACCTATAATACTAAGTCCGAAAAATTTAGAAGTAATGGATTTTAAATTTTTTCCCAAGGGAGAAAAGATTTTATTTTCGGCAGTTGAAAAGCAAAATGAAGTTCCGACTCTGATAGAACAACAAATATATACTGTGACAACTGGCATTAATGTTACTCCTGAAGATGCTAAGTTAAAATCTTCAGAAGCTGTAGGTAAAATCGAAAAAGTTCTTGATAATTCAGAATATCAAAACTTGAAATTTGATTTATCTGCTGATGGTAAAAAAATTGTAATTCAACGGGTAAATAGAAAAGATGTTTTTGATTCTGGTCCCTGGGTATTAGAATTAGGAAAAGAAGCACAACCTTTAACAAATAAAGAGGGAATAATTCAAAAAGGTGGAGACTTTTTAATTACCCCAGATAGTAAAAGTTTAGTAATTTTACAAGGAGAAGGAACCTCCATTTTACCAATAAATCCAGAAACAGATTCAGAGGATTTAATCTTTTTACCAAAGTTTGGAACAGTATTAAATTTTGCTCCTGATGGTTCCATGGCAACGATGGTAAAATATAATCAAGATGGCACGCGATCGCTTTATATTGTGACTAATCAAGGTCAGGAGCGAGAGGTATTACGAACTCGTCCTTATGGCAATATTCTCAGTGCAGAGTTTGACCCGAAAAAAAGAATTCTTTATTGTTTATTAACTCAAGTAGTAGAGAAAGAAGAAGAGTATCAAGAACAACCTTATATTGCAGCATTCGATCTTAAGAGAAATTTTTTAAGACCTTTAGTTATTTTGCCAAACCAACAGGAAGTTAACATGGATTTGTCACCGGATGGTTTAGCATTATTATTTGACCAAATGGTGACAATATCAAATCAAGAAGAAGAAGAAGAAAATAGCAAAAATACTAGAAAAATTAGTCGTTTATGGATGTTACCTTTAGATTCAAAAATGCCAGAAGATGATTCACCGTGGCAGCTTCAACCAGAAGAGTTGCCTCTAACTGGCATTAATCCTAAGTGGTTACCTTAGCTATTTTATTGCTAGAAGTAAGAATGAATTAATAGCTGATAGCTGAAGTCCGCAGTTCCGACCTTATGAGTCTAGCTCACCGCTGTTAGCTCCGCATTCCGCAGGAAATGCTTACATAATACCAGTTCAGGAAAACATATAAAAATGAAATTTATCAGCCCCAAAACCGACTTTAGCTTTCAAAAAATCTTTGGTTCTATTCATAGTCAAAACATCCTGATTAGTTTTCTCAATGCCATAGTCTATAATAATCAAAATATTATTCAATCCCTATAAATAATTAACCCTTATAATCCTGGAGTTACTAACACTCTTAAGGATACTTATTTAGATGTAAAAGCAGTTTTAGATAATGGTTCCACAGTCATCATTGAAATGCCAGTATTGAATGTAGAATATTTTGAAAAACGAGTAATTTATAACCTAGCCAAAGCTGATGGAAATCAATTAGATGTAAGACAAGTTTATAGAATGTTGAAACCTTTTGTAGGTTTAACAATTACTGATTTTGTTTTATTTAATAATTGTGAATAAATCATTACTAAATTTAGATTTCAAGAAGAGAAAAAATTGTTTAATTATCGAGATGAATTAACATTAATGTTTCTCGAATTGCTGATAGCTGAATGCTTATTCGCATAAAATTTGGAGAAATCGCTCCAGAAATTCAAACTAAAATAGAGCAGTTATCTGTGGAAAAATTAGATATTTTAGGCGATAAAATTTTTAATTTAGCGACTATAGTAGATTTGGAAAACTGGTTAAATCAACAACTAAAATAGTAAGCATTTAGCTGGAGCGCTAAAAATTCAGGGGTTTAAGTCCACCACTATATTTGAAAAATTAGTCGTGCCTGTTAATAGTGGATTAAAAACCCCATTATACACCTTGAGAAGCTGATAGCTGACTGCTGACTGCTGACCGCTGACCGCTCCTTCAACTCTTATTTTTAATATAAAAATTAACTCCTATATCCGCATTTAACTCACCTAAATAAGTTAATAAACTATAGATAAAAACCACACATCCCATCATTTCCATTACTTCTTCTAAAGTGGCTAACATTGCGTAAACTAAATTCTGCTGACCATCAATTCCATCATAGTAACTTCCAACCATTTCCATACCCAATGCACCACCCACATATAAACTAATAGCAATTAGGAAATATCGACGCAATTGCTTTGGTAAATATAGTATAAATTTCCAATATTTCCAGATAAAAATTATTACTAAAACTGTTCCAGGAATTACCCACACTGAATGCCAAAAACTGGGAAGATTTAGAGTATCTGCTAAGTCATCAATAATCAAAATTTCATGGATACTAGCTATTTCGTCAAATGCTAATAGAAAGAAGATGATTGAGAGAATTTTCCACTGTCGCCAGAAACGGTCAGATTGTGATTTTTTGATGGCAAAAATTCCGCGAATAATTAATCCACAAGATATCAACATTAAACCTGAATACCAGGTTGGAATATTCATTTCTCGGTCGAGATTCAATAATCTTGTCCAGGGTTCGCGGTAATCAAAAACGTATTTACCTATCTGAATGGCGATGCTGCATATAGTTAAAAATATTATGCCAAAAGTTAAGTATTTAGCAATTTTAAAGGGAGAAATTGTGATTTTAAATTTCATTAATAGCAGTTTTTCACTTGATATGTTCAACAATGAATTATTAATAATTAATAATTAAATAATTCGCGCCTTGAAGCCTCCCTTTACCAATGGATAATTTACAATTTATAATTGATAATTAAAGAGTTAGAAAGTTAGAGAGGAGCGAGAATTCTTTCACGATCAATTATCCACTATCCATTATCCATTAATACCCTAGCCCTTATATTCAATCAAGGACGCTTTTAACCAGAGGTAATTATCAATTATCCATTATCAATTATCAATTATCAATTAATGAACTCTCCTTGAAAAGAAGAGGATTGACTAATTATGAAAAATTTTCTTTATTATCCCCTTAAAAGGCTATGCTTTATAAACATCTTTCTTAACATAAAAATTGACACTGGTAGACAAGTTATGTATAAGTCTTTAAAAGGTTTTTGTCAGAGAATGCTAACCAAGAGAGGGAACGCGCACCAAGACAGCTCATCTGTGGGAAAAGTATTTCTCTGTCTAGGGTTCATAATCAACATAAGTCCTGAGCAACTCATTCCCGATCTACAGACTCTCTACAAAGGTGCAAAGTTAAAAATATTAACCGATCGCTGAATGTACTCAGTACATCTTGATTGCTCCTTTTCAATACTTCGATAATTCATAAGTATTCTAATGCAGGATGGCGAAAATAACTGGTTACAAAATCCTAAAACTATTACAAATCAAAAATGATTGACTGTAATGAAGTGTGTCTTACATTCTGAGGAAACCTCGCCAATTAACACTCGCTTTTAAATGCTAGACTTTTAACTTCCGGGTAGCGACACTAACTCCTGAAAATGAGGATATATGAGAAAGTCATACAGCAGTTTTCTAGTGGATGAGGTACAAAATTTTATTGCTCTAGGCAACAGGCAACAGGCAACAGGCAACAGGCAACAGGGAATATAGGAATCAATAGTCTTATAACTGTACCTCACTATCCTCAAAAGTGCTGTAAGTAAAAAAAATGTTCAAGTTGCGATCGCTCCTAGAATTCACATCATAAAATATTGATTTAACTAGCTATTAGCTTTTCGTGATAGTCACCGCGAAGCAAACAGCATTTAGCTATCAGCGCTCATATCCGAGGGTTCGGTGTCCCCCACAAGAGGAGCGAAAAAGAGCGTGGTGCCCCTTTTATGGTGGATTAAAACCCCCATTATACAAGCCAGATAAGCTGATTACCGTTAACGCAGTTCCTCCGGAGGAGGCTCGCTGATTGCTGAGTGCTACTTCAACTGAATTTGTTTAAAGGTCTGATAATTTTAAATTCTTGAGAGATTTATTCACTTTTTAGTTTTTTCATTAACTCCTGGCATTATATCACAGTTTTTATAGTTTGTAAATCTACATACATAAGGTGATTCTTAAAAATATTGGCCATGTAGCATATATACTTAGATTGAGTAGTGTAGAATTGTTTATATGTACGATCTAAATATCAAATAACTATCAGGCGTGGTGTGTTTGAAGGTACTGACTTTAATATTATGAATCAATTGATTAATAAAGTAAAATTTATTTGGGGAGAAAAATCACATAATTTTACTGTTTATATCTTCACTATCATTTTCTAATTGATGTAATTCATTAAAATGAAAAACTACTAAAATTCAAAAAAAAAATCAACAAAACATTTTTGAAATGTATGAGATGATGTTTTTCTACTTTAAAGATGTAGGTATGGTTATATAATATTATTAAGGTCTAAAAAAAAATCATTGTATAGTCATTTTATTTAGAAGAAAAACTAATCTATAAAGTTAAGCAGATGGCCACAAGTGATGTAATAAAATATTCACAACTCGAATAACGATCGAGTTTTCATATTGAACCTTTAAGATTCATGTCTGCAAATAACAAAATAATCAAAATAATCAAATTATCACAAGAAATAGACATTCTTAGTCAAAGAATGGCAACCGGCAACCTATTATTAAATAGCCATGCCAAACAAGGAAAACTGTATATATTCTATGGTAGATTACTCTATACTACTGGAAATATTCATAGAGTCAGACGTTGGCAACGAGCGGTCGGATGGCACTGTCCTGAATGGAATCCCGTAATCTCAGAACTATCAGACCAAGAAAAACCTTGGGAATATCTTCTGCTGTATGATGGAATAGTAAGAAATCAAATTAGTCTTTCTCAGGCTAAAAAAGTCATTCGTACTGTCACTTTAGAAGTATTATTTTCTTTGAGTCTTTATGCAGACCTAACAAGTCAGTGGGAAGCAAGAGCAGACAGTAAATCAGAATTATCTTTAGGTTTAGCTCTATGCTATAGAGAACTAGAAGAAATTTTTAGTAAAATTACTAAAATGCAAAATTTATGGCAAAAAGCAGGTTTTGATAGTCTTACTCCCAATCTTGTTCCTGTTATGAAAAAACCTGTTAAACCAGAAGCTCTATCTGGTTGGGGTAAATACTTACAGGGAGACCTAACTCTATGGGATATTGCCTATCAACTACGAAAATCAGTATTAGCTGTAACTCAAACTTTACTTCCTTTAGTCAAAAAAGGATTACTTCAATTAAAAACAGTACCAGACTTACCAATATCAACTAAAAAATCATCTTTAGCAACAACTAAAAAATCATCTTTAACAACAACTAATGCTAAGAATAATGTAGAAAAAACTACATCAAAAAAACAATTATTAATTGCTTGTATTGATGATAGTCCAGTAGTTGCTGAAACATTAAAGAAAATTGTGCAACCTGCAGGTTATAGATTTATCAGTATACAAGATCCCATTAGAGGATTTGTTAAAATAGCAGAACATAAACCAGATTTAATTTTTCTTGACCTAGAAATGCCTCATGCAAATGGTTATACTGTCTATCAATTCTTACGCAAAGCACCAGCATTTGAAAACATACCAGTGATTATTTTTACCAGTCGAAATAATTTGATAGACCGCAGTAGGGCTAAATTAATAGGAGCAGCTGACTTTTTGAGTAAGCCTCCTAAAGCGGAAGAAGCCTTAAAAATGATCCAAAAACATTTGTCTAATACTGAAAATTAAAGTGGCAAATAAAAAATTTATGAATACAAGTAAATTTTTGAACAAATATTAAATAAAAAGTAGTAAAATTATGAAAGCAAGTATATTAATTGTAGAAGATAGCCCAACTGAAGCTAGTATTTTGACTGAATGTCTACAACAGTCAGGATTTGATGTATTGAGTGTAACTACTGCAGAGGCAGCTAAAGCTTTGCTGAATCAAAAAACTTTTGACGCAATTTTAACAGATGTAGTATTACCTGGTCAAAGTGGTTATGGACTGTGTAGGCAACTAAAAAGTCAAGAAAATACGGCTCATATACCAATTATTATTTGTTCTAGTAAATCAGGAAAAATAGATCAAAAATGGGGTATGAAACAAGGTGCATCTGCTTATGTTACAAAACCAATCGATCGAGAAGAAGTTGTAGCAACATTAAGACGATTAGTTGTTTAAAAGTAAGCATTTCCTCCGGAATGCGGAGCTAACAGCACTCAGCAATCAGCAATCAGCAATATTTACCTTTAGTGGACAATTAGAGCTGCGTTGTTCTTGTGTTTCAATTCTTTGTTTAAAATTGTAGTAGAAGTTAAGCAAATACTTGGTTCATTCATTAAAAAACTGTGAGCTGACCGCTAATAGCTGAATGCGAGCGCATTCGGACTGAAATGCTTACATAAAAAAAAATAAATAATTATGACTAAAGTCTTTACTTAAAGTCAATGGAAAAACAACAATTATTCCGTAGCAAACAATATTTATGTATAGAAATTGACCGGACTTTACAAACTATACTATCTACTGATGACCTAGATGAAGTTATTACCTTAGACTACCGAAAAATCTTACAAATACCAGGTATGCCAACTATAGTTGTAGGAGTTTTTCAGTGGCATGGCGAGATTATGTGGTTAATTGATATTGCTTATTTGATGGGATTTAATCCTTTGCTATCTACTGGATACAATCAGGAAAAAATTCGGGTAGTCAAAGTCAAATATAAAGATAATTATCTAGGTATATTAGTACAAAAAGTAGGTAACTTGATAAATGTTGAAACTAAAAATATTACCCTGTTGAAACAAAAAAAAATTAATACTCGTGTAGCAAAATTTATCAAGGGAACTTGTACAAACTCAGCCGGAAAAAAAATGATGATTGTAGATATTGAAAAAATCATTCAATATTTAGAAAAAGCAGAGAAATAAAAATTAAATAAAAAATCATAAAAACAGTAGTTAAATAATTAGTAATTATCATTGAAGAAGGCAGAAGGCAGAAGGCAAAAGGCAGAAGGCAGAAGGCAGAAGGGAAAATTGCATGGGGATTCTCACCCCAAACAATTTTGAACACCGCGGGTGAGGTGTGGGGTATTAAACCCATAAGGGAAATGATAATTAATACCACTAAAATTAGGACTAAAAAATAAGGTCTTAAGCCTCCCCTTGGCTGGGCCGCGAGCTACCTACAAGGGGATGAAAAAGCGGTCGATATTCGTAGCTTCCCGTAGGGTGGGATGGCGAGGTTTCCTCGTTATATCCAATCGACCAAGAGAAAATAAAGTTCAATATTGTAAGCCTCTTACTTGACCTTTGTCATGCTGCGCAAACAGGAAGAGGTAATGATAACTGTTCAACAATTAATAATTAATAATTAATAATTAATAATTACCTCGAGAGTGAAAACGGATAGGATTGACTCAAAGGATTTTTTTTATTTATTATCCCCTTAAAAGGGGAGGTTTTAAACCACAAAATTTCGATAACTGATAACTGATAACTGAAATGACACAGACAAATTTTAGAAAAACCAACCAATCAGAAAATAGAACGCCAAATGCGACAAAAAATTACTATAACAAACCCGAGCAAGAAACTATACAGACTCAAGCAAATAATGAATCATTAGCCATTGTTCCAGTAGAAGTGTGGCAGCCGGACACCAACCCAAAAGCATTAGGAATTCGAGCAAAAACTAATGCTTTAGCAGAAGACTTAGCTGCATTAAGGTCTAATATAGATGTCAGAATTAATCAACTTCAATCATTAATAGAAACAGAAGGAGCTGCAGCCGAACGAGCAGAATTATTAAACGAAATTACTTCCCATATTCGGGAATCTCTCAACTTAAAAGACATCTTTAAAACAGTAGTAGAAGATGCCAGAAATGCCCTACAAACAGATAGAGTAGTAGTTTATCAATTTGACAAAAACTGGAAAGGTACAGTTATTGCAGAATCAGTTAATAGTAATTGGCCAAAAGCCCTGGGGGCAGAAATTACCGACCCCTGCTTTGCAGACCGTTATGTAGAGTTTTATCAAAAAGGTCGGGTAAAAGCGACTGCTGATATCTACGAAGCAGGATTAACAGAATGTCACATCAGTCAACTAGAACCTTTT
Organism: Cyanobacteriota bacterium; assembly: GCA_034190295.1. Taxonomy (GTDB): domain Bacteria; phylum Cyanobacteriota; class Cyanobacteriia; order Cyanobacteriales; family Microcoleaceae; genus Okeania. Next base: position 10,879 of record JAXHSW010000025.1, on the reverse strand, counting down.
GCTGTTAGAGCTAACTTAGTCGCTCCCATTCTTGCCAACGGAAAATTATTAGGCTTATTAATTGCCCATCATTGTTCTGAAGCACGACAATGGATAGAATCAGAAATCGAATTTTTTCAACAACTCGCTACTCAACTAGGCTATGCTGTAGACCAAGCTCTACTACTAACAAAACAAAAAGCAGCTACCCAACAAGCCCAAAAACTTAATCAAATCAATGTCCAGATTCGTAAATCTCCAAATATTCAAGAAATTCTCACTATTTCAGTAGAAGAAACTCGCGAAGCTCTTGCTTGTGACAGAGTAGTAGTATACGAATTTGATAGCCAATGGAAAGGCAAAGTTATTGCAGAATCAGTTAATAGTAATTGGCCACAAGCTCTAGGGGCAGAAATAGCCGATCCTTGCTTTGCCGATCGCTACGTTCAACCCTATCAAAGGGGACGAGTAAAAGCCACAGAAAATATTTACGAAGCTGGTCTAACAGAATGCCATATTAATCAGCTTAAGCCTTTTGAAGTAAAAGCTAACTTAGTTGCTCCCATAGTAGTAGAAAAAAAACTTATAGGTCTATTAATTGGCCATCAATGTACGGGGCCTAGAGCTTGGACAGAATTAGAAATTGACTTAATTCGCAAGGTGGCTGTTCAGGTGGGTTATGCCCTAGAACAAGCATACCTGCTGCAAAAACAACAAGCTGCTGCCAAACAAGCTCGATTTTTAAACGAAATTGGCATCAAACTCCGGAGTTCCCAGAATGCGGAAGATATTTTTGATACCATTGTAGAAGAAGCCCGCAGTGCATTACAAGCCGATCGCGTCATACTTTATCAATTTGATGCTGACTGGAATGGTACAGTTGTCGCCGAGTCAGTAGATAAAGCCTGGCCTCAAGCCTTTGGTAAAAAAATATCTGAACCCTGCTTTAAAAAAAATTACCTCAAATCATATCTGCGAGGACGAGTTAGCACCATAGAGAATATTGATGAAGCAGGATTAGGGGAATGTCATATCCAACTTTTAGAACCTTTTGCCGTTAAAGCTAATATTGTTGCTCCGATCATCGCCGAACAAAGACTTCATGGTTTGCTAATCGTACATCAATGTTCTGCACCCCGTAAGTGGCAAGAATCAGAAATTGACTTTACTAAACAACTAGCTACCCAGGTAGGTTTTGCCCTCGACCAAGTAACATTATTACAAAAGCAACAAGCCGCCACAAAACAAGCCATTGCTCTCAATCAAATCAGTTCCAATATTCGTAAATCTCTCAACCCTCAAGACATCTTGAATACTACAGTTGAGGATATGCAGGAAGCTATTCAAGCAGATCGAGTTATGGTTTATCAATTCGATCCTCAGTGGAAAGGTACAGTAATAGCAGAATCAGTAACAGTCGGATTTCCAGAAGCATTAGGAGCGGAAATTGTAGACCCATGTTTTGCTAAGGGTTATATTAAGCCATATTTGAAAGGGAGAGTTAAACCAACCAATAATATCCGCGAAGCTGGATTAACAGAATGCCATATTAAACAATTAGAACAATTCAAGGTTAAGGCAAATTTAGTAGCTCCCATTCTCACAGATAAAAAGTTATATGGTTTATTAATCGCCCATCAATGTTCTGCTCCTCGTAACTGGGAAGCATTAGAAATTGACTTAATTAGGCAAGTAGCTATTCAAGTTGGTTATGCACTAGACCAAGCATTCTTGCTACAGCAACAACAAGCAGCAACTGAACAAGCTCGGTTACTCAGTGAAATTAGTTCCCGCATCCGGGAATCTCTAGAATTGGAGAAAATTTTTCAAACCACTGTAGAAGAATCACTGGTACTGATGAAAGCTGACCGTATTGTCATATATCGTTTCGATGAAAACTTAGAAGGTAAAATTATTTCTGAGTCAGTCAAACCTAATTGGTCAAAGATTGCAGAGATGGAAACAGAAGTTCCCTGTTTCCCAGCAGAGTATGTAGAACCCTATCGTCAAGGTCGAGTACAAGTCACAGAAGATATTAACAAGGCAAATTTAACAGACTGTCACCGAGAACAGTTGGAAAAATGGCAGGTGAAAGCAAATGTGGTAGTGCCAATTTTGGTTGGTCAAAAACTTTATGGTTTATTGGGCGCTCATCAATGTTCTGGTACAAGACAATGGCAAGAGTCAGAAGTGGAAGTTTTCAAACAACTGGCTTTACAAGTGGGTTCGACTCTGGAACAAGCTATCCTATTAGAACAGGTGATCCAGGCTCGGAAAACAGCAGAAACTATCTCTCAGGAGCAACAAAAGGGGAAAGAATTATTAGAAAGTCAAATAGAAACTTTTTTGACAGAAATAGAAAATTCTTTTGATGGAGATTTGACAGTACGAGCTAATGTAACAGCAGGTGTAATGGGTACTGTGGCTGACTTTTTTAATGCCGTGATTGAAAATTTACAGCAGTTGGCACTAAAGGTGAAGTCAGCAACAAATATTGTGAGTTCCACAACTGAAGGTAACAATGCTGAAATTAAAAAGCTGTCCGGTGAAGCTCATCGTCAAGCAGAAGCGATCGCTAATGCTCTCCAACAAATTCAGGTAATGACAAATGCGGTTAAGGCAGTAGCTGCTAATGCTCAACAAGCGGAAGCTAAGGTGCAGCAAGCAAATCAGATTCTGCAAACCAGTGATGCTGCCATGAACCGTAGTGTGGAGGGAATTGTGGTAATTCAGAAAACAGTGGAGGCAACTGCCCGGAAAGTGAAAAATTTAGGGGAGACTTCTAAGAAAATTTCACGGGTGTTGAGTTTGATTAATGATTTGGCAAATCAAACAAATATTTTGGCGTTGAATGCTTCGGTAGAGGCAACTAGGGCAGGGCAAGATGACCAAGGATTTGCTACAGTTGCTAGTGAGGTACGTTCTCTGGCGGAACAGTCAGCTAGTGCGACTCAAGAAATAGAGCAAATTGTTGAAGAGATGCAATCTGGTACTAGCGCAGTTGTTAAGGCAATGATAGTAGGTCGCAAGCGGGTAATGGTAGGAACTCAATTAGTTAAGGGAGCGCGACAAACTTTGACCGATTTATTGGATGTGAGTGGACAGATCAGTGAGTTGGTAGAGGAGATTACTTTATCTGCTACTACTCAAGCTAATACTTCTAGCAAACTGTCAGAAACAATGCAAGAAGTGGCAACGATCGCTAATCAAACTTCTGAACAATCTATGACTGTTACAGAGTCTTTTTCTAAGTTACTAGGAGTGGCAGGAGATTTAGAAAAGAGTGTGGCGGAGTTTAAGGTAAATTAAAAAAGCGGTCAGCATTCAGCACTCAGCAGTCAGCAGTAAGCGTTTAGAAGGGGATTTTTACCCTTCTGTGCACCTTCCGGTTGATAGAAACTGAGGATGTTTTACCAAAAAATGAGGTCTATGCGCCTCCCCTTTTAAGGAGATGAAAAAATATTCAGTGAGCGTATTTTCGTAGCCTTATGCTTTAGTGGTCGGTACTGATAACTGATAACTGTTAACTGAAATGACCCAGAGCTGCTAAAAGCTGAAGCGCTGTTTGCGGAGCATTCCAGTACGGAAATGCGCTCAAGCTAATAGACCTCTCCAAAAAAGATATAGATTTTTTGCAGGAGTAGGCAACAGCTCCGGAAGGCAACAGGCAACAGGTAAGATTTTTTCACAGAATTTGACAGGAAAAATGATTTTTTAGGGTTAATTTTTATTTCCTTAACTGCTCTAATTAAAAGGTTAATTTATTTTCTGGAGATGTCTAATAGCTAGTTAATTTGAACCCTACTCCCTACTCCCTACTCCCTGCTCCCAAACAGATGTAGCAAAACTTTTGAGATTTGACATAATATGATGATAGAAATTGACGATCGAGCCTACGAATTTTTTGTAGAAGAAACTACAGAATTACTACAGACTCTTGAACAAGGATTAATAAATATCTCTCAAGAGCATGAGGTCCAAAAACTGCATCAACTAATGCGGGCAGCTCACTCAATTAAAGGTGGTGCTGCTTGTATTGGTTTAACGGGAATTAAAACAATTGCCCACGACTTAGAAAATAGTATTAGAGCGCTTTATCAAGAAAATACTGTTTTTGACCTAGAGTTAGAAAATTTGCTACTACAAGCTTTTGACTGTTTGCGATCGCCTACTGTCGAACAAATTGAAACAGGTAACTACGACCAAGAGAATTGTATTATTAAGGCCAAGGAAGTTTTTGAGCAGATAGAAAAGAAACTTGGGTATCCTTTAGAAGAAGCAGCAGAATTTCCAGAAGTGTCCATGGAAGAAGGTGATATGGCTAAATTTCTGTTTACAGAAGAAATACCCTCTGGTTTGCATCGTTGGGAAAATTTATTGGCAGGAAAGAATAGTTCCGACAGCGGTCTATCTATTAAAGAGGAACTGAACAGACAAGCTGAAGTATTTGCAACTTTAGGGACAATGCTAAATTTGCCTGGGTTTACCTCTATTGCTGAAGCTACTATCAAAGCTTTGGAAGTGAATCCAAAATACATCAAAAAAATTGGTGAACTAGCTCTAGCAGATTTTTGGGCAGGGCAAAAAGCAGTATTAGCAGGCGATCGTACTCGAGGTGGAAAGCCAAATGCTACATTGGTCAAGCTCACAAAACCACTAAAATCTCGAAAGGTAGAAACAACTGCTAAGAGAAAACAAGTAGATCGACCAACTCAACCAGTAAAAGCTGTTGTCCCTAAAAAATCTGAAGTTGCAGTGGAAACAGAAATAAATAGCGATCGTCAGAACACAAATAATGTCAAAACATCTAATGTTGCAATTACATCAATAAATATTTCTCAAAAAAAAGCTTCTGCACCGGAAGTTGCTAATCAAAATCAACAAATTCAGCAAAAGCAAACCACTTCTACATCCCCATCTTCTCTAGGTGTCAGAATAGATATCAAACGTTTGGAAATGCTGAATAACTTACTGGGAGAATTAGCCACTCAAGATAATAGTTTTATTCTCCAAAATCAACAAACTCAAGCTTCACTAGGAACTTTAGAAAAAGGGTGGCAAAAATTTCATCAATTAATGATGAAACTTCAAGATATTGCTACTGTTTCAGAGCAACTAAATAAGTCCCCAAATTATCATAAGAATAAATTAGCATATCTGGTAAATATACTACCAAATCTATTAGAAGAAATTGCTCAAGTAGGCGAAGCTGTTACTGATATTAAACTACTACATCAGCAAGGTCAACAAGTTGTCAAAAAAAGACAACAAACCTTACAGCAAATACAAAATAATCTCACAAAAACTCGAATGTTACCTGTGGAATCATTATTGAATCGATTTCCGAGAATGATTAGAGATTTATCAGTACAAAAGCAAAAACAGGTAAAACTAGAATTAGTGGGGATGAATACTCTAATTGATAAAGCAGTTTTAGAGAAATTGTACGATCCTATAGTTCATATAGTGAGAAATGCTTTCGATCATGGTATCGAACCCCCAGAAATTAGACAAAATAATGGTAAATCTCCAGAAGGAACTATCAAAATAGAGTCTTATCATCAAGGGAATTATACTTATTTATCAGTTGCAGATGATGGTCGAGGTATAGATGTTAATAAAATTCGGAATCAAGCTATAGAAAAGAATATTTTTTCTGCCACTGAAGCTGCTAAATTATCAACTAAAAAATTATACAAATTATTATTTTATCCTGATTTTTCAACTACAAAAAAAGTGAGTGATTTGTCAGGAAGAGGTATGGGATTAGAATCAGTTTACAGACAGATAGAATCATTGAAAGGAAGTATTACTATTCAATCCCAAGTTGGTAAAGGAACAAAATTTATTCTAAGACTGCCATGGACTTTAACAATTACAAAATTATTAGTTTTTCGCATGGATGGCAATTTATTTGCAATTCCTTTAGATATTTTAGCAGCCATAATATATGTCGATCCTAGTGAAATTAAAGTTAATCAAGGGGAAAAAGTATATTATTGGAAAGGCAAAAAGGTATCTATAGCACCATCAATCTTGTTGGATTGTAATTATCCCATAGTCTCAGGAAGTATTCAACAAGAATTAGTTGAATTTTCTTGGAAAAATTCTTATACAAAAAACTCTCAAGGGAAAGTGATGTTGCTATTAATATCTGAAGATTCAGATACAATTGCCATCAAAATTGAGCAAATATTAATGGAGCAAAATTTGACCATTAAACCTTTTAGCAAAATTTTAACAGCACCATCATATTTATATGGTTGTACAATTTTAGGAGATGGGAGTTTAGTACCAGTTATTGATGGTATTCAATTATTAGAAAAAACATTACACACAGAACAATTAGATGTTAAAAAATTACAAAAAAATACCTTTAAATTTAAACAGTCTATTCTTTCTCAACTACCAACTATTCTAGTAATTGATGATTCTTTAACTACTCGCCAAGCTATTTCCAGTACTTTACAAAAAGCAGGATATGATATTGTTCAAGCTAAAGATGGATGGCAAGGGTTAGTACAACTACAGCAACATACTAAGATTCAAGCTGTTATTTGTGATGTAGAAATGCCACAAATGAATGGTTTTGAATTCCTCAGTCGTTGTCGTAAACAATATTCTATGGCACAAATGCCAGTATTAATGTTAACATCTCGTAGTAGTCAGCCTTATCGTATATTAGCTAAACAATTAGGTGCAAATGATTATTTAACGAAGCCTTATTTAGACCAAGAATTAATCAGTAGTTTACAAAGTTGCTTACAGGTTTAGGGAGTATTTAATAATTAATAATTAATAATTAATAATTAATAATTACAAGAAGAGGATTGACTAATTATGAAAATTTTTTCTTGTTTTTCCTTGCTCATAAGAGGATTTTTACCTTAATTATTCGGTAAATTCAAGGTAAGCATTTCCTGCGGACTGCGGAGCAAACAGCTATTAGCTATCAGCTATCAGCTATCAGCAACAAGACTCTCTCCTTAAAGGACAGTATTTCAATTAATATAAACTTTAAGGGCAAGGGAGGCAACTTTTGTAGTAAGACAGTTAAATATTGCTTTGATCCTAAACTAAAAGCAATAGCTGATAGCTGATGGCTGAATGCTGAATGCTTACAATTCAAGAGGGAACACTGGAAACGGAGCGAAAATGTGAGATATTTCTTCAGCATTTAGAGGACAACACTTTTATTATACTTAGTCATCCGGACATGATATAACTACTAAATTGAAGTGAGGTTGTTCAACCGGATTTGATATAACCTAAATATTTAATCAAAAATCAGCCACCAAAAACATCAAAAACTTTTATGCTTGACTAAAATCAGAGAAAGTGCTATTAACAACTAAAAATTATAGTTAACATTAAAAAGCTTTCTATAACTCGATCGCCAATTTAAAGTTATTAATTTTTCTAAAATGTCACAACAATCTTCCGAAGCGCCTTTATTAGATATTACTGTTGAAGAACTAGCAGACCGCTTAACAGATGGTATTCCTGAAAATTTACAATTAGTTGATGTTCGAGAATCTCAAGAAGTAGAAATAGCTTCTATCAAAGGTTTTCAAGTTTTATCTTTAAGTAAATTTTCTGAATGGTCAGACAAAATTAATGTCCATTTAGACCATGAGAAAGAAACTCTAGTCTTATGTCATCATGGCATACGTTCAGCCCAAATGTGCCAATGGTTGAAGAGTCAGGGTTTTACAAATGTGAAAAATATTATTGGTGGTATAGATGCCTACTCAATCTTAGTAGATAAAAATATACCTCGGTATTAGTCATCTCTAGAAAAGAGGCAACAGCTCATCTGCTCCGGAAGGCAACCCACCCCCTAACCCCTCAGGTGGAGGGGAATAATTGATAATTTATGGATAAGAATTGATTTAATTTTTTTATTTTTACCGAAGAATTAATAATTAAATAATTAAATAAATAATTAAATAATTCGCGCCTTGAAGCCTCCCTTTACCAATGGATAATTTACAATTGATAATTGATAATTAAAGAGGAGTGAAAGGAGCGAGAGGAGCGAGAATTCTTTCACGATCAATTATCCACTATCCATTATCCATTAATACTATTTCCTTATATTCAATCAAGGACGGTTTTAACCAGAGGTAATTATCAATTATCCATTATCAATTAATGAACTCTCCTTTAAAAGAAGAGGATTTACTAATCATGAAAATTTTTCTTTTTATCCTCTTAAAAGAGGAGGCTTTAACTAGCTATCAGCTTGAGCGCATTTAGCTAGAGCGCTAAAAATTCGAGGGTTCGGCGTCCCCCACGCTTATTTGAAAAAATTAGTGGTGCGCCTTTAATGGGTTTTAATCCCCATCATACACCTTGAAAAGCTGACTGCTGATAGCTGAGTGCTGACTGCTACTTCAAACCACAATTTTTCGCTAATTATCAGTTATCCATTATCAATTATCAATTATTGAACAGATGTCTATTAGTCATCTTCTTGAAAACTAGACAAAGCTAGACATCTACCATCCGTGAGGTGCCCCTTTTATGGTGGATTAAAACCCCCATTATATACGCAACTAAAAGCTGATAGCTGACCGCTGAGGTGCTGACTGCTATTTCAAAAGGCGGGGTGGCGCGACCCTTATGATTTTGATAAAAGTTTTTTCCACTGTTTCCTGTTTCCTGTTCCCTGCTATAGATAATAACGATATATAAGTTATATAAAGAAAAATTACTTTGGTGTTATGATTAATTAAAATAATATTTTTTGCTATTGTCTGGTACCTTACTTATATACTCTCTCTACGTCCATGTCACTGCAAGTTAATCTTAATAATCGCCATCAACATATATTATGGGCAACAGTTCGCCATTATATTGCAACAGCAGAACCAGTTGGCTCCAAATCCTTAGCAGAAGAGTACAATCTCAGTGTTAGTCCAGCAACAATTCGCAATGGGATGAGCTTTTTGGAAAAAATAGGACTATTATATCAACCTTATACTTCGGCTGGAAGAATTCCTTCGGACTCAGGCTACCGAATATATGTTGACCAATTGATGAAACCTTCAGAAACTCTGGCTTTTGAAGTTGAAGAACTTTTACAAAAACAATTGAATTTGCCAGAAAGTCGTCTAGAGGCCCTACTTCAAGGATCGGCCCAAATTTTGGCTACTCTGAGTGGTTATATTACTCTAGTGACAATGCCTCAAACTGCTACCGCTAAGTTACGACATCTACAATTGGTACAAGTGGAAGCAGAAAAAATTATGCTTATTGTGGTGACAAATACCTATGAAACTCAGTCTTTGATGATGGACTTGAGGGCTTTAAATCGGACAGAGGATGGCAAAGATTTACCTGACAATTCTGTAGTGTTTGACCCAGAAGATATTGACAGAGAGTTACAAATATTATCAAATTTTTTGAATGGCCAACTACGAGGACGAGCAATAGGGGAATTATCTTCATTAGATTGGACAGAGCTAGACCGGGAGTTTGAGAAGTATGCTGAGTCGATCAAAAATCTGTTGGAAAATTTAACTCTCCGTTGTCAGACACCAGAATATACTAGGATTCTGATTAGTGGTATAGCAGAAGTGTTGCGTTTACCAGAGTTTTCTAAACTGCAACAGGTTCAAACTATTATTCAATTATTAGAAGAAGAACAAGAGCAGTTATGGCCTTTAATATTTGAAGCTCCCAGTACAGATAAGCAGGTGACTGTAAGAATAGGTTCGGAAAATCCTCTAGAACCTATCCAAGGTTGTGCCCTGATTTCTGCAACTTATGGGAATGGGACAACTCCACTGGGAAGTGTAGGAGTTTTGGGGCCAACTAGAATGGTTTATGAGAATGCGATCGCTATAGTTAAATCTACAGCAGATTTTCTCTCAGAAGCTATTGGAGGAAATTAGAAGTCAAAAGGCGTGAAGTCAAAAGTCAAAAGTCAAAAGTCAAAAGTTAGAAGTCAGGAAAAAATAAATATTGCTCTACCGATCTAATATCAAAGCATTGACTGATATTGGTTGTAGCATTTTTTTGTCTAAAAAAGTGTCAGCTTTTCGGTGGAAAGAGCTGCATAAAGCTAGTATTTTGGGACGATTATGGCAGAAAAATCACGATCGACAATTTTTCCGACGACCTCCTCTATAATTCCCCGTGTCTCCTGTCTTCCCCTCCACGGTCGGGGTTAGGGATGGGTTGTCTCCTGTCTCCTGTCTCCTACCCCTACCACTCATATAGAATCCGGTTGAATAGTTATTGTATAGTTGGGAGTAGGGGAGTGGGGGAGTGGGGGAGTGGGGGAGTAGGGGAGTGGGGGAGTAGGGGAGATTACAGCGCTTTTGCTCATTGATGAACCACATCTTCACAACCAAAACCTTGTAGGGACTAACCATGGAACGTCCCTACTGTGGTCTATCCAAATGAAAACCGCTGTAAATATTGAAGTAATTATAGAATTATCAACATATACTATATAACCGGATTCTATATCATACTTTCCATACGCAAACCCTAAATAATAGTGTTCATAATTTTGAAAGCTATAGCGCTACACAAATATGCTGTTGACATTCCTTTATTCCTAGATTCGGTGTTCCCTGTTCCTTTACAACCCAAATTTACTGTTAACAAAATCCTAAAAGCCTTACCAATCAATACTTTTGACTTTTGACTTTTGACTTATAACTCCCTTCTTCCTTCTTCCTTCTTCCTTCTTCCTTTTGACTTTTGACTTATAACTCCCTTCTGACTTTTGACTTTTGACTTTTGACTTTTGACTTTTGACTTATAATATCATGTCCGGATAATTAGTGATGAAAAAACTTATCATGAGTGCTTCAACAGTAAATCTTTCTATTTCCCCTACTCCCCTACTCCCCTACTCCCCTACTCCCCTACTCCCCTACTCCCC
>JAXHSW010000249.1:7317-11703 GCA_034190295.1 Cyanobacteriota bacterium | reverse complement strand
CATGATATAACCCCGACCGTGGAGAACCCACCCCTAACCCCTCCGGTGGAGGGGAATAAAGAAGAAGGAAAAAGAAGGAAGAAGAGAGAAAAAGAGGAAATGAAGAGAGAAAAAGAGGGAATAAGAGGAGAAAGTTTTTTCATCACTAATTATCCGGACATGATATTAGTCCTCAGTCCTCAGTCCTCAGTCCTCAGGAGGAAATATTGGAGGAAAAGAGCAAATATTGGAGGAAAGTAAAGAGAATTTCAGTATTTCTTTGGTACTGTCGGTACTGTCAGTCATTAAATTTTATTTATACCTGACCCGTCCGAACATGATATTAAACATTCAATATTGTTTCAACTCTTTGGGATTTTTCTACAAAAAAACTATCTGCAAAGAATTGTGGGTCTTTAAGGAATCGAGCAGCTCCTTTCACAACTCTGCTGATTTTTATAGTTCCAAAGTATTTCTGGAGCTTGTATTTCTGAAGGTGACTTAATATTTGTTGCTAAAATAAATCGGCCAGCCACTAAATTTTTTCTTTCTATAGCAATCCGTGCAGAGGTTGCGACAAATCAAAAAGTAGAAAAAAAACTGAAACTCCCGCCTGTTGCCTGTTGCCTGTTCCCTAAAAGCGGTAAGATTTTTATACACGAATAAAATAGGATTACTATATCTTCGAGACTCTTTGTGGAACTTCTATTTGATGATGATAAACTATAGACTGTTTATTTAATATTTTCCCCCTGATTTATGTCGATTCCACACTCCATAATTCCAGTTTTTTATTGATATATTTAAAGTAATTTTGAGCTTAATTAACTGTATAAAATCCGGTTTTTTCTAATTGTTTTGCTAACTTTAATGCCGTCTTTTTTTCTTGTTCAATTTTCAACTCTAACTTCTGGATATCACTTTTTTTACGGGATTCACTTTTTACAATTAACCATTTTTGTTTGATACCAGCATAAGTGACTTTGGACTCCAACCATTTATACCAAGCGTGAAAAAAGAATGTTACGAATAATAAGTGCAATAAAAAGATTTTGCAGGAAATGTCCCTTTGACAAAGCGGTCGAGGGATGGATGGGTTACCTAACCATATCCAATCAACCAGAGAGCGGTGCGACCCAGCGACGACGTCAGCTCCCTTGCGGAACGCGCACCAAGAGAAAAAGAGAATTTACGACCTGAAAACTGGTATTAAATCTATTCCCGTGTGACTCCTGAATTGCAGGATTGCTATTTGCGGAGCATTCCTCCAGAAATTCTTACGATCCGAGCCTAGCTATTTGTAGCAAACATTTATAAAATTGGTATTATATCCAATTTCAAGAAGCACCCTAGTTATTTCTGTGATTTCTGGGTCTGTTTCCGGGGAAACTTTTACTTCTTCAAGGTCTAATTCAATGATTTATTTCGCCTTTTTTAAAGTCATTGGAACTCGAGTCTACCATTTTAAATTTGAGATTAACTGAATATTCTGTTGAGAAGATCGAGTACTATCACAGACCATAACACTATCTAGTTTGATTTTTTTTGACATTTGAAATTACGACAGTAAAAGTTGATATAGCAGTCGAAGTAAAGGTTAGGACAGCTCAAAAGCTTAAAACTCAGATAGCACAAGATTTTTCCTTCTTCTTCCAACTTCGGTCTTCCTTCTTCCTTCTGCTATAACTTTTAAATATTTCCACTTTATTCAAATAAAATCAATGAAAATCTCCTCTCTTCCACGAATAATAAAATTTTCGAGTTTAATACTATTAGTGCTAATTATTATTATCTTTTCTTCTCTGGCAGCTTTCACAGGAATAGATATTCAGCCAAAATTCCCTGAATTTACACCAACCCATACATTAGAATCTGAACGTACTGAATCTAGATTAAATCTACCTGTAAAAATTTCTTTGGCTAATATTCAAAAAGCACTGAATCTGAATATTCCTAATAAATTTTCAGGTACAGAAGCTGACCCTACAGACCTCTTGTCCAATGATAATCTTACCTATGAAATTAATCGAAAAGACTTAAGTATTGGAACTCAAAATAATAAGATAACTTTTTCAGTGCCAATATGGGGAACGGCAAGAGTAAAAGGTAAAGTTGATTTACGTCTTTTTGAAATACCAGTTAGTGCGCAGACAGATGTTGTAGGTACAATTTTTGGCGATCTTTCTTTAGGGATAGATAATGAATGGAATATTCAACCGAATCTAAATGTATCGACTAATTTAACTAAAGCAGAAATACCAATAAAAGATATTGGCACTATTAGTATTCGTAGTATTCTGAAAAAACAGGTGGATAAGGCTATTAATAAAGAGAAGCCTAAATTAATTGCAGAACTTGTTAAAAATTTAAACCTAAAAGCAGAGGTAACAAAACAATGGAATAATTTGCATTTGTCAGAAAAGGTAAATCAAGAACCTTCAATTTGGATTAAAACTGAACCACAAAGTATTAGCTTTAAAAAGTTTGATTTGAGTGATGGTGAAAATGTTCAGTCTGGAATTGCTATTAAGATGTTTGTCGATACTTGTATATGTAAAGAAGCTCCTGTTATTAATTTTAAACCTTTGCCTAATCTCACTATCCAAGAGCAGATAATAGATAAATTTTTAATAAATTTACCTGTGCAAGTTTCTCTTGATGAATTGAATAATACTCTTCAATCTAAATTTAGGGGTAAATCTTTGTCTATTGATGGAAATCTGAAAGTTATTGTTAATGAAATTAATTTATCTGCATTAGGTGAAAAAATTCTTGTTAAAGTTGATTTTAAGGCTGACCAAGGTAATTTGTTTCAGGGAACAAAAGGAGTATTATTTCTTTGGGGTAAAATTTTCTATGACAAAGCGTCTAATAATCTTAAAGTAGTTGAACTTGATTATGATGTTGATACAAAAAATACTCTAATATCGACAGCAGATTGGCTTTTGAAACCTGTTTTACTTCAGCAAATTGAGGAACGTCTTTCTTTTCCTTTAGACCAAGAATTGAATCGAGCTAAAGATGAAGCTAATGAATATATTCAGAAGATAAAGTTGCCTTCTGAAATTGATGCAAATATTGAAGTGAAAACAATTGAAGTTGAAAAGGTTATTGTGACAAATAATGATATTTTTCTTGTTTTGTTAGCAGATGGAAATATGTCTGCTCTTTTGAATTTAGGGAGTAGGGAATAGGGAGTAGGAAAGACAAAATAGTGTATTTCATTACTTGATTATCAGGGGTTCTCTTTAAATCAACTCCCTCAAAATATTTTGAGTATTCAGGATAGGGTTCCACAGATTGGTTAATGTTGATTTCTTTAGTGGGAATGACACTGACTCACTATTCCCTGCTTCTTATTACGGCTGATGCATGGAAGTTACTTGACAAAAAAAAGTTTGTATGGTAGTATAAATATAATGGAGAAGGTGCGCTCATATATACTCGTTCTAGGCCATTAAAAAATATTGTGTTGAGGATATTTTGGTATCTTTTTTAGTTCCTTATGAAAAAGGATAGTTTAAGGTTTTTCTGTCTTCTGGTTCTCAACTTTTCTACTATTTCTCTATACGCAATAGTAGTTTCATTTCCGACAGAACTCCATATCTGAGGTTTGTTGTGAATTTTCTGACTATTGCGTATGGGGAAATAGAAACTTCATTTCCGACAGAACTCCATATCTGAGGTTTGTTGTGAATTTTCTGACTATTGCGTATGGGGAAATAGAAACTTCATTTCCGACAGAACTCCATATCTGAGGTTTGTTGTGAATTTTTGACTGTTGCCTATGGTTAGAAATTAAGGAAATGAAAAATTCCGACTCAGGGAGTAGTTATGAAATTTCTGACTATTGCGTATCGGGAAATAGAAACTTCATTGTATGAAGCACTCAAGCTCCGAGGTGAGTGGTGAATTTCCGACTGTTGCATATAGGGAAACAGAAGTTTCTGGAAATGAAAATTTCCGACTCAGGGAGTAGTTGTGAAATAGAAGCTTCATTTCCTGAAGCACTTAAGAACGGAGGTTTGTTGTGAATTTTCGACTATTGCGTATAGGGAAATAATAATTTCATTTCCTGAAGCACTTAAGAACGGAGGTTTGTTGTGAAATTTCTAACTATTGCGTATAGGGAAATAATAATTTCATCTTCTGAAGCACTCTAACTGTGAGGTGAGTTGTGAATTTTTGACTGTTGCATATAGGGAAACAGAAGCTTCAGGAAATGAGAGATTCCGACTCAGGGAGTAGTTATGAAATTTCTGACTATTGCGTATCGGGAAATAGCTATTTCATTGTATGAAGCACTCTAACTGTGAGGTGAGTTGTGAATTTCCTTCTATTATAGGCAAATCTAAGCTTCAGGAAATGAAAAATTCCGCCTCACAGAGCGATCGTAAATTTGCGTAT
>JAXHSW010000249.1:0-7217 GCA_034190295.1 Cyanobacteriota bacterium | reverse complement strand
GTGAGGTGAGTTGTGAATTTCTATAGGCAAATCTAAGCTTCAGGAAATGAAAAATTCCGCCTCACAGAGCGATCGTAAATTTGCGTATAGGGAAATAGCTATTTCATTGTATGAAGCACTCAGAGTGTAAGTTGTGAATTTACTTCTATTGCGTATAGGGAAATAGTCATTTCATTGTATGAAGCACTCTAACTGTGAGGTGAGTTGTAAATTTCCTTCTATTGGGTATAGGGAAACAGAAGCTTCAGAGAATGACGCATCAACCAAAAGGTAAATTATCAAAACTACTTTTGACCTATATATCTATGTAGTAGTCAGAAAGGAATAAAAAATATCAACCTTTTTCTTAATGCGATACATAGCACTACCTATTTAAGGTTTCTGTCGGAAAAACTTAGTTAAAAATACCTTTAGCTTTTGACTTGTGACTTACGGGTAGTAGTTAAACAGACGATCGCTTTGTGAGTTGAGAAAAAAAGATAAAAGCTACGAGGATGTCAAGTCAAATTCCCAATTTCTGTCTAATTCGACCAACAAAAATATCTACTTCCGGCAAATTCATTTTCATCACTATCAAACCAAAAATACCTAACCCCGAAAAACTTGCCAAACCAAGTTCCAACAACTGTACAAAAAATCCCTCACTTCCCAACACTAACTGAGAACCTAAAAGCACAACCCAAGAAACTAAACCAGTCGCCAAAGCTCCACCAATTAAACCAGCAAAAAGTATAAACCATTCACCCCAAGGCAACCCATCAATTTTCCTATTTAATAACCATAAAAATACCACCATTGAAATTAAATTTACCCCCACCGTTGCCAAAACCAAACCAGGAGCACCAAAAGCATTAACTAACAAATAATCCAACACCACATTCAGAAAAATATTAATCACACTAATTTTAAAAGGAGTTTCTCCATCTCCCAAAGCATAAAAAACCCTCACCAAAACATCCCTTCCCAAATAAACAAACATTCCCAAAGCATACGCCATTAATACAGAAGCTACAAATTTTGATGCCGATAAATCAAAAGCATAACGTTCATAAACCACCCTCACAATAGGCAAAGCCAAAGTTACCATAATCGCACTTAAAGGCAACATCGTAATACCAGTTAATACCAAAGCTTGCCGAATTCGATATTTTAATTCATCCCAATTTTCCGGTTCCGCTAATCGAGAAAATATGGGTAAAAAAGGTACCAAAATAACATTAGAAATAATCCCCAAAGGAGTCTGTACTAACAAACCAGAATAAGCCAACGAAGCAGCAGCTTGAGGAATATAAGAAGCAAAAAATAAATCGGTATAAACATTAATATGTAACATTCCAGAAGACAAAGTAGCAGGTATCATTACTTTAGAAACTTCCTGTACTCCTGGATGTCGAAAATTAAATCTGAAACGTAATTTTCCTAAACCATTTCGCCACAATGCTGGAACTTGAATTAACCATTGTAATATTGCTCCGATGAGGGTACCCCAAGCCAAAACTAAGCCTCCCATCATGGCATATTCCGGTTGAATAATTTTTTCCCCTAACTGTAAGGCTAAAATAAAAAGTCCTCCTATTAAAGCCACACTAGAAAATAAGGGACTAATAGAAGGCAACCAATACATATCCGCAGCATTAAGCGCTCCAAAACCAATACCTATTAATCCTGCCAGTAAAGCCATTGGGGCCATAATCTGGAATTGTTGGATGGCGATCGCTCGAATCTCTAGACCTTTTGTTGTTTGACTTAAACCTGGTGCTACTAGGTCAATTAATGGGTCGGCAAAAATAATCAGGCCAACTGTGACTAATAACAATACTCCACCAACGAAAGTAGTTATAGTTTCTACCAGTGGAGCAGCTTCTGACTTATGGCGCTTTGCTAAGACACTAACGATGGCACTATGAAATGGCCCGTTGATGCCTCCTAATAAGACTAATAAAAACCCGGGTATGACATAAGCGTAGTTATAGGCGTCCACTGCAGCACCTACTCCGAAGGCGGCGGCGATCGCTTGTTGACGTACTAGGCCAAATATTTTACTTATTAATGTGGCTACTGCTACGATACCTGCTATTCCTGCTAGGGAACGAGGGGATTTTTGTGATTTTGATTCAGACACGAGTACAATATATTAATGTTGCTTAAATCAGTTTAATCACGATTCGGTATTGAGCGATAGAAAACCGGATATTTGTTTTTTTTGGTACTTTCTATTTGGGTTTTAACTCAATTATCATTAATGAAAAAACAATAACAAATTATTCAAAGAGTTTATGAGTATTTAATTCGTAGTATCAATTTAACCGAAAAAACTATTTGTTGAAAATCAAGATGAGTTAATAAAATTTGTACATAAATTAATAGATAAAATACAAAATTTGCACGAACAAATTATAAGTAAACTTGATGATATAAAAGAGCTGTAAAAAGCAACTTTTATTTCAATTATCTAATTTTTTTCTAGCTGAAGGCAACTTTAGACTTAATTTGATATCTAGAAAAATTAAAGGTTAAAAAGAGAAACTAAACTCCGTAATTGTTGATTTATAAACACAATCTTAGATTTGTTCAGTTTTAGAGTTAAGTATAATCCCATTTCTATATAGAATTGAGGTTCTTTTATTTCACTTTTTTATAAAAATTCAGCTAGTATAATTGTAAGCATTTCGGTCTGAATGCTGCGCAAACAGCCGTCAGCTATTAGCTATCAGCTATAGCAATCCTATTTTATTCGTGTATAAAAATCTTACCGCTTTTAGGGAACAGGCAACAGGCAACAGGCGGGAGTTTCAGTTTTTTTTCTACTTTTTGATTTGTCGCAACCTCTGCACGGATTGCTATATTAATGTTGGGAAAGGTAAAAGCAACCTTTGAAATTGAAGAAAGAATAAAAAGTTACTATCAAAGTCTCCAGACCCAACCTGAGAAGTAATTATTCATTATTAATTGCTGAATGCGAGTGCATTCGGACCGAATAGCTGACTGCTAATAGCTGAATGCTTATGTATAATTTAACAGAAATGAATGTATCTCATAGTAGATGTGAAATGCTATAGAAAAACTTATCCAATAGATAGCAGCGAATAAAATCATGAAATTAATGCACGATGGACTCAAAGATTTTTTGCGATTGGAAGAATACATTAAATCTCAAAAAATTGGATTTATTTCTTTAGAAATTCCTCTTCCTAAATGGATTAAAAATTTAACTAAATTGATTAATAACTACTCAATAGGTCTACAAATTCGCCGTGAGTATCGCCACATTTCAATGGGTTTAACATCCCTCAAGTTTTCTGATGTGGATACTATTTTTATTTTCGAGATTTATAATCAACATCTGTTATTTGTTATGCCTTTATTTGCCATCATGGCATTACGAGGAAAAGAAGTTTTAATATGTCTGCATGGTAATCAACAATTTGCGATGACTAGCAAACTTAAATTTTGGGGATTACTTTATCTAAAAGCTTATTTAAAACTATTTAAAAATCTCAAAGTTGTTTCTTTTGAAGTAGATGATGATGTACTGCCTGAAAAATTTAGATTACCAGAAAAATCTAAATATATAATTCCTCATCCCATTATCAGTGAAGCTAAACCTAAATTTTTACCAGGAGAAAGAATACCCTCTAATGTTCCAATTAAAATTGGTGTTGTCGGAATGATTCGCCCAGATAAACCAATCAATCAAGTAATTGATAAATTACAAGAATATATTAAGTCTTCAGAGCATCAATGCGAACTGGTAATTGGAACACCTTTTGGTCAAAAACCAAAATATTTAGATGAACTGAATGTAACTCTTTATGACACTACTAAACAAGAAGAGTATATCCAAATTTTAACTGAAATAGATATTTTAGTTATTCATTACGACAAAGACCGTTATTACTACCGAACCAGTGGAGTAATTAGTGATGCAGCTTCTTGTGGATGCTATATTATTGCTTCAGATTATCCGATGATTAAACATCAAGTTAGTTGGCCCGAAAAAATCGGTTCTACTTTTTCTGATTTTAATCAAATTAGTAATCTTATAGATGAGGGTATAGTTCATATTCGAGAAAAAGGGCAGGATAATCACTGGTTATGGCGAGAAGGAAGAACTGCTAAAGCGATCGCTAAAGTTTTATTTCCTGATAATTATAAGTTAGATACTAAGGTTGAGAAAGGAGAGTTAGGTGCTACTGAATTAGGAAATAATAGTTGATATTTTCTGAGTTTAAACAAAAATATAGGGTTTCTCAAGTTACTGAGGTGCAGTTGTTTTTATTTTTTTCTATTTCCTACTCCTTCTTCCCCCAAAACAAACGAATTTTTTACCGAATAATTAAGGTTTAAAGCCTCTCCTTTAAAGGAGAAACAAGAAAAAATTTTCCTTAATCGTCAATCCTCTTCCTTTTAGGGAGAGGTCATTTCAGTTATCAGTTATCAGTTATCAGTTATCAGTTATCAGTTATCAGTTATCAGTTATCAGTACCTCCGACTAAAGCCGGAGAAAACGAAAATACGCTCATTGAATTTTTTTCATCCCCCTAAAAGGGGGAGGCTTTAAACCCAATATTTCGGTAATTATTAATTATTAATTGTTGAACGATAAATTGTGGGTATACGCCTCCCATTTTAAGGGTATAAAAAAAAGAGAATATTCCCGATATCAAGCCTCTTTATTGCAGAGGTACTGATAACTGATAACTGATAACTAATAACTAATAACTAATAACTAATAACTAATAACTAATAACTAATAACTAATAACTAATAACTAATAACTAATAACTAATAACTAATAACTGATAACTAATAACTGAAATGACCTCATGCTTCTGGGGAATTGCTATAAGAATATTAATTTTTTTTGTATAGCACTACGGATTTAGGTTAGGACACTACTAAACCCTGTTTGCGGAGCATTGACCTAGGAAAAATGAGCGTCAGAAATTACTTTTGACTTTTGACTTTTGACTTCTAACTTGCGCGTAACGCTATATCATGTATAAAAGCAGTATTGACATTTTTGTTCGGGTTAATTGTTGTATTATCTGAACCGTATTGATTTAAAAAGCGTTTCGGTCCGGAATGTTCTGCAAATAGAGACTATTATCTATACACAAATTTTTAGGCTGATAGCTAATAGCTGATAGCTAGTTAAAATCCATACGATCTATTGTCAAATAATTATGAATAATCCTCCTAAATTCTCTTATAAATATCCTTCTCTGGAACCAGGAATTTTGATTAAACGTTATAAAAGATTTCTGGCAGATATAGAGTTAAAATCTGGGGAAATTATTACTGCTCACTGTGCAAATACAGGTCCGATGAAAGGAGTTTGTACTTCTGGTAGTCCTGTGATGGTTTCTCATAGTAATAATCCTAAACGAAAGTTGGCTTATACTTGGGAATTAATTCAAGTAACAGATAATGAACCGACTTGGGTAGGAATTAATACGGCTTTACCTAATCGAATTATTAAGTTAGCTTTGGCAGAATATTTATTTCCTGAATTGGGAGATTATCGTGAAGTCAAACCAGAAGTTGTTTATGGGAAAGATAAAAAAAGTAGGGTAGATTTTAAGTTGATTAGCGATAGTAAAAATATTTATCTTGAGGTAAAAAATACGACTTGGGCAAATCGAAGACTTGCTTTATTTCCAGATACAGTTACAGAAAGAGGGCAAAAGCATTTGCGAGAATTAATTGAAGTAGTTAAAAAAGGGGAAAGAGCAGTATGTTTATTTTTTATAAATCGTGGAGATTGTTATCAGTTTGCCCCTGGAGATATTGCTGACCCTGATTATGGTCAACTCTTGAGAAAAGCTGTTAAAGAAGGGGTAGAAATTTTGCCATGTAAATTTGAAGTTACTCCCCAAGAAATTCGCTATTTAGGCATGGCGGAATTTATTAATTAGGGTGTTTTTTATTGATGAAATAATTTATCTTTTCTTTTGCCAGTTTAATACCCCAGAGTCATTTCAGTTATCAGTTATCAGTTATCAGTTATCAGTTGTCAACGGAGGTACTTAAAATTGTTGTAAGCATTTCCTGCGGACTGCTGCGCAAACAGCTATTAGCTGTCAGCTATCAGCAACAAGACTCTATCTTATAGGACAGTGTTTAAATTAACAACTAACTTTAAAGGGCAAGGGAGCTAACTTTTTTAGTAAGACAATTAATAAAGTTTTTATCATAAATAATAAAGCTTTTATCATAAATTAAAAGCAATAGCTGATAGCTGATGGCTGACTGCTGTTTGCTTACAAATTGTTTGGGGTTTGTAGACACAAAGTGGCGTGTCGAAGACTATCTATAAGCAATTTTCCCTTCTGCTTTCTTCAATTATGAACCAAAATATTTCAATGTTGATTAAAGTTTGTAATCATCTAGGCTATGAATATGAAATCATACATGAATCTGGAAATTTAGTAGTTGTCAAAAATCAAGGTAAATCTCATGTATTTGTGAATTTGGCAGCACTACTCAACTCATCATCAGTTACTCATTTATGCCGTGAAAAAGAATACTTTTATCAATATTTTAAATCCCATATTAATATGCCCAAAACTAAGGGTTACTTAAATCCTAATTGTAATGAATTATATTCTAGTTATGTGAAAAATTATCATGTAGAAGAAATAGCAAATAATATTGAGCAAAACTTTTACCGAATAATTAAGGTTTAAAGCTTCTCCTTTAAAGGAGAAAAAAGAAAAAAATTTCTTTTTAGTCAACCCTCTTATTTTTAAGGAGAGGTAATTATTAATTATTAATTATTAATGATTAATTATTAATTGCTGAATATCCTGTAGTACTGAAGAAAAACCAAGGCTCAAAGAGAAGAAATGTATTTAAGTGCAATGAGAGAAGTCAAGTCATAAATTCCCTTGATAAAATTTATGATTTAAGCAATTACCGAAGAATTAATAATTAAATAATTAAATAATTCACGCCTTGAAGCCTCCCCTTTCAAAGGGAAAAAAGCGGTCGTTGCGTAGCGCACCCGTTGGGTGGGATGGATGGATTTCCTAAGCATATCCAATCGACCAAGAGAATAAATTTTTTCCTTTTATTCAATCCTATCCGTTTTTAAGGAGAGGTAATTATCAATTATCCATTATCAATTATCAATTATTGAAAAATACGATTATATTGCTATTAGTCAAGAATATATTCAGATTCAGAAATAATTTAGAGCTTTGTTTCTAGAAGAT
>JAXHSW010000248.1:0-11798 GCA_034190295.1 Cyanobacteriota bacterium | reverse complement strand
CTTCTTCTTTCTTCCCTCCTGAATTCTGTTTGCGGAGCATTCCGTAGGAAATTCTGTTTGCGGAGCATTCCGAAGGAAATTCTGAGTAGTTTATTTATAAGTATTTAACCGAACATGATATTACCCATGCAACTCCCTTGAAAACGCGATATGTAGGGGCGAATGGCATTGGCTAACGCCAAGCTCCGAAGGGCGCCCTCACTTCAAATTATTCTGGAGTCAAACTTAATTCCTACTGTTGATTTTGTTGCACCAAATTAGCAAATTCAATCATCACTTTTTCATACTTTTCACCCGCCACTTCTAATAAATCAATATGACCAGCACCATCAACCCACAAAGAAAGCTTAGGTTCATTAGCAGCGGTAAAAAGTTGTTTCCCGTGAGAAAATGGAATCACTCGGTCAGCACTTCCGTGGATTACCAAAACTGGGCAATTAACATTTTTTATCTTATCAATACTGCGAAACTTATCAAAAGGATAAATAGGGATGCGCGTCACAACCCGAAACGCAGTTGTAAATGAACTTTCAATTACTAAACCAGCCACAGGTTGCCGAGATGCCAAATCTACTGAAGGTCCCCCACCAACCGAACGTCCATAAACAATAATTTGATTTGCAGGTATACCCAACTGCTGGGTCAAGTATTCATAAGCTGCATTAATATCTTGATAAGCATTTTTAACTGAAGGATTTCCCTGACTTGTTCCATAACCCTGATAGTCATAGGAAAATATACTAAACCCAATATCTCGCAAATCTTGCAACCTGGGCAAAATTTCTCCTAGGTCTTCAGCATTACCATGACTATAGAGAATTGTATATTTTGCTTCAGGTAATGGTAAATAAATTCCTGTAATTTGGACTCGATCGCTAGACTCAAGCTTGACAAAATCCTGGTTTTCCTGATAGCTAGATGGACGAGGTAAAAAAATTAACCGATCTGAGAAAAAGAAAGCCCACAAACCTATAAGGAGATAAACAATTACGGTAGACCTAATTAATCTCAGAATAGAAAATTTTCCTACCAGTAATCTTATAATATTTTTCTTGTCCATAAGAACTGGGTATTTACCTTATATTATTCTTTACGGAATAATTTTTAATGCAAGTCTAGTCTTGTTTTGACTGACATAATTTGTACTATTTTTAGTGAGGAACTAAATGACACTAGAATTTCCAGACGACCTCAAATATCTCGAAACCCACGAGTATGTAAGAATGGATGGCGAAATTGCCACTGTTGGTATTAGTGCCTTTGCTATTGAGCAGTTGGGAGATATTGTATTTCTAGAACTTCCAGAGGAGGGAGACCAAATAGAAAAGGAAGGATCGTGTGGCAGTATTGAGTCTGTGAAGGCAGTTGAAGACCTGAAAGCTCCTATTACTGGTACGGTTATAGAGCGTAATGAGGAAATATTAGAGAGTCCAGAACGTTTATCAGAAGAGGACCCATATATAGAGGGTTGGCTTCTGAAAGTGCGTGTTAAAGACCCTGATGAACTAGAAGGAGATGATATTTACTCTGCTGATGAGTATCGGGAAATGGTAGAAGGAGAGTAGGTAATAAGTTTATTATACACCTCCGAAAAAGAATGTAGAGATGTTCTATGGAATGTCTCTACAAGGATTGCTCGAAAAAGAATATTTATATTTCTAATATAGAATCCGGTTATACAGTGTATGTTCATAATTCTATAATTACTTCAATCTCCCAATCTCCCAATCTCCCAATCTCCCAATCTCCCAACTATATAATAAGTATTCAACCGGATTTGATATAAAATATCTATCGATAAATTGAACATCTACTTCAGGCAATAACTAAGCCTTAAATGATGAAAATTTTCAAGTAGGGCTTAGACCTTTTTATCCCTGAGTTATTCAAAATAATGTCTAGTTAAGTAAGGATTTTTCAGACTATTTACCGAAGCATTAATAATTAAATAATTAAATAATTAAATAATTTAGGTTTAAAGCCTCCCCTTTCAAGGGGAAAAAAATAAATTTTTTCCTTTTATTCAATCCTCTTCCTTCTAGGGAGAGGTAATTATCAATTATCCATTATGAATTATCAATTATTGAAGTTATGTGCCTTTATTAACTTTTCTGCCTTATTTTATCTACTGAAGTTAGTGGAATTAGTGTTATTTTATGACGAGTCATAAATTGTTTTTTTTGTGAATTTATCTGGTTAAGTACGGTGTATATTTTTTTGAGTTAATATGGCTATCTTAATTGCCGGATTCTGATAGTTTTAAGGCGATCTGATATAATAGGAACATAGAAAAAAATATAGTAGGGGTAGTAAAATGAAAAAATATATATGGTTCAGTTTAACTTTCATAATTGCTTTAATACCTATATCTGCAAAAGCAGAAACATGGAATGGAGAAAAAATTTCTCAGATGATTGGTGCTATGAGTTGGTGTACAAATAATGCTGCTAAAAATCCTTCGGAAGCATCTATTTATCAGTCTGCTAGACGTGCTGGAACTATGGCACTTGAGAAGGCTATTATTAATGGAGATATAGATAGTAAAAAAAGTCTGGAAATTTTAAAAAAATCAGAGAAAGAGGGAAAGTATTTTGACCAAAAATTGAATCCAGAACGTTGTAAACAAATCTGGCAAACTGTTAATGAAAATCCAATATTTTAGAGACCGTTTTTCAATAATTAATAATTATTGAATCCTACCTCCTCGCTCATTCCCCTCCACGGTCGGGGTTAGGGGTGGGTTTTCTCCTGTCTTCCCCTCCACGGTCGGGGTTAGGGGTGGGTTTTCTCCTGTCTTCCCCTCCACGGTCGGGGTTAGGGGTGGGTTGTCTCCTACCCCTACTAAAAGACTTTTTCAGCAGACCCTAATGAGTTCCTGCGCTATGGGCAATTTTCAGAGTTTGTCATTTTTCCATCTGGCATAATTGTTTGACACAAAGTAGCAAATAACAATGTTGTTTTTTTATCCATTTTTGCACCACTAAGATTTGCATTAGTTAAGTTAGCTTGACTTAAATCTGCACCTCGTAAATCTGCATTATTTAACGTAGCAAAACTAAGATTTGCTTGATTTAAGTTAGCATTCCTAAGTTCAGCCCCCACTAATTTGGCATAACTTAAATCTGCTTCTACTAGAGTCGAATTTGTCAATTTCACATTAGTAAAGTTAGTACCACTCAACTTAGCATTTTCTAAATTAGCATTCATTAATTGAGCATTTTCTAGATTAACTCCATCCAGAGAAACTATTCGATTGCAATCTGCATCTAATTCTCTGCATCGAATTAATTCTGTATCATATAGAAATTGTAATAATAATCCTTTGAGTATTCTATTATCTTCTAAACGAATTGATACAGCTAATGTATTAGCCCTAATTAAATCTAGATAATCAAATGTATCCGTATCAGTATTATTAATATTTGGTCGGTCTACCAAAATTTCTCTAATTTCTTTCAGGTAGTTTTCCCATATTTGTTCGTGGAGGCGTTTATCAGCAATTTGTTCTTGAATCTGTTCTAAATCGTAAGTAATAAAACTGGCAATTAAACCGATAAAAACAGGTAAAAATATTTTCTCAAAAATTTCCCAAGGTTCTTTCTTAGCTACAGAGGATAAGAGGTTATTTAAGTAGATAGCTGGATGAATTCTTTCTGGCCTCATCGTAATCGGGTTTAACTCTTTTTCCCGATAGATTGCAAAGACAAAAATCAAGAAAAATATTAAAGTAATACCTATAGTATATCTGAACAAAGGCAAACTATTAATTTGCTCTATAATAGATTCCCAATTAAAAAAATCTTCTCTTGAGTCATGCTGCCAAGTTTCAATTTGAGCATAATTAACAGTACGTTCGAGTGCTTGATTATGCCGTAATTTAACTACACTAAATGATACTGATATAATAGTTAAAATTCCTAAGCCAGCAGCAATAAATTTTCTTTTCATAGTCAAAAAAATACTATTACAGGAATAGTATAGCGCTACGCGCAAGGCAACAGGCAACAGGCAACAGCGGAATACAAAAAGGTTTCAGCTTCTATTTATGTCAAACACCTTAATGCGTAGCGCTATATAAACTTTTACCGAATAATTAAGGTTTAAAGCCTCTCCTTGAAAAGAAGAGATAATTATTAATTATTAATTATTAATTATTAATTATTAATTATTAATTGTTGAAAATATCTTCATCATAAAAAGTTTCGATTCCGTATTATTTCAGTAGTAGTTATCATCGGATTTGTTTTTGATTTGCAACTACTTCTATATATAGCACTACGCATTAAGATTAGGACAACTAAGAAACTTCAAAACATTACAGTGAAAAGTTTTGACTCTAGCTGATAGCTGATAGCTGAATGCTATATCATTGACAATTCCAAAATTTGGCCTCTAAACTAAAAAAATTATTTGATCTTCCATGAAGTTATGAATTTTTGTTAAAACTTAATCAGAAGTTAATCTCAAGGAATATAAAAGTGGTAGCAATACACAAATCTGATACAAAGTCAATCCCTCAGCCACAACACCAGAATAACGGCCAGAAATCCACTAACTTTTGCCCCAGGCATATTGGCCCGGCCTCTGACGCAATTCAAAAAATGTTGACAGTATTAAGTGTTTCCTCCCTAGATGACCTAATTGACAAAACAGTTCCACAAGTAATTCGATATCAAAAAGCCCTAAATTTACCAAAATCTCTGAGTGAGACTGCTGCTCTTGCCAAAATCAAAGAAATAGCCTCCAAAAATCAGGTATTTCGTTCCTTCATCGGAATGGGTTATTACGACTGCATCACCCCACCAGTCATCCTCCGCAACATCCTAGAAAACCCTGGTTGGTACACTGCTTACACCCCTTATCAAGCAGAAATAGCTCAAGGACGCATGGAAGCATTGCTGAATTTTCAAACCATGATTACAGACTTAACAGGTTTAGAAATAGCCAACGCTTCCCTACTTGACGAAGCTACAGCAGCAGCGGAAGCAATGAGCTTGAGTTACGGTCAGTGCAAAACTAAAGCGGAAGCTTTCTTTGTTGACTCTAACTGCCATCCTCAGAATATTGAAGTGGTGAAAACTAGAGCGCAACCATTAGGAATAGAAGTTATCGTTGGCGACTTTCACACCTTCACCTTTGACAAACCAATATTCGGCGCACTCCTCCAATATCCTGCTACCGACGGAGCAATTTATGACTACCGCGAATTTGTGGCAAAAGTTCACGAAGTGGGAGGTTTAGTTACTGTTGCTGCTGACTTACTCAGTCTAACTTTATTAACGCCTCCGGGAGAATTTGGTGCTGATATTGCTGTCGGTAATACTCAACGTTTTGGCGTGTCTCTAGGGTATGGCGGTCCTCATGCTGCCTACTTTGCGACAAAAGAAGCTTATAAACGACAAACTCCAGGGCGTATTGTCGGAGTTTCTCAAGACGCTAACGGCAACCCAGCGCTCAGGTTGGCATTGCAAACACGGGAACAACATATTCGTAGGGAGAAAGCAACGAGTAATATTTGTACTGCTCAAGTTTTGCTGGCAGTAATGGCAGGTATGTATGCGGTTTATCACGGTCCCGATGGTTTAAAAGAAATTGCCGAAAATATCCATAATTTGACATCGAAACTGGCAGCAGGTTTAGAAAAGCTTGGTTATAAAATTGGTGCGGAACCCTTTTTTGATACTATTCGCGTAGAATTAGGTGCTGACTCTCCTCTGAAAAGTGCAAAAGAAATTATTGATGCTGCTGAAACAGCAGGTATTAATCTCCGGAGTCTCGACGATAAAACTGTCGGCATTTCCCTAGATGAAACCACTACTAATATAGATGTACAAAATCTCTGGAAAATATTTGCTGGTGGGAAAGCATTACCAGACATCGAAAATGAAAACACTCCCCCCCTTGCTAAGGATACCAGCAGCAAAACTCCCCCCCTTGCTAAGGGGGGTCAGGGGGGATCGCATTCCCGCACCAGCAGTTATTTAACTCACCCAGTATTTAACCGCTACCACTCAGAAACCGAACTATTACGTTACCTCCACCGTTTACAGGCAAAAGACTTATCCCTGACAACATCGATGATACCGTTAGGTTCCTGTACAATGAAACTCAACTCTACAGCAGAGATGATACCTGTAACCTGGCCGGAATTTGCCAAAATTCATCCTTTCGCTCCCACTTCCCAAACCAAAGGTTATCAAATAATGTTTGAGCAACTAGAGGAATGGTTGGCAGAAATCACAGGTTTTAGCGCCATTTCCCTACAACCAAATGCAGGTTCCCAGGGAGAATATACAGGTTTATTAGTAATTCGCGAATATCACGCTCACCGAGGAGAAGCACATCGGAATATTTGTTTGATTCCCGAATCTGCTCACGGTACTAACCCTGCTTCAGCGGTGATGAGTGGGTTAAAAGTAGTAGTTGTCAAATGCGATAAACAAGGAAATATAGATATTGCAGATTTAAAGAAGAAGACAGAAAAACACAAAGATAATTTAGCTGCCATTATGGTTACTTATCCCTCGACCCACGGTGTATTTGAGGAAGAAATTTCTGAAATATGCGAAATTATCCATGCTAACGGGGGGCAAGTTTATATGGATGGAGCGAATATGAATGCTCAGGTAGGTTTATGTCGTCCCGCAGAAATAGGAGCAGATGTTTGTCATTTGAATTTGCACAAGACTTTTTGTATTCCTCACGGTGGTGGCGGTCCGGGAATGGGTCCCATCGGTGTTCAATCTCATTTAGCACCGTTTTTACCAGGTCATTCTACGATCAATATTGGTGGAGAAAATTCTAGTGGAGCGGTATCTGCTGCACCTTGGGGTAGCGCTAGTATTCTGCCAATTTCTTGGATGTATATTGCTATGATGGGTGCAGATGGTTTGACTGAAGCGACTAAAGTAGCAATTTTGAATGCTAATTATATTGCTCAACGGTTGGAGAGTTATTATCCAGTTTTGTATAAAGGTAAGCATGGGTTTATTGCTCACGAGTGCATTTTGGATTTGCGTCCGTTGAAAAAGTTGGCTGGTATTGAGGTAGATGATATTGCCAAACGTTTGATGGATTATGGTTTTCACGCGCCGACAGTTTCTTGGCCTGTAGCGGGTACAATTATGGTGGAGCCAACGGAGAGTGAGTCTCAGGAAGAGTTAGACCGTTTTTGTGAGGCGATGATTTTGATTCGTCAGGAAATAGAAGAAATTGAAACTGGGAAAGCAGATAAAGAGGATAATTTGTTGAAAAATGCACCTCACACCGCAGAGAGTTTGATGGTGGATGAGTGGAAACATGGTTATTCTCGACAACGTGCTGCTTATCCCGCACCTTGGACGCGGGAGCATAAGTTTTGGCCTGCTGTGGGAAGGGTTGATAATGCTTTTGGCGATCGCAATTTTGTGTGTTCTTGTTTGCCGATAGAAGCTTATAGTTAATAGCCAAAATTGTAGTGGACTGTTTCATCTAAAATGGTGCGTTAGAATTGTCATTGCAAAGGATTGTGTTTGCGGAGCATTCCGGACCGAAAGCAATCTCTAGTAGATTTATTATTGCATCATTATTAGTTGAAACAGTCTACTACTGGACTAGAAAGAGGATGGGATTTGAATCTCATTTCTCTCCTAATTATTTTGATAAATAGTTTTATAACTGTACCTCGCTATCCTCAAAAGTGCTTTCAACAATTAATAATTAATAATTAATAATTAATAATTACCTCTTCCTTTTAGGGAGAGGATTGACGATTAAGGAAATTTTTTTCTTGTTTCTCCTTTAAAGGAGAGGCTTTAAACTTTAATTATTCGGTAAGTACATAATAAAAATATTCTCCTCTCAATATTGAAGAAATATCTCAAATTTCTGCTCCGTTTCCACTGTTCCCTCTTGAATTTACCGAAAAATTGTGGCCTCAAGCTTCCCCTTTTAAGGGGATAAAAAAAAGAGAATTTTCCTGATTTAAAGCCTCCTTATTGCAGAAGTACTGATAACTGATAACTGATAACTGAAATAACTACCAAGGTAATATTTCACCTTTTGCGTGCCAAAAAGTACCTGTATTTTCTAAATTTAATTCGTCAATTCTAGCTAACAAATTTTCTGCTGCTTCTGCTGGAGATATTCCTGTGAAATTTGTCATTCTAGTACTAATTAAACCAGGATGTAAAATTGCTACGGAAATTCCCCGTGGTTTTAGATCGACAGATAAAGATTTACCTGCCATACTAACTGCAACTTTTGACATTCGATAACCATAAGAACCGCCGGAAGTATTATCATCAATTGAACCCATTCTACTCGTAATAATAGCAATTTTTGAGCCAGATTCCATCAAGGGTAATAAAGCATGAGTTAGGCGTAGAGTTCCTATAGCATTTACTTCAAATTGTTTGCGAATACTATCAAAGTCTAAATCATCTAGATAATTTCTTTCGACTATTCCAGCATTATTAATTAAGACATCTAATTTTACTCCTTGGAGATGATTAACTAAGTTAGCAACATCTTTTTCAGAAGTAATATCTACTCCTGTTTTTACAGAAATTCTTAGACTTTCTAATTCCCCATCTGACTGGCGACAAACAGCAATTACTTTGTCACCTTTACTATGAACTTGTTTACATAATTCTTTCCCAATACCGCGATTAGTTCCTGTGATTAAATAAGTTGCCATAATCGACTTTTTTTCCTGAATTACCGATCGTTTTGCTGGTCGATTATATCATATAAATAACACAATTTTTGAGGGAGCGAAACCCAACATATTCATTCATTAGAAAGAGGAGGCAATAAAACCTCTAACTGCTCTAATAAAATGGGAATATTTGACGCAATAACTCCCCACAAAATTTCTGGTCTCACCTCATCATAGCGATGAGCAATAATATTTCTTGAAGTAGCAGTCAGCACTCAGCTATCAGCAGTCAGCTTTTCAAGGTGTATAATGGGGGACTTAAACCCTCGAATTTTTAGCTGACAGCTAAATGCTGTTTGCGCAACATTCCGTAAGGAAAAGCTGATAGCTAGTTAAACCAATAAGACTGCGCCAATTTATATGAGGGTGTAATTGTTGAAACTCTAAAGATATTCGACGTGCAGCTTCACCCAAAATTTCAAATTGACGCTCTATTGCACTTTGTATCAAAATGTTTTGTAAATACTCACTGTAATTTACATCAAATAATTTTTATTTTGGGTATGGATAGAGAAAAAGTTGCAGCAGCTATAAGTTTTAAACAAAGAAATCTTATTCCTTTTCTAGCTTCAGCGATCGCTGAAAATCAAGTAGAGGAAAATGAAAATCGGAAGTTGAGTAAAAAGGTTGATTATGGTTTTAGTTTTCTGGAAAAGTTTGTGCAATTATCATTTTCTGTTCTTGTACCTTCTCAAAATACGTTGAATAATTTTGTTGAAAAAATATCAGAAATAAAAACTTCTCCAGAAAAACAAGAAAAATACTTTTTTTGGATTCCTCATAGTTTAATTGTTGAGGTCTTTGATTTGTCTGCAAGATTTAATGATGCAAAGTTGGGGATAGAAAAATTCAAAGCCAGAATATTTTCAACAAAAGAAAAAGAAGCCGAAAAAACAAAGACAGAAGAGTCTTCCATTTCAGAACAAAATTCAGAATCTCTAGAAGTTGAGACTTCATCTCCAGATTTACCTATTTTCCCAATTATTGAAAAAGATTTAGATTCAGAAAGTCTTGCTCAAGTTATAGAGATGGTTGCTCCTTTCTTTGATTATAATCCCCGTCGTTTAAAACAATATATTAATGCACTGAGACTCAAGATTTATATTGCCTATTATTCTATTGGAGTTACTTTTGCTGAAAGAGAAACAATAACCACAGAACAAATAGCTAAGTTTACTGCTATTACTCTCAGATATCCCCGTCTTCTTTTGGAACTAAAGAATAATGATCGACTACTTGCTAAATTAGAAAAAGATACTGTTGATAAATCTCTTCCATCAAATAATTCCATCATACTGAGTCTTGAATCTACAAATAATCAGGAAACAGGAAATGCAAATTATTGGATTAACAATTACCCAAAAATAGAAAAATTACTTTGCTCTGAAATGAGATTGAATAATAAGCAAAAATCTGGCAAAAAGTATATTTTTGAAAATGGTTCGATTAAAAAACTCCTGGAAGTTTCACCACAAGGAATACCTTCTAAATATTTCAAACTGCGTGAGTTCCTAGCTGCTAAAAAGTGGAAAGAAGCAGACGAGGAAACTTATCGTGTTATGTTACAAGTTTCAGGGCAAAAAGAGAAATTGAGTATAGTGTAGGTTGGGTTGACGGAGGAAACCCAACAAAAATAAACACTGGTGATGCAACTTGTAAAGAAAGGTCAAATTCTGAGTGATAGGGAGGAAACCCAACAAAAATAAACACTGGTGACGCAACCATAATGCTACAGGAAGTTGAGAAGTTTTCTGTTGGGTTGCGCTGCCGCTTAACCCAACCTACAGTTTATGGTTTTATTGTGGACGAGCAAAAACAGACATAATATTGAGATAAAATTTTTAGGAGCTAAAACCCAACTACAAACTGATGCAGAAAATTCTACTCCCAATATTCGCAGTATTCGCCGCCTTATTAACAGGAGCAGCTTTAATGCTCCTAGCAAAAACCAATCCTGTAACTGCCTATACCGCGCTATTCCAAGAATCTCTAACTACCTACTTTGGTTTCAGCGACACCCTCAGCAAAACTACCCCACTATTACTAGCAAGTTTAGGAATATTAATAGCATTACGAGCAGGTTTATTTAATCTCGGTGGGGAAGGGCAAATTTATATGGGTGCTTTAGGTAGTGTTGTCGCCGGACTATTTTTGCCTAATTTACCAATATGGATACATTTACCCCTAGCATTAACCGCAGGTTTTCTTCTCGGAGCATTTTGGGGAGCGATCGCTGGTTTTCTCAAAGTTGCCCGTGGTTTAAACGAGGTGTTGACTACCCTACTACTCAATTACATCGCTCAAAATTTTGTCAATTATATGGTGAACGAACCACTTATCGCCCCCGACGCCCCCAGTCCCTACACTCCTCTAATTGCCGAGTCAGCACGTTTACCGATAATTTTGCCGAAAACTCAAGCTCACGCTGGAATTTTATTGGGGTTAGCTATTGCGATAATTTTAGCAGTGGTGTTGTCGTTAACAGCTTTCGGTTATCAAGTGGATGCCGTGGGGCAAAACCCTACTGCAGCTCGTTACAGCGGAATTTCTGTTAACCGGACTATTCTCGCAGTCATGGGTTTATCGGGTGGTTTAGCAGGTTTAGCAGGAAGTGCAGAAGTATTGGGAGCAAAATATCGGTTGTTTGAAAACTTTTCTCCTGGTTATGGTTTTGACGCGATCGCTATTGCGTTATTGAGTCGAGGCAACCCATTGGCAGTAGTTTTAACATCTTTATTTTTTGGCGTTCTCAGGAGTGGGGCAAATGTGATGCAGCGGAGTGCGGGGGTGTCGATAACTATTGTTTATGCTATTCAAGGTTTGACAGTGTTGTTTTTGGCAATAAGTCTAGCGTTTGAAGAGGAAAGAAAAAGATTTACAACAGATTCTAAGATATAAAATATTAATAATAATAATAATAATATTGTAGTGCGGGCATCTTGCCCGCGACGAATGTACCTCATTAAGAATAAATCTGGTTGAATACTTATTAAGAATAAATTTGGTTGAATACTTATTAAGAATAAATTTGGTTGAATACTTATTAAGAATAAATTTGGTTGAATACTTATTAAGAATAAATTTGGTTGCTTATTATATA
>JAXHSW010000247.1:0-11855 GCA_034190295.1 Cyanobacteriota bacterium | reverse complement strand
TTTAATCCTGTTAATGCTCTGAGTAACCTGTCTTGTTTTAAGGCTCGTTCAATATTTAGCATTTATAAGCGCCAATTTCTGCTTGAATCATTTTACCTTATTTCCCAACAACTCTAATATAAATTTAGCTAACTGCATAATCTGTAAATTGTCTTTTGAAAGGAGAATGGAAACCAATCACTATATTTTCTTTGGGAACTCCTAATTCAACTAAACGTTCAGCTACAGATTGCTCTGTGTTATTCTGTTGAATATATACTTTGCCATCAATAATATCTAGGTGCAAAATAGAACCATATACCCAGTGATTTCTTGCCCAACCGACTTGTACTAAAAGGTAATGGTGATGCTCAGTATCGAAAATCGTCTCTACCCGAACATCACCAGACTTGTGCAAAGAAGCTTGTTTTTTAATCAGAGTTTGGATAATTTGACTATAGTCTATTGCCATTTGATAATTTCCTCAACGTCTGGATTATAAACAATTAGTCGTAAGTTATTTATAGCGATCGCTCTTTGAGCAAATCGACGATTAAAGAAGTTGTCGTAAGCATCGTTAGGAACAGCTAAATAGAGGATTCGATCGGGTTCGAGTTCAGACAATGCCATACGATAGTTAAGAAACTGTCCAAGAGCAGTATGAAATTCAGAGATAGCTGAGTCGCTCAAAAAGCTTTTAATCTCCACTGCTATCTTATCACTACCTTGTTCAGCAGCAATTAGACGTTCTGCTCCTAGATCGATATAGAGCGGAACGTCCTCAAATTCAATGGACAAAGGGTCATCTGTAATTGTCCACCCCTGCTTGATTAAGGCAGAACAAAAGGTATTGTGGAAAGAATCTCTAGCTGGTATATATTACTTTCCATAGCAACACTCAAACTTTATCAAAAGACTCTACATAAGTCAGGACTTACGCAAAGATAATATAACGTTTATTGTTAAAAAATAATTTATCTTAGTGGACTGATACATTTTAAATGGTGCCCTGCGACGGATTGTTAAATCCCTTTTATCGTCTAATTTATAGTCTGAATTTAAGCCGTAATGGCGCACCCTACAAATTTTGCTATAGTAAAATTCAAGATAATATTAGCTACTTGCATTGCTATTACTTAAAATTCTAAGTAGTAGTCTGAATCAGATAATTTATACATCCGAATATAATTTTTGCCATATTCTTCTAATATCTGACTTGTTACTGGTTCAAATAATTCTAAAACTCCTTTTTGCTGTAGTTTATCTTTTATCCAATGACCTAAAACTTTTAAGTCATCTTTTGACCTCAAATTTTTATGGTAATCACCTTGAGTACGACAAGGAAATACTAAACCATCATCAGTGTAGGCAATAAAGTCATCTTTGGGATAAATAGGATTTTTAGTTGTAGCTATATCGACAATAATTTCTACTTCAAACCAGTCTCTAGGAATCACAATACCTGTGTTTCTGTTCCATCTTCCTGTGCAAAAAAAAGCATTTAAGTTTGACCGTTCTTGCTTATCAACTCTCGCTAAAGATATATCT
Organism: Cyanobacteriota bacterium; assembly: GCA_034190295.1. Taxonomy (GTDB): domain Bacteria; phylum Cyanobacteriota; class Cyanobacteriia; order Cyanobacteriales; family Microcoleaceae; genus Okeania. The sequence continues at coordinate 10,328 of JAXHSW010000247.1, read as the reverse complement.
ACATAAGGAGCTATAGAACTAATAACTGGTTTTGTTTTTGCTTTCTGAAAAGAAACTTTTTTGCGGTTTTCCTTAACTGATTCAATAATCGGAAATGATTCACATTTAGCAAAATTAACAGATACATTATCAGTTAGTAGCCAATTAAGATAGGTTTCTGTTTGATTGATTGTAGTAGCATCACTAATTTTACAAGTAAATTCTAAATTATCAAACAATCCTCTTTTAGAAAAATTTGAATATCCTGCAAAGTAAAGCAACTCATTTTGATATTTTATTCTATAAATCTTGCCATGAAATGGTGGTGGATTCCAAACAAATATCACACCTCCACATTTAGCATTGGCAGATAATATAAAACTATTTAATTCACCTAATTTATTATAGGTATGTCTGTTTAATCCTTCAAAAATTCTCATACCGACTAATAATGTAAAATCTCCACCATTATTTACAATTCTAGCGATATCTTCTTGATACTGTTTGACTGTAATTCCCGAAGTATAATCAGAAGCAATAATAACAGAAGTAGCTTCTTTCAAAAGAGTGCTAAGTCGATCGAAAAAAAGACTTCCAAATTATAAATAATTAAACGAAATTATAAATAATTAAACGAAGGAAGAAGGAAGAAGGAAGAAGGCTGGAATTGGGATGGGGATTTAAACCCCAACCCAATTCTTTCACCGTATGACGGTGGGGAATTCAACCCATATTTAGAAGTTAATATAAATAGTCATAAAATTAATCTCAAAATTTAGAGTCAACTTAACTGTCTTGGTTGTGATTCTAATTCTGATTCTGAAAATTTTAATCTTTCTTTGATTGACATAACTTGTAAATGTTTACTGAGACTATATAAATCTATTTTCTGATAATTATCTTTAAATAATGGAATCAAAGATTCAACAATAGAAACAATTCCATCTGGAGGTACAGCATTACCAATTTGTCGCCTAATTTCAGTAAAAGAACCTTCAAAAACAAAACTATCTGGAAAAGTTTGTAATCTTGCTCTTTCTCTATTTGTTAAAGACCTTGGTTCGGGATAATGATAACCCCATGTTCCACCACCACCACCAGCAATAATTGTCGCAGAAGGTTTGTCTGGATCTATTCGCCGATAAACATGACTAATCATTCCTTTTACATAGTAAGGACTATCTTCAGGAATATCTCTAAAATTACCTCCTGCTTTTATCCTTTTCAATATTTCAATTGTTCGAGGTTGAATTTTTTGATGTTCATTATTGTGGGGAATTTTTTCTACATTTTTAAGTGCTTCGCCAGCAGTTTTATAAGGATATTTACGACCAAAACCATATTCTGGCTGAGGATGAATAAAATTAAAACCTGTATCCATTCTAATTCCTACTAAAATTACTCTTTCCCTAAATTGAGGTACTCCATAATCGGCAAATTTGTATAGTTTAGGTTTAACTAAATAACCTGGAGATATACTTTCAAAATCTGATATTATCCGTTGAATTGCTTGATGTTTATTAGCACTTAATAAACCTTTGACATTTTCTGCTATAAATGCCTTTGGTTGTTTCTGTTTAACAAATTCTAAGAAGTAAGTATATAAATTGCCTCTTGTACCCTCTAAACCAGGACGTTTCCAAATCATTGAAAAATCTTGACAAGGAAACCCTCCCGTAATTAAATCTGCCTCTGGAACTGTATTAATATCTATATTTTCAATTTGATTATGTTCGATAACATCAGCAATATTTCTTTTAAAAGTTTGACAGGCATAAAAATTAGAATCAACTGCCCAAATCACCTTAAATCCTGCGTAATGAAATGGTAAATCCATTCCTCCACAACCTGAAAATAAAGAAATAAGTTTTGGTGGTGTTTTCCAGTTTGTTTTATTGAGACGTTCAATCGACATTTTATCAAACAAAATAAGCGGTTTTTTGGGAAAATAAAATATGTAAGCATTTCCGTTTGTCATGCTGCGCAAACAGCTATTAGCTGTCAGCTATCAGCAACAAGACTTTCTCCTTAAAGGACAGTATTTAAATTAACAACTGACTTTAAGAGCAAGGGAGGCAACTTTTATAGTAAGACAATTAATAAAGCTTTTATTCTAAACTAAAAGCAATAGCTGAAGTGCTGATGGCTGACGGCTGAATGCTTACTAAAACATAGCATAATTTTACGAAAAAATCAAATATTTTGATTGCAAAAACAGGCAAAAAACGAGTTGTTTTCCTAACGATCGGGACTTACGCAAATTAACCTTAAAAACGCCATCTGTAGGGGAAGATGGCATTTGCCCTCAGTCTATTTAGTGTCCGTGCGTAAGTCCTAATTATAAACATTTCTAGACAAAATTACGCATTTAAGATATATTAATAAAGTTAAGACATAAAACAATAAAATACTAAAATTATAACGACACTCACCAAAGTTAACTTTGGCAAGGAGATTAATTAATGAAAACAACTCAAGAACCACGGCAAAAACAAAGCCGATATAGAGGACTCACACAGGCTGAAGTTGAAGCAAGTAGGCAAAAATACGGTTCTAATTTATTAACGCCACCCAAGCGGTCGCCTTGGTGGAAATTATGGTTAGAAAAGTTCGATGACCCAGTAATTAAGATTCTAATCATAGCTGCCGTTATTGCCATTACTGTCGGAATTTTCGAAGGAAATTATGTAGAAGGTTTAGGTATCATTGCTGCCATTATTCTGGCTACCTCTGTTGCTTTTTTAAATGAATATAAAGCTAGTAAAGAATTCGATATTCTCAATCAAGTAAATGATGAAGTTCCTATCACAGTAATTAGGGATAATAAGGTAACAACAGTTCCGAAAAAAGACTTAGTAGTGGGCGATATTCTACTCATAGAAACCGGAGACGAAATATCAGCAGACGGTAAAGTATTAGAAGCAGTTTCCCTACAAATTAATGAAGCTAGTTTAACAGGAGAAGCAATGCCTGTTAAAAAAATAGCAGATGTCAACTTATCCTCTAATGGTAATACTGGTTGCGCCTATCCGCCAAATAAAGTATTGCGAGATACTGTAGTCAATGATGGACATGGAGTAATCGAAATCACAGCGGTTGGCGATGAGACAGAAATTGGTAAAACTGCTAGATGCGTTCTAGATATTACAGATGTAGAAACGCCTCTAAATCTACAACTCGAACGTCTTAGTAATCTCATTGGCATTCTTGGTTTAATCGTAGCAGTCTTAATTGATATCGCCTTAGTAGCACGAGGTATCTTCACCGGAGAACTCGATCTCACCTCTGGACAATGGTACATTATCAGTATCCTAGCTCTTAGTGTAATTATTGCTCTGACTAGAGTCTGGTTGCCAATAATCGTAGATGGATTAGAATCAGTAGGCAAAGAAATCGAACTACCAGAGTGGGTGGAAAATGATAGCGCGATAGCATGGGTAAGAAATATTTTGTTCGCCCTAGCAATATCAGGCATCGGTATCGGGGTAGGTTACTATTTAAAATGGGTACCTACTTCTCCCACCGACTGGATACCTGTAGATGTCGCTGTTAAATTTCTCACCTACTTTATGATTGCAGTTGCCGTTATTGTGGTGGCAGTACCCGAAGGACTAGCACTGAGCGTTACTCTCAGTCTAGCTTACAGTATGCAGAAAATGACTCAACAAAATAATCTGGTCCGCAGGATGCACGCTTGTGAAACCATCGGTGCGACAACAGTCATTTGTTCTGATAAAACAGGTACTTTGACCGAAAATAAAATGCAGGTCAGTGATGTGAATTTTCCCAGCTTCGACGACAAGACTCTCAATGCTGACAATATTATAACAGAAGCTATCTGTGCCAACAGTACAGCTAACTTAGAATACATAAAAGATGAAGAATCTATTCCTCTGGGAGACCAGACAGAAGGTGCTTTGCTGTTGTGGTTGGAGGAAAATAATCTTGACTACATTGACATACGAGAAGATTTTGATATCGTCAGTCAGTTAACTTTTTCAGCAGACAGAAAGTATATGGCAACTTTTGGAGTTTCTCCCACAACAGGAGACAAAATACTCCATATTAAAGGTGCGCCAGAATTACTGCTCGCGAGTTGTCATCAAATTTTGACTGCGGAAGGTGTCAAACCTTTTGCAGATTCTACAAGGGTATCCATTGCAGCAGAGTTAAATCAGTATGAAACTATTGGCAGACGTACTTTGGCATTTGCCTATATTCGAGACCCTCAAGACTATGAACAAGGAAAAGAACTCGAACAAGACCGCGATTTGATTTGGTTGGGTTTTGTAGCGATCGCTGACCCAGTGCGGGAAGAGGTCCCAGAGGCAGTGAAAATATGTCAAAAAGCTGGGGTAAAAGTCAAGATGATTACTGGGGATAGTCGTCTGACTGCTATCGAAATTGCCCGCGCTATCGGGATCATGACTCAGGAGGATACTAATGATTGTTGTCTGGGTGGTGGTAAACTACGTTCCCTGGATGATGAAGCTGTTTTGGCAAGGTTGAAAAAAGTTAAGGTGATTGCTAGAGCGCGTCCCCAGGATAAGCAACGTATCGTGCAGTTATTACAAGCGAGTGGGGAAGTTGTGGCAGTTACGGGGGATGGTACTAATGATGCACCTGCTTTAAGTCAAGCACAGGTAGGTTTGTCGATGGGTAGCGGTACTTCTGTTGCTAAAGAGGCAAGCGATATTATTATTTTGAATGACTCTTTTGCCAGTATTGAAAATGCTGTGATGTGGGGGCGATCGCTTTACCAAAATATTCAGAAGTTTATTCTATTTCAGTTAACAATAAATGTTGCTGCTTGTGGGATAGCTTTGTTGGGTCCGTTTATTGGGATTAATTTGCCGTTTACGGTGACTCAATTATTGTGGGTGAATTTGATTATGGATACTTTTGCTGCTTTAGCTTTAGCAACGGAACCTCCTAATCCAAAAGTGATGGAAAATGCTCCTAGAAATTCTCAAGATTTTATTATTTCTAAACCAATGATGGTGAGTATTTTTTCAGTAGCTTCAATATTCTTGGTGTTTTTCGTTGCCTTCTTACTTTATATCCAGAAAGATGCAGTAGTAACTCCTTATGAATTATCTCTATTTTTCACCACATTTGTGATGTTGCAGTTTTGGAATATGTTTAATGCCAAATGTTTTGGTTTAAAAGAATCTGCATTTTCTAATATTAGTAAAAATGGCAGTTTTGTCGCGATCGCGGCTTTTATTTTTGTGGGACAAATTTTGATGGTTCAATTTGGTGGTGCTGTATTTAGGACGGTTCCTTTATCTTTAAGAGATTGGTTGGTAATTATTGGAGGTACTTCTATTGTGTTGTGGATTGGAGAAATTTGGCGATTGATTCAGATGCGGTTTAAGGTTTCTTAAAAAGTTGTAGGGTGAGTAAATATTTGCTCGCCCTCTATTAAAGAAGCACCTCAGCACCTCAGCACCTCAGCAATCAGCGTTTCCTGACGGAATGCTCCGCAAACAGCTTTTTAGAAGGGGATTTAAACCCCCTCCTAAAATTAAACGACAAGCTAGAAGTCGGGGATTTAAACCCAAGCTTTTCCCTTTCGGAATTCTCCGAAACAGATGCCTAATTCTATGCACAAATTTTTAGGCTGATAGCTAATAGCTAATAGCTGATAGCTAGTTAAAAACGCGATAATTAATTATCATCAAAAACAAGTAAAAGTTATGTCAACAGTTTATCGTTTAAAAGCCAGTGAAATCGACCATCATTTTCTAGAATAAATTCAATCTAAATTTGGATAAAAAGAAATTGAGATAGTTGTTTCAGAATTTGATGAAACAGATTATCTTTTAAAGTCATAAAGCAACAAAAATAGACTATTAAAAGCTATTGAAAATGTGAAATTCAAAATTTAGTCGAAGTTAATTTAGAAGATTTGCAATGAGTAGAAGAATTGTTTTTGAATCCTCTACTTTTCAATAAAAATTAATCCCAATTATAATGCCACAGTACGATCTTTATCACAACGAAGTTAAGAATGGATTGAGCAAAGATGGCTGGACTATCACTGACGACCCTTATACTCTAGAATATAAAGGATTGCGTTTATATGCAGATTTAGGGGCGGAAAAACTATTAGCTGCTGAAAGAGCAGGACAGAAAATTGCCGTAGAAATCAAAGTTTTTAATAGTCCTTCACAAGTAACCGAACTACAAAAAGCAATTGGGCAGTATAATATGTATCGAAGTATATTACGTCGTGTTAACCCAGAGCGAAAATTATATTTAGCAATTTCTCAAGAGGTTTACCAAGATTTTTTTCAAAAGTCTGCTATTCAAGATATTGTCAGCGACCAAGCAATTTATCTATTAATTTTTAATCCAGATAGGGAGGTAATTATTCAATGGCTAAATTAGAATTTTACCGAAAAATCATTAGCCAAATTATTCAAAAACACGCCCAATGTAAACCTAGTCATGGAAATATTGAACCACTATTTATTTGCGATTCAATAACTGATAATTACTTGTTGATTGATACAGGATGGGATGAAACTGGACGAGTTTACGCTGTTGTTTTGCATCTGCGAATTGTGGGAGAAAAAATTTGGATAGAGTCAGATGGAACTGAAGGAGGAATTGCTTTAGAACTTTTAGAATTGCAGATTCCTAAAGAAGATATTGTTTTAGGATTTATTCGACCAAAAAATCGGCATTTAACTGATTTTTCGATAGCTTAAACTAATAGTTTGGTCTCATATATAGTAATTTCAGCCATAGGTTTTTTGATAATTATTTGATTGAATTATACCACTTATGGCTGATAAATAAAAATAGATTTAGAGACAGGGTTTTGGAAAAAATTATTTGTGTTGGGTTTATCCTGTGGATAAGCTACGCTAAGGTTGCCTCAACCAAACCTACAAGAGCTAACGCAGCTCTAATTCATACTATCCTGAAGATTTATTTACTAATGCTTTTTAAAGGCTATAAGCAAAAAAATAGCTATGTAAATATAAATTGCTTCTAACATGCAAAACAGAAATAAAGATGCACTTAATTCTTCACCTTTTTCAAAGGAACCTAGAGTATTTTTATCAACTTTTAATATCCATACTCCTAGCAGAAAAAGAGATAGTGAATAGACCGATACAGCAATTAAAATATATAATAATCCTAGGTCAAATCCAAAAATAATTCCCAAAATACCAGTAACACTTACAAAGACAAGTCCAAACTCAGCAATAGGAGCTAAAAAATTAAAATCTTTATCTAGCTTTACTGCTAGACTTGCCATTCTGACTATAAATGCAATTAAGGTAATAAACATGGAAAAAGATTCTTTTAAGACATTTGAATATTCATAAACAAGCAAAATTAAAAATGGTGATACCCATAAAGCTCTCAGACAAATTATTCCAACATATCCAAAGTATTGAGTTAAATCGTCATTTTTAGAGCTAAACAATGTATAGAGTAAATAGCAAAGTACACTATAAATAACCAAGGAAATGACAGTGGTAGTTTGATTTTCATATAAAAGCTTACCTAAAGGTTCTGTGATTTTGAATTGAGCAACTGAACATACAACACACCAATAAACAAAAAAAGCGATACTAATATTAAAAAAGACTTCTGTGAGAAAAGTCTTTTTTTGTGCAAAACTAAGTGAAGATACAGCTTGAGTCATTATCTTTGTTTACTTATCCTATTGAAATTAACACATTATTGTAGACATCTAGATATTGTAATCAAGTCATTTACATATCTACAAGTCGGAAAAGGACGGATAAAAACGGGGATTTTGTTAAAAAAATATAAAAAGGGCGGATCGTGAAGGATAATAGCGGATAAATTATTCAAACAAATTAATTGTAAAAAAATGGACTGGCAAACAGTTTTAAATTCAATTGATAAGTTGGTCTTTCAGCAAACTGGCAAACATTTGGATAGTCTACAACTGGCAATTTTGAAGGGAGTTCTCAATGGTCAGAAATACACGGAAATTGCAAAAAGGTACGGATGTACTAAGGGTCATGCGAAAGATGAAGGATACGAACTCTGGCAACTTTTATCAGAGATTTTTGGGGAAAAGCTAAATAAGTCTAATTTTTGCGCTACAGTCGAACGTTTGGGATTCACAAATTCTCAACATCAGATTATTGGTAATCCCGTACAAATTGGTAATCTTAATCTTTGCAATAATCCCGAAACAACAGAATTAGAAAATAGGGATTTTGTTAATACTAAATCAGATTACAAAAAGACAACCTCTTGCCAACCCACTATTGAAAATGTCTTATATACAAATAAATTAAATACGGTCTCTAAATTAATCAAACTGGGTTTAACAGCACAACAAATTGCTGAAGCAGTAGATTTACCATTAAATGAAGTACAACAATTAATGGAATAAATTTGTATATTATTTAGATCTAACTGCTGAACGTACAATAGGATGAAAGATATCTTTTGCGGCCATAGCTTTAATTTATGATCCCTTCTCACTTGTCAAGCTACATTATTATAATTAATTATCCGTACTTAATATCAATCTCCTACCTTGTAAATAGACAAAATGAAAAATATCAAACTTAATTTCAGCATTTTCCAGAGGTTTTGGGCGATTGGTAAACTATATTGGTGGGAATCTCCAGAGAAATGGCGAGCAATTGGTTTATTTATATTGCTGCTTTGTCTTCTCAGTTTAGATTCAACTATAGGAGTTAATCAACTCAAACAACAAGGAGAATTAATTTCTGCTTTAGTTGATACGGACTCTGAGAGATTCTGGAAATCTGCATTTTTCTATATTGGTGCTTCTATTGTGTTAGCTGTTAATGTTGCTACTTGGCAGTATGTGGAAGATAAAATTCGTCTGTATTCTAGGGAGTGGTTAACTAAATTTTATTTAGATAAGTATTTCCAAAATGATTGTTTCTATAAAATCAATACCCTCTATCCAGAAATTGATAACCCCGATCAGCGAATTGCAGAAGATATTGCATCATTTTGTCATCGTTCTGTAACTCTATTTCGGCAGTTTACCTTAGCAATTTTTAACTTGTTTGCATTTGGAATTCTACTTTGGGAAAAATCAAAATTATTGGTTCTGATTTTAGTCATATATTCTGTAGGAGGTATGCTAATTACAACTATAGGTTTTGGTAAAGTTTTGATTCCAATTAAAAAAGAACAACTGAAACGAGAGGCAAATTTTCGATTTGGTTTAGTGAGAATTCGAGAGAATGCTGAATCAATTGCTTTTTATCATGGAGGTAATAGAGAATTTAGCTACATTAAGCAGATATTTGCTCCGGTTTTAAGTATTTATAATAAAGTAATTAACTGGGAGAGAAACTTAGATATTTTTCAAAATATATATAATTATATTACCTGGATGTTACCTGCTTTAGTTATTGGTCCGAGAATTTTGGCAGGGGAACCAGGGTTGGAAGTGGGAGCAATACAAGAAGCTAATGGAGCTTTTGGAAGGGTCTTTAGGTCTTTGAATATCATAGTTAGGATGTTTGAATTTCTCACCAGTTTTATCGCAGGAATTGAACGTTTAGAGAGTTTTGTTCAAGTTCTAGAAGAACCAAAAGCATTACCAGTGGAGGGTCGTCAAACAATTGATACTGTTGAAGATTCACGTTTGAGTTTACAGGATATTACCTTGCAAACTCCTAACTATCAAAGAACTTTAGTTAAAAATGTATCTATAGAATTAAAACCGGGAGAGGGACTCTTAATTGTGGGGATGAGTGGTGGTGGAAAGAGTTCTATTTTACGAGCGATCGCTGGTTTATGGAATTCTGGAACTGGCACAATTTACCGACCGAAACTAGAAGAGATTCTGTTTTTACCACAACATCCTTATATGATTTTAGGTTCCCTACGAGATCAACTGCTATATCCACGCACTGACTTAAATATCTCTGATGAAATAATTTATCGAGTGCTTAACCAAGTTAATTTGCCAAAATTAGCAGAAATATTTGGTGGTTTGGATACCATTGAAGATTGGGATCGTGTATTGTCAATGGGAGAACAACAGCGGGTTGCTTTTGCTCGTTTATTGCTGACTCAACCTCGTTATGCAATTTTAGATGAAGCAACGAGCGCTCTGGATGTGCAAAACGAACAAAGTCTTTACCAACATTTGCAAAGTTTATCGACTACTTATATTAGTGTAGGACACCGACCAACTTTGTTACAGTATCACCACCAAGTTTTGGAAGTTATGGGTGATGAAACTTGGCGAGTGAGTTCTGCACAAGATTATCAGTTTATGTCAATTCATTAGATTTTTCTAGGGAGATGGGGAGATGGGGAGATGGGGAGATGGGGAGATGGGGAGATGGGGGGATGGG
>JAXHSW010000246.1:0-11902 GCA_034190295.1 Cyanobacteriota bacterium | reverse complement strand
AAATAAACTCAAGAATTGATTTTAAGTCATAATCGGGCTTGATTAGATTTTGCTGACAGCCATACAAATAAATCACCTCCTTATCCTTTATATGATGAATTATCTCCTGATTGTGTATTTGTAATGTCAAGATTGAGTGGGTACTGCGGGATAAATCCCGTCCTGTCCGTTTTCATCCCCTCTCTTAAGAGTAGGGGCTTTTAACGTCCCGCTAGTTCTTTTGTAATTTTTCAACTATTGTTCTTTCAGTATATGGCAGTCGCCACAAAGGCCAGGAATTATAGAATAGCCGAAACAAAGGAATATTATATAGTCAATTTTTTTCCTTCTTCCTTCTTTCTTCTTCCTTCTTCCTTCTTCATATAGCTTCAACTTTGAGTAGAACCTTTTCCGAAAAATTTTGGAGGTTTTGCTAAAGTATATACCTCTGTCTCAGTAGCGATCGCTTCCCGCAAATGTTTAGGTACTTGTAATATCCCCAATAAGGTAGTCCCATCCAACATCCGAAACCCACCAGTAGTTTTTTCTCTGAGAAGTTGATTAACTGTTTCTGGGTCAGGACGACTATTAATCATTTCTCTTGAACCAAGAACAAAACCCCAAGGTCGGCCATAAGTAGGAACATAACTACTATAAGATTGGACATAAGAAAAAACTTCTTTCATCGTATTCACAATTCGAGTATGAAGTTTCATTTCTCCTGAGGAAACAGGGCCAGCTTGCACAACAAAAAACCCTCCAGGGGTAAGCACCTGTAGAATCTTTTCAAAGTATTCCTTTGTAAACAACTGAAATGAAGGTCCCTCTTCAATAGGGTCAGAAAGGTCAGAGATAACTACATCCCAAATTTCACCAGAAGTCTCCAAAAATTCTAAAGCATCACCAATGACCAAATTGAGACGAGGGTCATCAAAAGCATTAGCGTGCATCTCAGGTAAATGTTGACGACAAGCTTCAACCACTTCTCCATCAATGTCAATCATGGTCAGTTGTTCTACTGTTTGCCAACGTAAGACCTCTCGAATAGTAGCTCCTTCACCACCACCAAGAACCAGAACTTTACTAGGAGATCCATGAAAAATCATGGCAGGATGTACCAGGGGTTCATGGTACAAAAATTCGTCTCCTGTAGAAGATTGCCATTTACCATCAAGAACCAGTGCTTTACCATAAACACCTGTGTCTATAATGTACATATCTTGATAGGCAGTTTTTTTGTAGGCAAGTACCTTAGTAATGCCATGAACATAAATCTCCCAAGGTGTGATATACTCAGTAACCCATAAATCTGTACCAACTTCACTATCTGCCATAACCCATACTCCTGAATGACATACTTTATCTCAATACTTAATATTAGGACAGGATATATTTCTTAGCACAAAATGGTTTGAGATTCCAACTATACTGAATACAAATCTGAAGTTTAACAGGTATTATTGTATTTAAATCATCTAAATTTTATCCTGATAATTAGAGTAATTTTACTCAATTGCTTCCAGAAAAAAAACAACTTTTCCTGATTAAAACTATCTAAATTAATCAGTTAAGTCTGGATGGATAATTTTTGATTTAATCAAAAGGTATTATTACTTAAATCATCTAAGTTTTATCCCGATAATTAGAGTAATTTTACTCAATCGCTTCAAGAGCAAAAACAACTTTTCCTAATTCAAACTATCTAAATTAATCAGTTAAGTCTTACTTTTGACTGTCTTGGCAATCGTCCTTTCTATTGGTTGATTTGATATAGGGAGGAAGTCTCTGCATCTCTTAACTGGTGATGCAGGGTATTGGCATTTTTAACTTTTGATTCGATCGGTTATTAGGTTGTCTTCAAGTATAATCTATTGAATAAGTGACTCTTCATAGTGCTATGGAAAATAATACAACTAACAACTTCCCAAATATATCTTTCAATGAGTGGAATGCAGAACTGTATGAAAGTAAACATTCTTTTGTTTCTAATTTGGCAATAGATTTATTAGAATTGCTCAGTCCTCAGAGTGGAGAAAAAATTCTTGACCTTGGTTGTGGTACGGGTCATCTGGCTTATAAAATTACTACAAAAGGGGCAAAAGTTGTAGGAATTGATAATGCTCCGACTATGATTGAAAAAGCAAATCGTTGTTATCCAGATATTAAATTTTTGGTAGGAGATGGAGGTAATATAGACTTAAAAGAAACATTTGATGCTGTGTTTTCTAATGCAGCACTTCATTGGATTAAAGAACAGAAAAAAGTTATCTGTAATATTTGGCGCGTACTGAAACCTGGGGGTCGTTTCGTTACTGAATTTGGTGGAAAAGGTAATATTAAAACAATTATTAATAGTATTTATGAAGCTTTAGATGCTGCTGGTTATAGTAGTAATAAACAACTTAATCCTTGGTATTTTCCTAGTATTGGAGAATATGCTAATATCTTAGAATCAGAAGGTTTTGTGTTGAGTTTTGCTAGTTTATTAGAAAGACCAACTAAACTTGAGGATGGAGAATATGGTTTGCGTAATTGGCTGAAGATGTTTGCAACTTGTTTCTTTGAAGGAATTCCTGAAAAAAAGCAAAGTATTATTATTGATGATATTGAAAATAGATTACGTCCTCATCTATATAAGAAGGGTAGGTGGACGGCTGATTATAAGCGAATTAGGATTATGGCTGTTAAGGAAGTTCAATAATTGATAATTGATAATTGATAATTGATAATTGATAATTACCTCTCCCTAAAAGTAAGAGGATTGACGAGACAGGAAAATTTTTGAAATATGGAATATTCTCTTTTTTTATCCCCTTAAAAGGGGAGGCTTGAGACCCTAATTGTCGGTCATAATTCAGGATAAATGGGAATTATAGAGGAAGTAGTAGAAAGAATTGTCTCTTAATTTTTCTGCTCTTATCTGCCCAAAATACTAACTTTTTGATCTTGAGCATACCTAAAAGCTTACCATTTTTTAACCTCAAAAAGGCGCTTACCTTTATTTATAAGTGCTTTGATATTCGATCGGTAAGCCCTATTTACTTTCTGTTCCCTGTTCCCTTTAGTTACTAGAAAAATCTATCAATAAATTAAGTTGCTATAAATACTCAAAAAAGTGATTATTTTTAACATCAACCTACTTCTATTTCTTCTTTTCTATTCCCTACTCCCTAAAACCAACGAAATTTTTACCAAAAAATGGTAAGCATTTCCTCCGGAATGCTGCGCAAACAGCATTCAGCGGTCAGCGGTCAGCTATTAGCAATATTTACCTTTAGTGGACAATTAGAGCTGCGTTGTTCTTGTGCTTCAGTTCTTTGTTCAAAAATGCACTAGCAAATACTTGGTTCATTCATTTTTATTGCGCTCGAGCTGACTGCGAGCTAGCTGTTAGCTCCGCATTCGGACCGAAATGCTTACAAAAAATGAAGTCCACGCGTCTCCCCTTTTAAGGAGATGAAAAAATATTCAATGAGCGTATTTTCGTTTTCTCCGGCAATAGTTGTCGGTACTGATAACTGATAACTGATAACTGATAACTGATAACTGATAACTGATATGAACTCACCAGCATAAGAATTGCTATATAAAACTTAAAGTAACTTATCAAGTGCTTCCTTAAAAGTTTCATAAGGAGAAACACCAACTATATTTTCTACAAGTTCGCCACCTTTAAAAAACATCACTGCTGGAATACTACGAATACTGAATTTATTGGCAGTTTCCTTATTTTCAGAAATATCAAGTTTTACTACTTTGGCGCGACTTTCATATTCTTCAGCTAACTGGTCAATTAAAGGACTAATTTTTTTACATGGACCACACCATGACGCTGTACAATCTACGACAAAGATTGTTTCAGAAGTTAAAAGTGCATCAAATTCACTGTCATTTATGTAAGTTGCTGTACTCATTAGAATGCCTGATACGATAGATAATAATCAATGGTATAGCAAATTCTTCACTCTAAATTTATTTTCTGATTATTTCGAGCATCAATCCATTGTTTGGCACGCCTAACAACCTCTTGCCGAGAAGAAGCATAAGGTACTGCCACAACACAACCTAAATGATAGTTTGCCCAAGCCGCATAAGTAGCAGACCCGTCCATTTCACCTTGGTCAATTTCAACTTTCCAACCTTTGTAGTTAAAGGCCAACACAATATGAGGAAAATCAGGTTCAATCATTATTTCTACTGAAGTTAACTATGTAGGGTTTGCGCTCATAAGTCTTTTAGTAGGGGTAGGAGACAGGAGAAAACCCACCCCTAACCCCTCCCAGGAGGGGAAGAATAGGAGACAACCCACCCCTAACCCCTCCCAGGAGGGGAAGAATAGGAGAAAACCCACCCCTAACCCCTCCCAGGAGGGGAATGAGCGAGGAGGTAGGAGTAAGAATTGTCCCAAGATTTTTCTACCATAGTCAGCCCAAAATACTAGCTTTTTGCAGCTCTTGGCATCGAAAAGCAGGCACTTTTTTGAACCCCAAAAAGGCTAATATAGCGCTGTGCGCAGGCAACAGCTCATCTGGCAACAGGCAACAGGGGGAATAAAAAACCGATAATATAAGGCTTTTAGCTATTGGACAGTTATTGTGATTTGTAAATATGCCAGCGCACATTGCTATACCTTATATTTATCAATACTTTGAGAATTAATCCGTAAACCCTATGTATGCTCAATATTTATATCAGTAGCATAAACAGCTTGTACATTATACCAATTCAAAAATATCCGAGAAATTTCTAAAGCTAACTGCGACTTACCTCGGTCAATTAACCATTGCAAAAAAACAGCCATTGTCTTTTCATTTAATCTCCCACCTAATGATAAAACTCCCCATAATAATTTGTGTAGCCAAGTCATTTGAATCATCATTTTAACTTCCCAATTCGGATGTTTTTGATAAAACAAAACTCCCATTTTTCCCCTTTGAATCTCTCGCTCAATCATTCCTGGTAATTGCTCTAAAGAAAAAGGTGGATGCCAATGATAACCAACCGCATCCGGACACTTAATCAATTTTAAACCCAAATTTTTCAACCTAACTCCTAATTCCAAATCTTCCCAACCATACTGTTCAAAACGAGTATCAAATAATCCAGCTTCAATTAACCAACGACGAGCGATCGCTACATTTCCCGTAGCAAAAAAAGCTGCTGAAAAATCAGTCAATTTATAAGGTTCTGAAGTGGGAAAATCAAAATTACAAGTATTAATAACTCTGCCATAAGTAAATACATTATCTGACTTTTGAGCAATCAAACTATTTGCGTGTGACTGTAGAAAAGAATCTGTCACTACCAAGTCACTATCAATAAAAATAATAAAATCTCCTTTTGCCTGCTCAACACCCAAATTCCGAGCTGCTGCTGGCCCTTGGTGCGACTGAGAAAGTAGTCGGACATGGGAAAACTTTTTGGCCTCTGTTTCTAACCAGGGGATAGTGTCATCCGTCGAGCCATCATCGACAACTATTACTTCATAATCTATAATTGGGCGGTCATAATCCTGATTTTCCAGAGCACGAAGACATTTTTCTAAAATCGGTTTGCGATTATAAGTGGGAATAACTACACTGAAAAACATTTTGTCTCCTGAGTGGGATAAGTCGGTAGTACATTATGGGTCTTATACCATAGATGAAAAAAGGCGTTGCTGAATTCGGGTATGATGATTCTAAACGGCGATCGCCCTACAGAGAAAAGTTAGAATGATTCAATAGACAGAAAATAGTTTTATACTTGAAAAGTATTTTTAAAATCGGATTTAAAACAATGAAAAATATTTTTCAAAATATACTTTTTTGGGGGGGGGTAGTAGGACTATTAACTCCTTGTATTGCTATCGCTCATTCAGGCAGAACTGATAGTAGTGGATGCCACACAAACCGATCGACAGGAAGATATCACTGTCATGGAGGAACTTCATCAGGAGGATCGGGAGGTTCTGGGACTTCTGGGAATTCTGGCAACAGCAGAGGTTCAGGAAATTCTGGGAGTTCTGGAAATTCTCACAACGGCACAGGATTTTCATTCCTCTGAAAATTAGGATAAACTCTAGAATCTGTACTTTGCCTGACAATAATTTTAAAGGCTTAGTCCCATAATAAAAACCCAGTTGTAATTCTAGAGAAAAATCTATGAGTCGTGCCACTAAAGTTGTATTAGCTTATTCTGGTGGAGTAGATACCTCCGTTTGCATTCCCTACTTAAAAAATGAGTGGGGAATTAAAGAAGTAATTACTCTTGCTGCAGACCTAGGACAGGGGGATGAGTTAGAAGCAGTCCGCAAAAAAGCATTAGATTCGGGTGCGGTAGAATCTTTGGTTATAGATGTTATTGAACCTTTGATTCAAGAATATGCTTTTCCGGCAATTCAAGCAAATGCTCTATATGAAAATCGCTATCCTTTAGCTACAGCATTAGCTCGTCCTCTAATTGCCAAAATATTAGTAGATGCAGCAGAAAAATATGGTGCTGATGCGATCGCCCATGGTTGTACTGGAAAGGGTAACGATCAAGTAAGGTTTGATGTTGCTATTGCTGCACTTAACCCTAAAATCAAAATTCTTGCTCCAGCGCGGGAGTGGGGAATGAGTCGTGAGGAGACTATTGCCTATGGTGAAAAATATGGTATTCCTGCTCCAGTGAAAAAGTCTTCTCCTTATAGTATTGATAAAAATTTATTGGGGATGGCGATCGAAGCAGGGGAGTTGGAAGATCCTTGGGTGGAGGCACCGGAGGAAGTTTATAATATGACTAAAGCGATGGCTGATACTCCGAATGAACCGGAATATGTTGAAATTGGTTTTGAGGGAGGTATTCCTGTTAGTCTCAACGGTCAAGGAATGGGTGGTATTGAGTTAATTACTAAACTTAATCAGATAGCGGGAAATCATTGTGTTGGTCGTATTGACATGATTGAAAACCGTCTTGTGGGAATTAAGTCACGAGAAATTTACGAGTCTCCGGCAATGTGGGTTTTAATTCAAGCGCATCGCGACTTGGAAAGTTTAACTTTGACTGCTGATGTGACTCGTTATAAGCGGGGTATTGAGGAAAGTTACAGTCAGTTGGTTTACAATGGTTTATGGTTTAGTCCGTTGAAGGGTGCGTTGGATGCTTTTATTCAGCAGACTCAGGAAAGGGTGACTGGTGTTGTGCGAGTGAAGTTGTTTAAGGGTAGTGCGATGGTTGTCGGTCGTCAGTCTGGCAATTCTTTGTATAGTTATGACTTAGCGACTTATGGTGCTGAGGATGAGTTCGACCATAAAGCGGCGGAAGGGTTTATTTATGTTTGGGGTTTGCCTACTCGTGTTTGGTCACAGAAGCTTAGAGGTTAATAAGTTGGTGATTTTTTAATTTTGATTAGTTCTGTAGGTTGGGTTAAGCGAGAGCGCAACCCAACAAATATCTATAAATATCTAAATAGGGTTTGCTGAAAAAGTCTTTTTGCTGGGGTAGGAGACAGGAGAAATGGGAATGTAGAGGAGGTAGGAGCTAAGGGATATATTTTCATTTCTACAGGAATAATTTTTTTGTGTAGGTTGGGTTAAGCGAGAGCGGAGCGGAACGGATGTTCTATCGCGCAACCCAACAAATATCTATAAATATCTAAATCATGTTGGGTTTATCCTACGGATAAGCTCCGCTAACTTGCCTCAACCCAACCTACATTAACTACTTAGAGGTTAATAAGTTGGGGATTTTTTAAGTTTAATTAGTTCTGTAGGGATATTTTTTCATTTCTACAGGAATAATTTTTTTTGTGTAGGTTGGGTTAAGCGAGAGCGGAGCGGAACGGATGTTCTATCGCGCAACCCAACAAATATCTATAAATATCTAAATCATGTTGGGTTTATCCTACGGATAAGCTCCGCTAACTTGCCTCAACCCAACCTACATTAACTACTTAGAGGTTAATAAGTTGGGGATTTTTTAACTTTAATTAGTTCTGTAGGGATATTTTTTCATTTTTACAGGAATAATTTTTTTTGTGTAGGTTGGGTTAAGCGATCGCGCAGCGGAATGATCGAAATAACTTTTCTGCTCATCAAACAAAATTTTTATTTCTGAAGCGACTATTCTTCCTACTTGTGAAATACTTCCTTTGAGACTGTCAAATTTCTTTTGCTTTACTTTCCATTGCTCAAGTTCTGATAAAGCACACTCGAAAGATTTTTTTTCCTTATCTATAATTTCTTCTCTATGCTCAAAAAACTCATCTGCTACTTGATAAGGCAGCCAAATTCTATCTTTGATATGTTCTAATATTCGGAAATAATCTTCTGATGTAGAACTAGATACCCGATAGAAATCTAATAAAAAATTTGTATCAAATACAAAAGTTGCTTTTTCCCATAATTCTGCAAAATCAGCTTCAGACAGGGGAAGTCTCCAAGAGAATAAACTTTTCATTTTTTTAGTTATCTTAGCCTAATAATTATATAATATAATAGTTAGGAAAAAAGGGAAATACAACCAAGCACCTTAATTATCAAATAAAATAATGATAATATCAGAAAGTCAAAAAATCACAGCTAATCCACCTGTAGCTGAAAAAGACGAAATCGAAATATTTTATCCTACTGAAGACGGAGAACCTTTGGCTGAAACCTACGACCATTTATATGCTATTCTGACAACCCTGGAAGTCATTAAACAATATTTAAAAGGTCGCCAAGCAACCGTATTAAGCGACCAATTTTTGTTTTATTCTCAGAAGTTTCCGAGTTTGCGAGTAGCTCCTAATGTGACGGTAATTTTTGATGTGAAACCAGGAGGAAGAGATAACTATAAAATATGGCAAGAAGGTCAAACTCCGGTAGTGATTTTTGAAATGACTTCTCCGGGAACAAAAGGAGTAGACCAAGATTTTAAAAAAGGACTATACGAAGAATTAGGAGTGAAAGAATATTGGTTATTTGACCCTAGAGGAGAATGGATAAAAGACAAATTACAAGGGTATCGTCTGAGAGGAAAAATTTATGAATTAATTACAGATGGTAGGAGCGAACCTTTAAAATTACGGTTGGAAGTAGAGGATAAATTAATCGGATTTTATCGATAAGATACAGGAGAAAAATTGTTAATTCCTGATGAATTACGAGAAGCTTTAGAGCGGGAAATTGTGGCACGACAAGAAGCAGAAAAACGAGCTGAATTAGAAAGTCAACGAGCTGAATTAGAAAATCAAAGAGCTGAAGCAGAACGCCAACGAGCAGAAGAATTGGAATCTTTATTGTCTCGTTATCGCGATCGCTTTGGAGAATTACCTGAAAATTGACAGAAGAGAATTAGGTTAAGGGAAATTTATTAGGTTAATATAAAACTATGACACCAGAAAATCAAACAACTCCAGAAAGTCAACCTGTAACTGAAAAACCAGAAAATCAAACAACTCCAGAAAGTCAAACTGTAATTGAAAAAAAAGAAGTATTTTATCCTAATGAGGATGAAAAAAATATTGGTGAAAGTTACGATCATTTATATGCTGTTTTAAATATTTTTGAAGTCTTGAAAGAATATTTAAAAGGTCGAAAAGCAACTGTACTAAGTAAACAATTTTTATATTTTTCTAGGGGTTTTCCTAAACTACGAACTGTTCCTGATGTGATGGTAATTTTTGATGTAGAACCAGGGGGAAGAGATAGTTATCTTCTTTTTGAAGAATGTAAAATTCCTGCAGTTATTTTTGAGGTGACTACTAAAAACACCCGCAGAGACGATGAAGGTTATAAAAAAGTATTTTACGAACAATTAAAAGTACAGGAATGTTGGTTATTTGACCCTAAAGGTGAATGGATAGAAGAAAAATTGCAAGGGTATCGTCTGGGAGAAAAAGAATATAAATTAATTACAGATGGTCGGAGCGAACCTTTAGGATTACGATTAGAAGTTGAGGATAAATCGATCAGATTTTATCGGGAAGATACGGGAGAAAAATTGGTTATTTCTGATGAATTACGAGAAGCTTTAAGTCAGGAAGTTTTGGCAAAGTACGAAGCAGAAAAACGAGCCGAGGAATTAGAATCTTTACTGTCTCGTTATCGCGATCGCTTTGGAGAATTACCTGAAAATTAACAAAGGAGAATTAGGCTAAGAAAAATTCTTTGGCTTAATTATTTTTTAACAGTGGTTTTCAAATTGATTAACCACATCGCTATAACCACAATCTTGTCCCTATAAGGGCAAATGCCATTCGCCCCTACTGTGCAAGAAAACTGCTTTCATTAATGGATAATGGATAATGGATAATTACCTCGGGTTTTAACCGTTACGGAATTGAATATAAGGAAATATTATTTGTTTTTTCCCCTTAAAAGGGGAGGTTTTAAACCAGAATTATTTAATAATTAATTATTAATTATTAATTATTCGGTAAGGGGAAATAATTGATGATTTCTACAATTGATTTTATTTTTGATTATTACAGATGTCTATTAGACTCTTCTGGCAAATGTTGGCGATTTATTTCAGCAACAAATGTTTATTTAGCACTCCATTAGGCTTTGTTGCATGAAAGTATATAGCTGCCGCACTTGCTCCGCATATGTACAACAATAACGCGCGGAAACTGCTGTAACTATTGTCCAATAGATAAATAGTAAGAATTGCGATCGCACAGCGATATAGCTGCCACACTTGCTCCGAATGGCGCTCAAGAGCAGAGCAATAACTATTGTCCAATAGTAAGAATTGCAGTCCCAGGGCGATCGCTCTTCAACAGAGCAATAACTATTGTCCAATAGTAAGAATTGCAGTCCCAGGGCGATCGCTCTTCAACAGAGCAATAACTATTGTCCAATAGTAAGAATTGTAGTCCCAGGGCGATCGCTCTTCAACAGAGCAATAACTATTGTCCAATAGTAAGAATTGCAGTCCCAGGGCGATCGCTCTTCAACAGAGCAATAACTATTGTCCAATAGTAAGAATTGCAGTCCCAGGGCGATATAACTGCCGAATGGATGTTAAGAACGCTACTTTCATGCAACAAAGCCACTCCATTACCAAACTTCTGTTAAATCTAAAACAAATCCAGGCAACACATCTTCCCCAGATAAACTATTAGGATTGTCTAATATTTCTACTTCCCTATCTTGCCGATAAATCTCTACTTTTCGGTTTTTACTATCAATTAACCAACCTAACCTTGCACCATTTGACTGATACTCTTTCATCTTTTTTTGTAACTCTAAAATAGTATCATTTTTAGAAAGTAATTCTACTACAAAATCGGGACATAAAGGCGCAAAAGTTTCCTGTTCTTCCCTAGTTAAACTATCCCATCTTTCCTGTTTTACCAAAAAATAAGGTTTAAAGCCTCCCCTTGGCTGCGCCGCGAGCTACCGCTCTACAAGGGGATGAAAAAAAATAAAGTTCAATATTTCAAGCCTCTGACTTTAGGCACAGAGAGGTACTGATAACTGATAACTGATAACTGAAATGACCCAGGCAGCATCAGGGGAGCGATCGCTACCATTAGGCAGATGAAAACCACTAGAAGAATTAAAAGCTACTCCTAACTTTGTGCGACGGTTCCATAACCATAATAGGGCTTCAATTCCTAAATGATGGTCGGAGCGAACCTTTAGGATTACGACGATATCAATCGATCTCTGCTTAATAGAAACAAAACATTTTTGAGAACATAGATGGAAGGGGACAGGGAATAGTAGGGAAGTTGCATGCAACGTCCCTACAGATTATTTCGTTTACGGGTTGTTCGGGAACAAATAATGAAAGGGGTATTCTTAACGAAGTCAGAAGTCTGCAAGTCTGCAAGTCAGCAAGTGTACCCACCCCTAACCCCGACCGTGGAGAACCCACCCCTAACCCCGACCGTGGAGAACCCACCCCTAACCCCGACCGTGGAGAACCCACCCCTAACCCCGACCGTGGAGAACCCACCCCTAACCCC
>JAXHSW010000245.1:0-11904 GCA_034190295.1 Cyanobacteriota bacterium | reverse complement strand
TCAATTAATATAAACTTTAAGGGCAAGGGAGGCAACTTTTGTAGTAAGACAGTTAAATATTGCTTTGATCCTAAACTAAAAGCAATAGCTGATAGCTGATGGCTGACAGCTGAATGCTTACCATTATTAAGCTTTATATTCACAGGCAGCACAGCAAATATTAAGGTCTGTTGCTGAATCTTTTAAGTCATTTAATCATTTAAAGAGTTAAACAAAAAATACAAAAAAGGCAATCTATATTTTCAACCAAGGATTCCTAGCTATGTTCAACAATTAATAATTAATAATTAATAATTAATAATTAATAATGACCTCAAGAGTGAAAACTGATAGGATTGACTAATCATAAAAATTTTTTCTTGTTTCTCCTTTAAAGGAGAGGCTTTAAACCTTAATTATTCGGTAAAAAAGATGGTTGAGCAATGGTGAAATATCCCAAGTAAGGTTTAAGAATTGTTGGGAATAATATCAGAATTCCTCTGGGAACGAGGTAATTATCAATTATCAATTAATGAATCCTAGCTTAGGATGAGTGAAACTTTAGGCTTTTTTATATTTGCGAGTGAATATTAAATTATTTTAAGAAATGCCAAAACAGAAAATAAAGTATGTTTGTGGAGAATGTGGGTATGAGTCTACTCAATTTTTGGGCAGATGTCCTAGCTGTAATACTTGGAATTCTCTGACAGAGGAGATAGAAAAATCAACTACTACTACTCTACAAAGATTGGGACTGACTGATATTGGCATTGGCAATCAAGCATCTGAATCAGATAAGTCTTCTGGTCAACCAAGGGCATCTTTTCTATTATCCCAAATTTCTGACCAAAGTTTGTCCAGAATGCCTTCTGGGTTTGAAGAGTTAGACCGAGTACTTGGTGGTGGAATTGTTCCTGGTTCTTTGGTTTTGATTGGTGGAGAACCTGGTATTGGTAAATCTACTCTTTTATTACAGGTGGCTAATCAGTTGTCTAGTAGATGTCGGGTTTTATATGTATCGGCAGAAGAGTCTGGACAACAGGTTAAATTACGTTCGCAACGTTTAATAGTTAATCTCAATGAAGTAGAAGAAGAGGAAGAGGATAAGGATAATGTTTCAAATGTTGAGATGGATGAAGATTTATCCTCAAATGAAAATAAAGAAAGCAATGGCAATTCTGAAACTATAAAAGATTCCACTACAAATTCTCAGGAAAATTTATTTTTATTGCCAGAAACAGATTTAGAAGTAATTTTAAGAGAGTTAGAATCTCTCAAACCATATCTTGCTGTAATTGACAGTATTCAAACAATTTATTTTGCTTCCCTGACTTCCGCTCCTGGTTCCGTTGCTCAGGTGAGAGAATGTACTTCCGCATTAATGCAAGTAGCAAAGCGGGAAAATATTACTTTATTAATAGTCGGTCATGTTACTAAAGATGGTGCTTTGGCAGGTCCCCGTGTTTTAGAACATTTGGTAGATACGGTTTTGTATTTTGAAGGCGATCGCTTTGCCTCCCACCGTTTGTTACGCTCTATGAAAAATCGTTTCGGTGCTACTCACGAAATTGGAGTATTTGAAATGGTGGCGAATGGTTTAAAAGAGATATTGAATCCCTCAGAGTTATTTTTAGGAAGTAGGGATGAATATGCTTCGGGAACTTCCACGGTTGTTTCTATGGAGGGTACTCGCCCAATAGTTGTAGAGATTCAGGCATTGGTTAGCCCGGCAAGTCATGGTGCGCCTCGGCGTTCTACTACTGGTATTGATAGTGGTAGGTTGCAACAGATTTTGGCAGTTTTGGAAAAAAAGGTCGGCATTCCTTTGTCTAAGTTAGATACTTATGTGGCGACAGTGGGTGGTTTGAGTGTAGAAGAACCTGCCGCAGACCTGGGAGTTGCTATTGCAGTAGTGGCTAGTTTTCGCGACCGGGTAGTTGACCCCAGAATTATTTTGCTGGGAGAGGTTGGTTTAGGTGGCCAGGTGCGACCTGTATCTCAGTTGGAATTAAGGTTGAGAGAGGCTGCAAAGCTAGGTTTTAAGAGGGCAATTATTCCGAAAGGTCAGCAACCGCCAGATTTAGGAATGCAAATATTGCCTATTGCTAAGGTGATAGATGCGATTATTGCTGCTATTCCAGCCCAACCTCCAACTATGGGGAATTGAGAATTTTGTTGGTGACATCCTCCCAAGGAAGAATAAGTAAATATGGCTAGCTGATTAACTATTTAGAGAACCTACCTTCTTGAGTATTGCTATGAATATTCTTTAGCTTGAAAAATAGACTAGCGAAAATTTTTTTATCTGAAGCACCCCAAATGTATTGCTTTGTAACCTTTGTATTATTTAGCTGAATCGCCGAGAAGCCTCACGCCATAATATGCAGATTTGGCGGATGAATCGGTGGCCGATTTAATGGGTTCGATGCCGATTCAATTTGCTGCCCATCCCAGCAGAAGCTTTTGCCCTAGTTGAAAAACTTGTATTATTATGTTGCTATAACCCCGGAAATTTTCCACCATGCGGACTGCCTACCAATATAGATTAAGGCCCAACAAAGAACAAATAGCCACAATAGAAATGTGGTTGGAATTGTTGCGTCGGCAGTACAACTATAGGTTAGGCGAGCGGTTCTCCTGGTGGTCAGAAAATCGCTGTCCGGTTAATGCTTGCCCCAAGGTGGATGCCAATTCCTCAGCTCAGAGATAATCCAAATTATTACTCTCAGAAAAAAGATTTGGTCAATACTAAAGACAGGTTTCCTGAGTATAAGCTAATTCATTCTCAGGTTTTACAGGACTGCATAAAACGGGTAAAACTTGCCTTTGATAGATGGTTGACAGCAGACAAAAATGGACATAAATTAGGGAAACCAAGATTTAATGGAATTGGACGTCTACGCAGTTTTACTTATCCTCAAATCAAACAAAACTGTATTGAAGGAAATCAAATTAATTTGCCCAAAATAGGCAATATAAAGTTGATTCAACATCGACCTTTACCATTAGGTTTTCAAATTAAAACTGTGACGATTAGTCGTAAAGCAGATGGTTATTATGTGACTTTATCCCTAGAAGACAAATCAGTTCCAGCTTTGAGTTGTAATGTTGAACCTACATTAAAAAATACTCTGGGAATCGATATGGGACTGAAGGAATTCTTAGTAACAAGTGAAGGAGAATCAGTCCCCATCCCTCAATACTATCGAAAATCTCAGAAGCGATTAAAGACTCTACAAAAACGTTTATCTCGAAAGAAAAAAGGAAGTAAAAGGTGGTTAAAGGGTGTCAAAGCTGTAGCCAAACAACATAAAAAAATTGCCGATAAACGTAAAGACTTTCATTTCAAAACAGCCAATGAATTGTTATTAAAAGCCGAAGTTATCGCCCATGAAAACTTAAATATTAAAGGGCTAGCAAAAACTCATTTGAGTAAATCAATCAATGATGCTGGATGGGGTCAATTCTTGTCTATTTTAACTGTCAAAGCCGGAAATGCTGGAGGTGAAAACCATAGGAGTGAACCCCAAAAATACTAGCCAAGACTGCTCAAATTGTGGAAAAAAAGTCCCCAAAGAATTAAACATACGAACTCATTCTTGTCCGCATTGCGGTATTCTCATAGACCGCGACTTAAATGCGGCGATAAATATAAAAAATAGGGCGGTAGGGCATTCCGTCCTTAAAGCACGCGCTTGCCCGATGCAATGGCAGGGCTGCGAAACGAGAAGCCCACACTATAGCGCTAGCTTAGTGTGGGAGTATGTCACTTGAATTTTTCTAACTGGTCTAGTCGCAACCAGATATTCGGAGTCGGTACTTTGCCGAATTTGACAAAAGCATAATCTCCTTTTGTATCAACCACTTCTCCTTTACTATCAAATATATAGGGAGGAAACCTTGTGTCACTAGCTTTGGCCTCTAAGCTATTTTCAAGTTTTTCTCGCACAACACGAACTAAACTACCTTTTTTAATGTCTGCCATAATATTATGATTTTCATCTCTTGTATATTCTGTTGAAATTCTAATACGGAATGAGGGCGAATGACCCAACGTTGAACCTATACAGTTACAATACAGGCTTTTAAATTTATAGGGGACTGCCAAAATCTAGTCTTATAACAGAAGGAAGAAGGAAGGACTGAAGGAGGGAAAAATCTTGCATTGTCTAAGTTTTAAGCTTTTGATATGTCCGTTAATTGACCTCTTTAAATTTATAATTATTCAACCGGACATGATATTAAAATTTAAAATTGTGAGGATTAAGTAAGTAGGAGTAGACAACTCTGAGCTTCTACTACCCTTCTTGGCATTGAGGACAAAAATGAGTAGACCGACCCGCAAGTTTAATTTTTTCTAAAGAAGTATCACAAATTCGACATGGTTGACCAGCACGATTATAAACCCAAGCTACACCACCATAATTACCATTAACTCCCTTAACATTTAGGAAGTTGCTGAATGTTGTACCACCTGCATCTATAGAGTTTTGTAATACTTTGAGTATGGCTAGATGCAGTTGTTCTATTTGGGTTTCTACCAAATCTTTGCACAGAGTTGTTGGTCTAATACCACTGAGAAATAGCGCTTCATCAGCATAAATATTACCTAACCCTGCAATTGTTTTCTGGTCTAAAAGGGCTGTTTTAATTGCTCTATGTCTTTTATCAAGTTTTTTTGTAAGATATTCTAAGCAAAATTCAGGGGAAAATGGTTCTGGACCCAGTTTTTTCAGACCAGTAATAATGTGAGATATTTCCGTTGCGGGTGGTACTCTCCACATCTGGCCAAAAGTGCGTTGATCTACAAATCTTAATTCATGGGTAGGATGACCTTCACCTCCTGAAGAGCGATCGCCAAAAAATATTCTCACTCGCGTGTGTTTATGTAGACTTTCTTCTGGTTTTACCCATAACAGTTGGCCTGTCATTCTTAGATGTACTCCTAACCAACCATCTTGATTTTCTTTGAGCTGTGTAAGTTTTGGAGTTTTTTTGTCCCACTTGTAGAGTTGGGCAAGTAAATATTTACCTCGTCTCTGCCACCCCGCGATCGCTTTTCCCTGCAAACCGTCCAAAAAATAACTTACAGAAATTGGGTGGGCAACTGTGCGTTCTAACAACACTTCCCCACCCACTATTTTTTTGTTGAGAGTCAGTTGATTGAGACCTCGTTTTACTATTTCTACTTCTGGCAGTTCTGGCACAGTGCTAATTATTTCTCACAGTATTAATTATTATTATAGACACTGTAGAAATTTTTTCTAGTTCAGCACGGAACGGAGCTGAGACAGTTTTGGCCTGTTTTTGTTGATTTAACTAGAATTGCTCAACTGAGGTTTTGCATAGCTCTGGGTTCAAAGAATAGTAGGAGCTTCTACCTCTACTACTTCTTCTTAGGAGCTTCTACCTCTACTACTTCTGAAGTACCAAAGTTATTAGTGTTAACGCCAGATGCACTACCACTAAAACCCGTGTAATTTACTTTATCAAAGCGAACAATAACAGGGTACTTGATGCCACTTTTGTCAACGGAAGCAACTGTACCAATCTCGTTATACCAGTAGGATTCCTTGCGTAAAATCCGAACTTTAGAACCACGTTGAACCATGAATTTTTTTTCCCTTAAAATTGAAGAATGGTAAAATCGTCCTCTCATCCTATATCTTTTCAGTCTGAGATTTTTTTAAGTTTTGTTGCAACTAATTGAGCCAGGATACTTGAATAAAATGAGCTGGACGACCCCATAAATCTTGAGTTACAGAAATATTGACCACTCTTAAATTGAAAGGAATAGCAGTTGTTAAATATTTTTGGGCTAAATTACCTAGCTCTGGTGCCACTTGGACCGCTGCCGTAGCTGCAATGCCAAAACCTAAGAGTTGCTCAATCGGTTTCCTGGGCATAAGTGTATTTATACCTAAAGCCAATCCTAGAGTGAGAGTCATTGCCACTGATAAATTTGTGCCACATCTAGGATGTACTGCCAAGTTCCATTCTCCAGAAGTAATTCGCTGTAATGCGACTTCTACTGCCTGCTCTAATTGAGATGGATTTACTGAACCATAAAGGTAAAATCCTTGTGGTGTAGACATTCCTCCAATTGATTCGTCAAAGGATGTTGAATTTCCTGAGTTTGCTAATTCACTCAGTACCCAAACTGTAGCGTGTTCTAGAGCATGAACTTGTCTAATTGTCAATATTTCTTTTAAACCAGGAATAAATTCTAGTTGTTGGAGAAAATCACTATCTTGTGTAGCGTGGGGGGCAAAATCAAAGGGAAACTGCTGGTTTCCAAAGGAAGTAGAGGTGGTTGCTGTCATGTTTTTTTTTATTTGTTTGGTCTTGGCAATTAAATATTTTGATATTTTATTCTTTTTAAGATTTTTATACCAATCTTACATTTACAGCGCTTTTGAGATGCATAAACCACATCGTCACAACCAAAACCTTGTAGGACGAATGCCATTCTGTACTCTATCCAAATAAAAACGGCTGTAAGCTGTGAGTTATTGTAGATCTTGAGAGAATAGTAAATAGTCAAATTATTCATAATAATTTATATCAAGTCTCTTTAAATACCCACAATAAAAAATTTAGGGAATAGGGAATAGATAACAAGGGGAAATTTGTTGGCCCCGTATTCCCCTATCAAAAAATATTCTCGCTGCCACAGCTATATAATTTTTATTATGGCTAATTAATGAGACTTGATATTAGTAAATTATTTGAATGTATAAAATTATTTTCTCTTCTCTAGTTCATAGTGGTAAATAAGTCTGACAAATTCAAGTTTTGTGCTTTCTGAAATTATCAATAAAATGGTTGATTTCCGATCTGATTTTCACAGAAAGGAAACCTTTAGCTACATCGCCTGTTATATATACTTGTTAGTTATATAATTTCCCTTTGAATGATTATAAATAAGTCAGAAAAAGCATAAACAATAGATAGATTTAGTGTTGAAGAGAGAGGAGCTGTTTTTTCATAACACTATGAAACAGCTCTGATATTACATAATTTTTAGAGTAGCTTTGCCTTTTCTGCTATTGGTGACTGAATACAAAAAAGCTTGATTCTTCCTTCATTCGCGTCCTATTCTGTAAGCATTCAGCTATTATCAGTCAGCTCTCAGCTCTTATAAGTGGATTTTAAATCGGGACTTTAAAGCCAGCTAGAGAGCGTAAAATTTAATTCTCACTCAATTAGTAAAACTTTTATCTAGAAGTAAAAAAAGCAACAGCTGACAGCTGAATGCTTACCCTATTCTGAATGGAGAATTTTTCTATATATAATAGTAGTCTTGATTAATTTGTTTCCTCTTGCCTTTGACCATTACGGAATACTCCGGGAAATCGTTTTCCTTCAGCATCTATAATAATCCCTACACCATGAGGTATTCCACCTCTTAACTCTCCTTCATAACGAATTCCATTAGGATATGTACAACTTCCTTTGCCATCTAGTTCTGAATTATAAAAATCTCCTTGACACCGTATACCATCAGCACGAGTAAATACTCCTGGGCCAAAAGGAACGCCAGCAAAGAAATCTCCTTCATAGCGATCGCCATTAGCATAAATAAATTGACCTTGACCAGTAGGCTGACTACTAATCACACTACTAGAGAGATTCTCCACTAAGTTAAAATCTCCCACAAAGCGATCGCCATTGGCGAAAATAATTGTACCTGACCTAATCTGTCCATTTTGGAATACTCCTGTAACTCTGGAATCATCAGAGAATATAAAGGTACCCTGTCCATTAGGCAGACCATTCCGAAACTGTCCTTCGTAGCGATTACGATTAGCATAGACATAGACACCACTTCCTTCTGGTCTTCCATTGACAAAATCTCCAGCATAGTTATCTCCATTGGGATAATTGCATTTCACTCTGCCAGTAGGAGGGTTGCCTTCACAAAAAGGTGCTTCTGTTTGTTCTTGTGCCATTAAGGACTGAGGATGCCACATCAAAATTGTGTATCCCAGGCAAGAACCTGTTAGTATTGCTATTTTTAGTTGTTTTATTGATAGCATCATGGCCGATATCAAGCCTATTTATTAATTTAAAGAGTTTCTATTATTTCTTTATTCCATTATTATATATATAGAGTTCCACAGAACTGTGGAATATAGATCGTTACTAATCAGCAACGCCATATATTCAGTAACGATATGCTGTTTTTTAGTTGAATAAAAAGTCATGCGTAGGGGCGAGTAACACCCAATGATTACATACTATCATAATTTTTTTTGGGGATGCAAGGGGAAATACCTTGCCGTTTTTTTTGAGCTTCACAGGATGATGATTTTTCTTTGGTTGTGAATAATAGCGTTGGCGGAGCAAGTGCGGCAGCTATATCGCTTCTGCATGAGTATATATGGATGTGTTGATGGGGTGAAAATTTTTCCTGTAACCACTTTTTTTTGAGTGCTTCACAGGATGACAACCTTTCTCTGCTTTGATGGTGTGAGTATCCCTTCCATAAGTATTCAGTGGCGATATGCTGTTTTTTAGTTGAATAAAAAGTCATGCGTAGGGGCGAAGAACACCCAATGATTATATACTATCATAATTTTTTTGGCGATGCAAGGGGAAATACCTTGCCGTTTTTTTTGAGCTTCACAGGATGATTTTTTTTGTTGTGAATAATAGCGTTGGCGGAGCAAGTGCGGTAGCTACATCGCTTCTACATGAGTAAATATATAGATGTGTTGATGGGGCGGGCAAATTTTTCCTGTAACCACTTCTTTATTGAAGTGCTTCACAGGATGATAACCTTTCTCTGCTTTGATGGTGTGAGTATCTCTATCTATATATATTCAGTAACGATATGCTGTTTTTTAGTTGAATAAAAAGTCATGCGTAGGGGGGAACAACACCCAATGATTACATACTATCATAATTTTTTTTGGGGATGCAAGAGGAAAAGCCTTGCCGTTTTTTTTGAGCTTCACAGAATGCAGATTAATCATCCGTGTATCCGTGGCCAAATCCTTGTCTAGCAACAACTGCATTGGAAATTACGAAGTCTGTTAGTAGGGACACAGCAAAATGTAAGTAGGGTCTGCTGAAAAAATTGGTTGGTGGGGGTAGGACACGGGGACGTGGAGACGCGGGGACGGGTCGATTTGTGGGGGAACAGGCAACGGTTTTGGCCATTTTATGTGAATAAATTTTCTTGAATTTCAGCAGAAAATTTCAGTAAATTGATGCCAATAAGAGCCATAAACTTGGAGATAAACTGAATATAAAAAGCTCTATTACCTTAGCTGTCCTGACTTTTAGCTTTATGAGGGCAAGCC
This sequence comes from Cyanobacteriota bacterium, assembly GCA_034190295.1. GTDB lineage: Bacteria > Cyanobacteriota > Cyanobacteriia > Cyanobacteriales > Microcoleaceae > Okeania. The sequence continues at coordinate 2,617 of JAXHSW010000245.1, read as the reverse complement.
CTAAGTAGAGCGAGTCTAAAAAACTAGGATAATTTATTTTTTCTTACTCCTCAGTTGTTGGTTGACTTCCTACCTCTTTTTGAATTTCCACACCACTTTGCTCAAACACAACAACTGGGTCAGCTCCTGTCTTAAAGTCCACTCGCTTTACCAATACCTTACCGTTAGCTAGTCGTTGTCCAATTTTTACATATCTACTTGTAGGTTCTGTAGGAACCTTAACAATGATTTGCTTTTGATGTCCCACTTGCACAACTCCACTAACTTCTATACCGTCGGCAATAGTAGTATCTGGTGGCGGTGGTGGTGGTGGTGGTGGCGGCGGTGGTGGTGGTGGTGGTGGTGGAAAACCTGGCCCTCGCCACTGAGGAGGTGGGGTTGACCCTATTGGTAGTTCTGGTAAACCTGGTACTTGTTGAGTAGATGAACTGGGCAACTCTGGGGGTTTTGGTGGAGGTGGTGGTTCTTGAGATTGTGATTGTTGTGTAGTACCTGGAGGATGAGAGGCAACTGTTGTATTATTATTATTTTTCCCTGACTGAGTATTGTTTCCTGATGCTGCTTGTCTGTTTGTATTTTGCGGTGGCCTACTGTTAGCCTTTTGCCTTGATGGAGTGGCCGTTTGCTTTGATGGAGAGGGAGATTGAGCTGAACTTGAATTTTGTCTGTTTGTGGGAGATGGCTGTTGTGAGTTTTGTTGTTGAGCAACTTGGTTTGAGTCTGTCCCTTGGTTTTCTCTGGTTACAGTGGACTCTGGTTCCCTCCAAGAAGAAGGGGATTTAGTTTCTGGTAGAGTTGGAATATTTGGTACTTGTTGACTATCTAATTCAGGAAGTTGGGTAGATACAGAATCTCCCATTTGATTTGTTCTCCGACTTGGTACTGGAATAGTTGGTAAATTGGAGAAGGGGTCTCTGGTTTCTGGAATGCTTGAAATAGAAGTAGGTGTTTGAGTTTGAACTTCTTGTTGGAGGGATTTTGTTCTTTCATTCGGGTCTGTAGACCTAATTAAGTCTTTTGCCGTATCTGACTTTTGAGGAACATCTGGAGATGGGAAAGGTTCGTCAACAGCAGGAATTGGTGAAGGAGACTCAGGGGGGTCTATGGGAGTAGGAGAAGATTCTGGGGTATTGGCAGTAGAACTGTTTCCTCTGTTAAAAAATGGTAGAGATTCACATCCACTTATCCAGACCGATAATAACCCTGCTCCTAATATTAGTGAAAATTTACGCATTGCTAGTTCCGAAAAGCCTAATATTGTCAAGGGTAGCAAAAATTTAGCAAAATCATACTAAGTTTGCGATAAAGTTAACAACCATTTTCTACAAATGAGTTTGTATTTTGTTCAAATGGTGAAGTATCAGATAATGGTAATGGTCTTCTTCGTCTTTGTTGAGCAACAATTTGACTATCATCGCTTGGTACTATCCTTCTCACATTTTGTCGCCAAGTAGTGGGAGCTGTAGTTTCAGGAAGAGTAGGTAGACCTGGTAGTTGTTGGCCTTGTATTTCTGGTAATTGGGCTACGGAAGATTCTTCTGGTGTTAATTCTGGTACTGGTATTTCAGGAACAATAGAAAATGGGTCTCTACCTCTGGGAACAGATATTGTTTCAGAAGGTTGAACTGTAGTATCTTCTGCCTCGTTTCCTAAGTTTTGCTGTAAAACTTTTTCTCTTTCTTCTGGGTCGGTAGATTGGATCAAGTTAGCAACTGTATTGGACTTTTCTGGAACTTCTGCTGATGGGATAGTCGATTGTGATTGTGAATCAGGGGATGGAGAATCTGGCACTTGAGCGAGGATTTGGTTAGAAAAACTGGCAGAATCTGATAATGCCATTAGTTGCATATCTTCATCATTAAATGCTACAGATTCACCTCTAAGTATCCAGGTGGCTAATATTCCTATGCTGACAAAATATAAGACTTTTTTGTTCATTTGAGATTTTGTTTGTGTTGATAAATTTTACAATAGTTTAAGGTTAATCATACCGATAGTACTACTCTGTATACCATATTTTGACGTTTCTCGATCGAACTTCAATAACTATAATGTAAGGCTAATATTAATTGTGAACTAGGTATACCAAAGTTCAATTCTTAAAAGAAAATTCAGGATATTTATTAGACTACTTTCTTTATTTAAAATTTATTAGTTTGTTCGACCATTAATTTATCAAAAAAATTAAATTATTGAGGATTTATTGGTTTGTAGTGAGTTATATTTTTTCTATATGTGCCTTCTGAAGTTTTTTTGATCGAGAAAGGACGAGAGCTTGAAAACCACGATTTGAAACTCGTGGATGAAAAGCGAACGGGCGACTTCAGTCGCCGTTAAATATCTTAATCAGGACTTACTCACGAGAAACGAAAAAACAATGTTTGAGATGGCTTCGCTATGGCTCGCTTCGGATAGAAATACGTTTTTTTGCGTAAGTCCTATTAATAAAAAATATCTCATTTTTTCTTGACATTTTCTCAAATAATTATGCGATCGTGGTTGGTATAAGTTAAAGATTAGTGGTAGGTTGGGCCATGATAATTTACGAGTTTAAAGTAAAGGCCAAACAAGTCCAATATAGTGCAATAGACGAGGCGATTAGGACATCTCAGTTCAT
>JAXHSW010000244.1:4642-11979 GCA_034190295.1 Cyanobacteriota bacterium | reverse complement strand
ACTAGATAATCATATTTGCTACCTAATATCTATCATAATTTTTCTTCATCCTTCATCCTTCATCCTTCATCCTTGTTCCATTTTTACTAAATTGTTTTATCCAACAATTTTTATAATTAAATAACTGCTAGGAAAACTTTTTTACCGAAAAATTCTGGGTATGCACCTCCCCTTTGAAGCTATCCCTTAAAAGGAACTCCTGAAACCCTGTATATGGGGGGGGGTGGGGAGTAGGGGAGTAGGGGAGTAGGGGAGTAGGGGGGAAAACCTCTAATTAAATACATTTATTCTCCCGGAATACCCATTGAATTGCTAACCCATAACTTCTATCTAATGTCTACGTTTTATGTTAAGAAAGATGCTGATAAAGCATAGCCTTTTAGGGGATAAAAAAATAGAATATTCCCGATATCAAGCCTCCTTATTCTAGAGGTACTGATGACTGATAACTGAAATGACCTTGAGTACGCTCCAGTAGAATACCACAAGCATTGCTAGTAATTGTATAAATCAAAGGGTTTGATAAATTATCAGTCCCCATTACTTATAAGCTGAATATTTTACCTATTTAATTTACAATACTTCACAAAATCAGTTACTATACTTTAAGATGAGGTTAACTTTTTCCTAGTCTATACCCTAGACCAGATAATTTACCACTTTGAAAACAGTTATAAAAACTAATAATCCCGATCGGGAGTTAAAATATAACCATGACTGACAAATACCCTTCAACTACTGAAAAACATTTAGAAAATTATCTTGAGATAGATAAACCAGAAGAAGCTTGTGGTGTTTTCGGAATTTATGCACCAGAAGAAGATGTAACTAAACTCACCTATTTTGGCTTATATGCACTACAACATCGAGGTCAAGAGTCTGCCGGAATTGCTACTTTTCAAGACGATCGAGTTTACATACATAAAGGAATGGGGCTAGTATCTCAAGTATTTAATGAGTCTATCCTACAGCAGTTGCCTGGTAATATAGGAATTGGTCATACTCGTTATTCTACTACAGGCTCTAGCGAGATTATTAATGCTCAACCTGCTCTGGTTGAAACCCGTCTTGGACCTTTAGCCATTGCACATAATGGTAATCTTGTCAATACACAAGAATTAAAAAAAGAACTAATCAACCGTGGATGTAACTTTAACAGCACTACAGATTCAGAAATGATTGCATTAGCGATCGCTACAGAAGTTAAAATTGGTAAAAGCTGGCTAGAAGCTGCTATTAGTGCTTTTCATTTGTGTAAAGGAGCCTTCAGTTTAACTATTGGTACTCCAGAAGGTGTGATGGGAGTACGCGACCCCCACGGTATACGACCCCTTGTGATTGGTATATTAGAAGATATCAACCCAAAAAGATATGTCCTCGCCTCAGAAACCTGTGCTTTAGATATTATTGGTGCAGAATATCTCCGAGATGTTGAACCTGGAGAGTTAGTTTGGATTACAGAAGAAGGTATGGCTTCCTTCCACTGGAATCAGAAACCACAAAGGAAGCTATGTATTTTTGAAATGATTTACTTTGCCCGCCCTGACAGCATAATGGAAGGTGGTAGTTTATACAGCTACAGACTCAAAATAGGACGTCAGTTAGCAAAAGAATCTTTAGTAGAGGCAGATATGGTTATAGGTGTCCCTGATTCTGGCATTCCTGCAGCCATAGGTTTTTCTCAAGAATCAGGCATTCCCTATGCTGAGGGATTAATTAAAAATCGCTACGTTGGTCGTACTTTTATTCAGCCCACTCAACACATGAGAGAATCAGGTATCCGAATGAAACTTAACCCTCTCAGAGATGTATTAGAAGGTAAGCGAGTGATTATGGTTGACGATTCCATTGTCCGTGGCAACACCAGTAAAAAAATTGTTAGAGCTTTGCGAGATTCTGGCGCAACAGAAGTTCACATGAGAATTTCTTCCCCACCAGTTACTCACCCCTGTTTTTATGGCATTGATACAGATAACCAGGAGCAATTAATTGGAGCAACAAAATCAGTTGCAGAAATTGCTGAACAAATAGGTGTTGATTCTCTCGCATACTTGAGTTGGGAGGGGATGTTAAGAACAACGGATGAAGATCCTAATACTTTTTGTTCTGCCTGTTTTACTGGTAACTATCCTATTCCTTTGCCAGACAAATTGAAGCGTTCTAAACTTATTCTAGAAAATCCTGTCGAAGTTTAAGAACTCAGAAAAGAGCTATTAGCTGTCAGCTTGGGGCCATAAAACTCTGCTCTTAAAACTATGCTTTATAAGTATCTTTCTTAAGATAAAACTTGAGCAAACAGAGAAGTTATAAATTATGTATTTGCTATTAAATCAATTTTTTCCTTCTTCCTTCTTTAGCTGATAGCTGATAGCTGATAGCTGATAGCTGATAGCTGATAGCTGACCGCTGAATGCTTACATTTAAACCCCCTGATAAGAGCTATTAGCTGTCAGCTTGAGGCCATAAAACTCTGCTCTTAAAACTATGCTTTATAAACATCTTTCTTAAGATAAAACTTGAGCAAACAGAGAAGTTATAAATTATGTATTTGCTATTAAATCAATTTTTTCCTTCTTCCTTCTTTAGCTGATAGCTGACCGCTGATAGCTGACCGCTGAATGCTTACATTTAAACCCCCTGATAAGAGCTATTAGCTGTCAGCTTGAGGCCATAAAACTCTGCTCTTAAAACTATGCTTTATAAACATCTTTCTTAAGATAAAACTTGAGCATACAGAGAAGTTATAAATTATGTATTTGCTATTAAATCAATTTTTTCCTTCTTCCTTCTTTAGCTGATAGCTGATAGCTGACCGCTGATAGCTGACCGCTGATAGCTGATAGCTGATAGCTGACCGCTGTTAGCTGATAGCTGATAGCTGATAGCTGATAGCTGACCGCTGTTAGCTGATAGCTGATAGCTGATAGCTGACCGCTGTTAGCTCCGCATTTCGCAGGAAATACTTACCAACTATTACTTTTGAGAATCTGCACCTATAACCTTTGTTGGTCCTAAATATTTTTTGAGATAAGGTGAAAATACCTCATAAATTAATGTTAGTGGTTGGCCATGATGCCAAAACAGATAATGTCGTCCCCAAAATGGTCCTAACTCATCAAAAGCTAACTCTAATTCTCTAGAATGACCATAATAAATTCCTTGGACATCTCGATATAATTCAGTCCGCAAACGAGCTAAACTAGCCCAAATAGGCAAAGACCGATTTTGCAAATACTCATCCACATGACTCGCTTCCCACCAGGAAGCAGCATAAGCTAGCCTTTGTCCTGAACTTGTTCTCAACCATACCTGTCGTCGCAGTCTAGGGCCAGGTACAGCATGAATTAAGTCGGGGGCATTATCAAGATTCATGCCAATGGGACACATATCAATTACATCAACTTCTGTCGGTTCAGTTGTCAAAAGTTGCAAGTGACGAGTGGGAGAGCCATCTCCAAGTAATAATATTTGCCATGGAGGTGAAAGTTGGGAGTGGGGTAAACCTTGGCGAACTACTTCTTCTCCTCCTTGCCATAAGGGAGCTAGGGAGTACCAAGGCTTGGGTTGTATAATAGGATCTTTGGGTGAAATAGCAGTCAATTTTTTTTCTTTACAAAACTTAACTTATTTATTCCGATCATAGCGTCCCGACTCAATTCTTTCTACTAGCATCAAAATCAGGAATTAGGCAAAGGTACTATATATAGTAGATAAAAACTATAGCACTATGGTATATATAGTGTTTTCGTCGGAAAAATGCGTAAGTCCTGAAAATAATTAGGGTTTGCTGAAAAAAGCAAAGTGTGGGACGTGTGGGAAGTGTGGGACGTGTGGGGAGGGTGGGGAGTGTGGGGAGTGTGGGGAGTGTGGGGAGAAAGAGAAAGTAGGAGGAATGATTGTTAGAGTGATTTTTCTGCCCCCCTCACCTCCAAATTCTCACTTTTTGAGGGTAAGTGAATTGAAACAGGCGCACTTTTTTCGACGCTCAAAAGTCAAAACCTTTATTTACCGAAAAATTGTGGTTTAAAGCCTCTCCTTTAAAGAGTCGCGCATGGTGGCGCATAACTCCCGATCGAGGTAAATGAAGATAATTTATACAGTATAAATACCTAAGCAAGCTACGGATTTTATACTAATTTCCATAAGACAAATTGAAGTGCGGAATGTGGGTTAAAACCATTTATTAAAAAGCATTAAAAGAAGATAAAAACTTTCTAGCATTATTTTTTTGTGTCTTTGTTTCCTAGGTAATCCTGTACATTTATATTATGCCCTGAAACAAGTCTAGCAAATTAAATATTGAGAAATATTTTTGCTATGTTTCGTACTATTAATAAACAAAAATTTAATTACCGAAAAATTGTGGTTTAAAGCCTCCCCCTTTTAAGGAGATAATAAATAAAAATTTTCATGATTAGTCAATCCTCTTCTTTTCAAGGAGAGGTAATTGTTAATTATTAATTATTTATTATTAATTGTTGAACGCGTCTATGAATAAAATATACCGCTAATACCAATTTCAGAAAAGATTTTTATAGAAAGTGAAAACTCCAGAAAATAACAGGGAATCTTAAAAAAGAAGTGCAAAAGAAAGAGAAAAAAAGGTTAAAAAAGCGTTTCGGTCTGGAAATGCTGTTTGCGAAGTATTCCGTAGGAAACCACCCGTACAGAAGTTATTTTTGTAACGGGGATTTGAGCAATTATCCAAAAATATTGCGCCTTAAAAGGCGGGGTTTTAGACCCTTATGATTTTGATAAAAAAATCTACTATGTAAGCATTCAGCTATCAGCATTTCCGTTTGTCACCGCGAAGCAAACAGCTATCAGATGCATGAAGATATTCAAGAAATTACTAAGGTTAGCTGAAGACATTTTTTTGATAAATTTTAATTCTCCTTGGAGACTAATTCCTCTTTTGAGCTGATAATGAGCTAATAACTCATAGCTGATAGCTGATAGCTGACGGCTGAATGCGGGCGCATTCCGGAGGAAATTCTTACTCTACTATAGATAGAAAACATAGATGACAATGTAAGTAAATATGCCGAATTTTGATCTAAAAAAAATGGTATAAAAAAATCAAGACTGACAGCGATTAAACTCTAAAATTTTACAGATATTTTGAGTATAGCTTACTGCTCAAACCTCTACTATTAGTTGCTCATATATCAAGTATGATACAGGGCTATTTCATTCTAAACTGTGCCATTTTATGTATTAACGATACCACGTTATTTCAAGCTTGAGTAAATTTATCTTTCGCTGTCTGAAAATCAATAAATTCCGTCGCCAAAATCTAGAATGAAATGACCCTAAGTATGATACAAGAGAGATATAGCCATAAGATTTTAGTTGTGAGATATTGGAGATTTTTAGGCAACAGCTCCGAAAGGCAACAGCTCCGGAAGGGAAGAAGGAAAAAACGAATACATAAGAATAAAATAACTGCCATATTCTATACTTTAAAGGAACACCTCAATTCTCACATCTGATTCGGCGATCGCTATAATTTATAAATAATCAAAATTATGAATAAAAAACAACCATCATCCTTATGGAAATCAATGACTAACAAGGCATCAACAGTTAGAGAAAATCTTGGTAAAAAAGTATCTAAAGCCGGGAAGTCAATCGGTGAAAAAGCTTCCGAAACTGCTAAAAGTAAAACTTCAGAAATAGAAGAAATGATCGGTAATAAAACATCAGATGTTGGTAATTATTTGAGAGAAACTGCTAAAGAATATGTCTTGGGAAAACAGCAAACTAATTCAGAATCATCCTTAGAAACAGAAAATGATTTAGAACAAGAAGAAATATATCATATCTTTGTTGCTTATCAAGTCGCTAGTCAGGGAGGTACTCAAAAAGTAACTCTTAAATCAGGTAAAAGCTATAACGTGAAAATTCGCATCAACAGTACTGAAGGTTCTACTTTACGATTAAAAAAATGCGGTTTACAAGGAAATGATGCCTTTCTAGTTTTACATACTTTTTATAATCTCGAATTAAACCTAGACCGTCGGATGAATAATTTGATAATTCATTCATCAATTTATGAAAGAAGCAAAACTAGATGTTTAGAAGCTTATAACAGAATTAATGCCGATTTATATGTTTATGATTTAGCAGCACTCAATCTATTAGATTTTCTTGTTAACTCTTCAAATATAGATTCCTTGATTGGTTTACGTTATACAATTGCTAGTGAAAATTCGCGGTGGATAGGTATTGATAAAAGTGTAGAAGAAGTTTTAGAATTTGCCAATTTAAGCGAAGCTCAAAAATATCAAATTAAGAGTATTTATCAATATATTAAAGCAGCAGACCCTTTACCTAAATTAGATAATTTTCAAAAGTTAAATGCAATGATTTTAAATTCAGCGATCGCTTCTGAACTGAAAGATAAATATTTATTGGCAAGTGCAACATCAACTGGGTTAAGAATAGATATGTTGATTGTAGATTTAATTTACAGCAGCTCAGAAATAAATCATAATCAGCGTCGGAAATATTTATCGTTCTATCAGCAGATTAAAGAAGGTGCAAAAGTCGCAGATAATTTTATTTCAGAAAGTTTGGATTCGATAATTATTCAGGCAGAAATTCCAAGAATATGTAAGATTGTCTATCAACTTTTAAGAGAAAGATATTTTGAAATAGAATTAGAATTAGAAGAGCTAGACCGGGAAGAATTTTACTCGGTTTTTAGCAAATTCAAGAAAGTAGAACAGTCTGTCAAACAGGCAGAAAATCCAACAAAAATTACAAATAGTTTCGGGAATATTGCCATTCAGAAAGGAATGTTAATCGAGTCAGCGGATGATGCGGTAGTTAGTGGTGGTGTTGGAGTATTAGCAGGAGTAAAAGTATTAAAAGGAGGAGAAGCTTTAATTGGAGCTGTTGGTTTAGTAGCGATCGCTTCAACTTTAGAAATGAGTACTCAGGAGAAAATTAAATTAGGAATTACTGAGGAAGGAAATTTTTCTGGGGCGGTTGCTTATCGAGGAATTATGAATGCTATTAATCAAGTTAGTTGGGTAATTGGCGATGGTGGAGAAAGAAAATTAGAGCAGAAATTAGATATTTTTGGAATGTTTAAAGGTAGTCAGGATAGAAAGCAAATTTTGCAAGAATTGGAAACTAAATTGTATAGTTCAAATCCATGAATAAGGCGTTATAGTGCTCCGCGCAAGTCAAAAGTCAGCGGACGATGCAATAGTTAGTGGTGGTGTTGGAGTATTAGCAGGAGTAAAAGTATTAAAAGGAGGAGAAGCTTTAATTGGAGCTGTTGGTTTAGTAGCGATCGCTTCAACTTTAGAAATGAGTACTCAGGAGAA
>JAXHSW010000244.1:2027-4542 GCA_034190295.1 Cyanobacteriota bacterium | reverse complement strand
GTTGCTTATCGAGGAATTATGAATGCTATTAATCAAGTTAGTTGGGTAATTGGCGATGGTGGAGAAAGAAAATTAGAGCAGAAATTAGATATTTTTGGAATGTTTAAAGGTAGTCAGGATAAAAAGCAAATTTTACAAGAATTGGAAACTAAATTGTATAGTTCAAATCCATGAATAAGGCATTATAGTGCTCCGCGCAAGTCAAAAGTCAAAAATTAAAAGTAATCCTTGACTGAGTTTGAGTTTTTGTAAATTTTCTAACCTTTGTTTCGACTGCTATATACCAATTTGATAAATATTTGCTACAAATAACTAGGTCATAACTTATCTTTTTAGTTTAAGGGACATCTCTGATCAAGTTTTTTAACTGCCCTTATTATTAGTAACATTCTTTTTCCAATTTGGTATTAGGTATTAGGTCTTAATTTGTGAGTTGACTGATAGTAGATAAAATTAATTAGGCATATAAAAAAAGTTAGATAATTGGCTGGAACTTAACGAAGTCAGAAGTCAGAAGTCAGTAGGGGAGAACGGCCGTTTGCTTCGCATAACTATCGTTAACGCCCGTACAGAAATTATTTTTGTAACGGGGATGCGTGAGCAACTCTCCAAAAATATTGCGCCTTAAAAAGCGGGGTTTTAGACCCTTATGATTTTGATAAATTAATTCAGTTCAAATCAGACGAAAATTAATCTGATAAGCAACACAAAAATTTACTTTTCCCCCCACAGCTTTATCCTAAAAATCCTTAACTGAACCGTATTAGAAAATTCATAATTTGCGCCAGATTTAACTATGATTAGGCGATAGTTTCTTTACATATGTAGAATAGCGATAGTTGATTTTTGTTGGAAAAATTAGGAAGCAATTTCTAGTATTAATAAATTCTCTAACAATATGCACTACCCAATACACAAAGGTAAGACAGAATTATGAAATTTATTCACTTGTCTATCTCGATCTACAGTCAACTCTGATTAAAATATTATTATATGTAACTTCTTATTAATTTTGTATTAGTAAAAATCATGCTAAATCAACAACAGGAATATAGTAGCTTTCTACAGCAATAATTTTTTCCTAATATCCTAATTTAGTTACTATTGATTTACCTTATGCAGAATTATGGGTACGTCCCAGAACCTTTTGTGGTGTTGGTCTTGATAGTATAGCAGTTCCATTAAAAGAAAATAGCTTAAAAGACACGGTTCACAGAGGACTAGAATATAAATACACTTTTTCCTCGACAGACGAATATAATCATCCTTTTATTGTGACTAATTTTATAGTTTGTTGGGATATGTCTATTCCTGAAGAGCGGGAATTAATTAAGGATGCTTATGGCTATTTTGGATATGTATCTTTAACAGAAGAATTAAATAATATTGGTTATGAAATAGTCGATATTGAAAGTCAAACAGGTGAAATTCATAACCAAAACATTAAAGTAATTAGCCTAAAAAAATTACTCGATAAGACTTTTGATTGTCAATGGACTACTCCTCCAAAATAAGCACTTCATCACATCTAAAACTCAACCTTTTTTGCTTTTAGATAATTGCTCCTATTTGCTGCGGAGTATATTTCAAAGATTTTCCGACTATCTGGCCATGAAAATTTTCTAGGCGATCGCCCTATACCAAAAAGACATTCAGGTATTTCTTAAATTTAAACATTAGAGCATCTATAGCACTATAGTTTTTGAGCCGAGTATTTTGTGGCACTCTAGCTATTCAAAAATTACAACTCATCGTCCCCCTAGAGCAAAACACCTCCAGACATTTTTGTAGCTCAGACATTGAAGCCATAGCACTATAGTTTTTGACTAGAAGAATTTTCGATTATCTAGCCAGAAAAACTTTCTAGGCGATCGCCCTATACCAAAAAGACATTCAGGTATTTCTTAAATTTAAACATTAGAGCATCTATAGCACTATAGTTTTTGAGCCGAGTATTTTGTGGCACTCTAGCTATTCAAAAATTACAACTCATCGTCCCCCTAGAGCAAAACACCTCCAGACATTTTTGTAGCTCAGACATTGAAGCCATAGCACTATAGTTTTTGACTAGAAGAATTTTCGATTATCTAGCCAGAAAAACTTTCTAGGCGATCGCCTCATCCCTAAAAAGAAACCTTGAGGCATTTCTACAGCTCAAACACTCAGCTATAGCACTATAGTTTTCGAGCAGAAGCTCACAAAATGTGAGTGACTGATATGAGAAAACTATAACGTTTGAGTTAAGATACTTCCACTCGAACTCATTGCGAACGCCACCAAAAAACGGAGATAGAGGAGGGTGGGTAGGAATAATTTTACCTTTAACCCCCAATAGTTGGAGGCTCACAAAATGTGATTGACTCCTATGAGAAAACTATAACGTTTGAGTTAAGGTACTTCCACTCGAACTCATTGCGAACGCCACCAAAAAACGGAGATAGAGGAGGGTGGGTAGGAATAATTTTACCTTTAACCCCCAATAGTTGGAGGCTCACAAAATGTGATTGACTCCTAT
>JAXHSW010000244.1:0-1927 GCA_034190295.1 Cyanobacteriota bacterium | reverse complement strand
GAGAAAACTATAACGTTTGAGTTAAGGTACTTCCACCCAGGCTCATTGTGAACGCCACCAAGAAATGGAGATAGAGGAGGATGGGTAGGAATAAATTTACCCTGAACCCCCAATAATTGGAGGCTCACAAAATGTAACTGACTGTGATGAGAAAACTATAAAATCGGAATATTTTGTAGCACTCTAGCTATTCAAAAATTAGAATTCAATAGACAGGAATTAGGTCAAGGCACTAGATATAGTAGATAAAAACTATAGCACTATGGTACTTATGGTGGTTTTGTGATAAAAATTTGCTAGGCGATCGCCCTACCTCAAAAAAACATCTGAAGGTATTTCTCAAATTCAAACACCAGATAAACTATAGCGCTATAGTTTTGATTATCCACATCTAAAGTTAATTCCTGGTTTGAAAAAAGATAAAATCAGAGATTAAACTAATAACCGTACGAAAAAAACTGTAGAAAATCGTAACAGCTTTTATCTTGATATTGGATTAACCAATACTGGCGCTCTCGGCACAGCTCACTATTCCCTCGGCAGTAAATGCCTCTGGGAATTTCTTATCTTAAATTTGAAGACTACCATTGATATCGGCATTAATCACTTTACCTGTTGCACTTCTGAATAAACCACGTTTGACTCGCTTACCTATATAGTTTTCATGTTGACAGGGCAATTCTAGGTCAAGTGCAGAAGTTTTACTGGTGTAACTTTCTTCAGTTTCAATTACCGACACTCCTGCAAGTTGACATTTATAAGTTATCTGTTCAATTAGCTTGGAGTGAGGTATTTGGGTGAATTTTTGGTTGTTGATTTTGCCGATGTTTGCACCTTGTTTCCAATTATCATTTTTTCCAATTACTACAGTACCAATATTATTAGTCACTAAATAATTGACAACTAACTTGCTGGTGTTATGCAGGTAATTCTCCACAAAACGATTTCTATGATAACTCAATGCTTCAATCTTACGACTGGTTTTTCTGTTGCCTTTTAGATTGCTTTGGTGCTTGGCTTTACGCTTATTATACAGTTGATTTACACTTTTTAGTGGCTTCCCATTAACAAGCATAGGTTTCACACCAGGCTTGTTTGTAGCTAGAGCAACTAATCTATCAATCCCTAAATCTATTCCTGCTAAATATTTTGACTGTATTTGTGGCCTCCTAGCTTTTTCATACACAACTTCAATTACATAGCAACCAGTAGCAGGTACTATCCTGACTTCAACTACAGTTTCAACCATTACAGGTATTTTGATATCACTCATTGATAAGTGACAAATACCATTTTTCAAAGGGGCTTTATAGACTGATTCCTTTGAATATATAACTACATTTCTACCTTTAGTTTTGTCCTTATATTTGGGTATTTTGGGTAAGCCCAAAAACTTCCCTGGATGCGCGTGACCATTCTCTGATGGCCTGAAAATAACCTCGCCAAGATGCCGTCAAACATTTGATAATTTGCTTTGAAACTTTAGTAGGTAATGCTCTGTAGGCATCACTATCTTTAGTCACATGATACAGTTTAGTTAGATTGAGACTTTTACCAGTACAGAAAAAATGCTGACGACAGTAATAATTAGCCAAATTATACAAGTTTTTTGACTTAAAAGCTAACTCATCACACCAAGCCCAATACTGATGTGTTCGATTAATAATATGTCTCGAAACAAGTCGCATTCACCTGCTATAATTCATTTCTTTAGTCACCTGTTTAATCTTAAAAGACTTTTCTACAAATAGCAACTACTTTATACAATTTTCATTCAACAGTTAATAACCGTTCAAATAAATCTGAACATATCTACCAATAAGTAGTCATATCTAGACAAATTCATTCTTAGTCCATAATTTCAGAACTAAAGGCATAAACGGCAATGCCTCTATCCCATCCATAAAGTTTGGGATTACTTTTCTTG
>JAXHSW010000243.1:8162-12014 GCA_034190295.1 Cyanobacteriota bacterium | reverse complement strand
CAGATTCAGCAATCTGCTGTGCCTGAATGTCATCACCACCGATGCGATCCCAAAAATTCACCCGATAGAACTGCCGCACCATGCCGGTCAAATCCGGATCATCCATGCTCCCCATCTCCCCATCCCCCCATCTCATATAATAAGTATTCAACCGGATTCTATATAAGTATTTATTATTCTGTGTTGCATGAAACGGGTATTCACCGAGTAGAGGGAGAAGAATGGGGGTTTTATCCACCTGGGAAAGATTCTAAATTGTGGCATTTGTGGGAAGCAATTGAAGAATTTTGTCTGGGAGCGACAGAAAAAACTAAGACGTTTGAGTTATTGAATGAATATCTTGCTCAACCTCCTTATGGAGTTAAAGAGGGCGTAATTCCAATTGTTTTGGCTGCAGTTTTGCTGTATCATGTTGATGATTTTGCTGTTTATAAAGAGGGTACATTTTTGACTGTATTAGGTTCAGAAGACTTTGATTTAATGGTAAAAAACCCCAGTCTGTATGGAGTTAAGTATTTTGAATTGGTGGGAGCGCGATCGCAAGTCTTTCAGGAATTAGAAGCAATTCTACGGCAACCCAAGGCCAAAAAATCAGATAAATTGCGTAATGCTACTCTTTTGTCTGTGGTTAAACCTTTTGTTATTTTTATTTCTTTCAACGCAAATACGAGTGGGTAATGTTAGCTCAAGAACATCCCGACTTGTTTGAAAAGGCGATCGAATATGAGGAAAGTCATCAAGATGGTAGACATTATACTTGGACTCATGGGGAGACTTTAAGAGAACTTTTGGCTAGAAAAGATGAAATTATTGCTAACCATGATGAGGCAATGGCCAAAGAAAAAAAAGCGGCTCCAAAGCGGTCTTTAGTTGAGTCTTTAGAGTCAGTTTTAGATGAGGAGGATGATATTTTGCCTTGTTTAGCTTGTCATTTGTAAATTACTTAGAGATTTAGCGGAGCGATCGCGTTTATATTTTAGCATGACCTCAGAAAAGGGGTTTGACGCATTTGGACCTTTATAAATTTAATTGAGTGCTTAAGAAAAAGCAGACTATTTTTCTTGAGTATTCGACAAAACTGGCGCATCGAATACCACGGCAAACTTGCTTGCTGGAATCAACTGTCGCAAAATACCTATGTGTCCGTCTGCATCTGACCGACTTGAGAATCGAGCAACAGTAATTTGCTGCATATTTGGCAGTAAGCGAACTACCGACCACTTATATAACCTTTGTTTGTAGGACACAGGTCAACTCCCGTTTTTCTGTTTTGTTAACATATATAGTAATAAATTATATATTTTTGTCAATATATATAGTAACAAATTGCCTTACTGTTATGTATGCTTGCTGAAACTTAAAATTCTCAATACTCAAAAAATAAAGTAGAGTTAGAGCTCTGTATGTTAGCACTTATGTTTACATTTACAAACTTTTTTCTCTCTGGCACAATCAGAGTATGGGAAAAGCAGGCGAAGCACTCAAACAGACACTGGAAAGTTACAAAATTAGCCAAAATCAATTGGCGACAACTTTGAATGCGAAGCGTCCAGTTGTTAACCGGTGGTTTCACAGTCAGGTAGATCCTACTGCGGAAACTGTTATCGAAATTGTTAAAGCACTTGAAAACATTAATCCTGAAGCATCCCAGGAGTTTGTGAAGTTGTATTTAGGAGAATGGATACAAAAACCAACACAAACTGTATTAACTCAACCGAGAATGTTACCTGTTTCAGATAAAGTTGATGTTTCAGCTTTATCTAGATTATTTGCAAATACCACAAATTCTTATAAGTATCTTTTCTTTATTTCTGTATTAGATATTTTAAAAAGACGGCAATTTGAGGTTTTATCACCAATTAGTTTTACAGAAATTGTTATAGAAATTTTGGCTAATGCTTGGTATCCTCATACTTATTTTAAATTATCTTTTGGCTCTCAAGACCAAATTGCTAATAAATTAAATTCTTTGGAGTTAGAGCTTAATGAACCTGTTTTAAAGTTTACAGATACAGATAAGAAAAAATTGAGAAAAATCATTCAAGCTCAAAATATTGATGATATTGTTAATCTGATTAGTCGTTATGTCACTTATCGCTTAATTCGTCCTTTCTTTGCTCAAGAAACTAAAGGCTTAAAAGATTGTGGTGTTAATCAAAGTTTGATTAATTTAGCTAACAATCAATTCGAGCAAAAAAAGCCTTTATATTGCTTTAATAGTGAAGAAGAGAGAAATTGTAATGCTATTAATTTACATCAAAGTTGGATTGAATATATAGAAGAAAATTATTCTATTGTTTGGGGTTGGGCAGCCTGGGAATGGTTAGGATATATGCAAAAACGTAATCCTAGTACACCAGCTTTAGTGAATAAATTATTTATACCGTCTCAGCGAGAATCTCTAAAAAAGCAGACAGAATACTGGAAAAAAGTGTTAGAAAAACACCATGAAACTCGCTGCATTTATTCAAACCAAATTTTAAATAAATCTCGATTTAGTTTAGATCATTATTTACCCTGGTCGTTTGTTGCTCACGATCGACTTTGGAATTTAGTTCCTGTTGTGCCGGAAATCAATTCATCGAAATCTAATAATCTACCTTCTCAGGAATATTTCAATAATTTTATTCAAGTTCAACATTTAGGATTAATTACTTCTTATGAGTTTATGAAAAAAAGTGAATGGGAAAAATATGTAGAACCTTATGCTAGTGACTTGAAGTTGTCTTATGAAAATTTGCTTGATTTTGTAAAGCTAAGAAATGGTTATGAAGCAACTATAATTCCATTAATAAGTCTGGCAAAAAATCAAGGTTTTTCTACAGAATGGCATCTGAACAGTTGAGCTAAATTTTCCCTTAAGTAGTAAGCTTACTAATGACTATATATTATTGACAAGTTTGATGAGTTGTGATGTAGTTAAATAATATTAATAAGTAGCGATCGCTAAAATGCCTATTATCAATCGGAGTACCTTGAGAGTATAATGGGAAAAACATTCTAATATTAAACAACGAAACTGAATTAATTGCTACTCAAAAAAAGTTATAACACTGTAGGTTGGGTTAAGCGTATCTCGCAACCCAACAGATACCTATGATCTGCTGAAAAAATTGGTTGGTGGGGGTAGACACGGGGAGACACCAGACGCGGGAACGCACCATATGGGGGGAACAGGCAACGGTTTCGGCAATTTTATGTGAAGAAATTTTCTTGAATTTCAGCAGCAAATTTCAGTAATATCATGTCCGGTAGCATCGGTATTTTCAATAATTGATAATTGATAATGGATAATTGATAATTACCTCTCCCTAAAAACGGATAGGATTGAATAAAAGGAAAAAATTTATTCTCTTGGTCGATTGGATATGGTTAGGAAACCCATCCATCCCTCGACCGCTTTTTTCCCCTTGAAAGGGGAGGCTTTAAACCTGAATTATTTAATTATTTAATTATTTATTTAATTCTTCGGTAAGCGTGAAGGTAAGGAAGAAGGAAGAGAGAAGAAGGCTTAAAAGCTTGAAAAAACGTAAATTTCCTGTAGATATTCACCCTTGGTTTTGCACAAACGCGCCCCAGCGGACATGATATAAATTGATGCACTTAAGAGCTATAGCAATCAGGAATCAGATGTGAGAATTTAGGTGTTCCTTTAAAGTATGGAAGATAGCAGTTATCTTAATTCTTATGTATTAGTTTTTTTTCTTCCTTGTTGCCAGATGAGCTGTTGCCTAAAAGTCTCCAATATCTCACAACTCAAATCATATTGCTATATAAACTTGGAGATAAATTGAATCTAAAAAGCTCTTAAGCCTTAGCTATCCTGACTTTTAGCTTTATGAGCGCAAGCCC
>JAXHSW010000243.1:0-8062 GCA_034190295.1 Cyanobacteriota bacterium | reverse complement strand
TACCTATTTTTGTTGGGTTTCCTACTACCTATTTTTGTTGGGTTTCCTACTACCTATTTTTGTTGGGTTTCCTACTACCTATTTTTGTTGGGTTTCCTACTACCTATTTTTGTTGGGTTTCCTACTACCTATTTTTGTTGGGTTTCGTTCCTCAACCCAACCTACATTATTTTCCTAATTGCAAAAATAACTTCTGACAAAATTTCAACTGCTTGCTCTACTTCCTCCTCCATCGTAAACTTACCAATACCTATCCGCAACGCTCCCTCAATCTCCTCGCTAGACAAACCTAACGATCTCAACACATGAGAAGGAGCTTCTACACCAGACGAACAAGCTGCTCCAGTAGAAATAGCTAACCTCGATCGCACTCTAGCAATAATTGCACTATTCGGAATACCAGGAATAGAAATATGCAAATTTCCTGCTAAACGACACTCAGTATCCCCATTCACAACTAAACCGGGAATAGCTGCCATCAATAACTTCTGCATTTTATCTCGCTTAGTAGCGATCGCTCTTTCATCCTCCATCATTTCCAACTTCCGCAAACGACACGCTTCCCCCAAACCAACAATTCCCGGTACATTCAAAGTACCCGCTCTCATCCCTTTTTGATGTCCCCCTCCATAAATTAAAGGTTTCAAGCGATATCCCTTTCCCACAACTAATGCTCCCACACCTTTAGGTGCGTAAAGTTTGTGCCCAGAAATAGCCAGATAACTAATTCCCCATTCAGCAACATTTATCGGTGTTTTTCCCACTCCTTGAGAAGCATCACAGAGAAAAGGAATTTGATACTTTTGAGCAATTTTACCAATCTTTTCAATAGGGTAAATATTGCCTATTTCATTATTAGCTACCATGACACACAATAGAGAAATTCCCCCAGCACAAACATTCTCTAAATGTTCTAAATTAACTCTCCCTTTTCTATCAACTTGAAGCCAAATAATTTCTGCCAATTTTTGTTTAGCTAAAGCTGCGCAAGTATCGATAACCGCTTGATGTTCCACGGGTAAAATAGCAATCCGAGGTAAGATAGAATAATTATTTATTGAAATATGACCGAAAATAGCCAGATTAATACTTTCCGTCGCCCCCGATGTCCATATTATCTGTTTCGGTAATGCTCCAATTAACTCCGCCACATTTGATGCAGCTTGAGCAACTGCTATTTATGCCTCATCTCCATATTGATGATCGATACTATTAGCATTGCCGAATACTTCAGTCATTTGATAAATAATTTGTTCTGCTACCCTCGGATCGACAGGAGTAGTAGAATGATAGTCAAGGTAAATTGGTCGATTTTTGCGATTTTGAGTAGTCATCTTACATCAAATCCGTTTAATTCAGTATAAAAAAATGTTCCATCTTCAACCATTACCAAATATTTCTCGATCTCCCCATCTCCCTACCTCCCCATCTCCCCACTTAAGAGGAAAAAAAAGAAAATATTCCTTATATTCAATTCCGTAACGGTTTTAACCAGAGGTAATTATCAATTATCCATTATCCATTATCAATTAATGAAAACGATGCTACCGGATTTGATCTTACTCTATTTCTGTCGGTGGTAGTTCTGTATTATTTTTTTGCCTCAACTTTCGATGCAAAGTTTTGACTCCTGATAATAGTAACCCAATTACTACAAATACGAGGAAAGCTGCAAACACTGGTACAGAAATCGCCAAAATTGACAACACCGAGGAACTTAATAACTCCATTGTGGAAACTCCAGGGTTTGCAAATCCTCCGGTGAGAGTTGTAGATGCTAATCTGGTAACATCTGTTAAACCTTGCACTGTTCCCGCAGCACCTCCTCCCGCGACTGCAGCGATCGTCCACTGTAGCATTGGACTCATTTCACTCACAAATGAACTTGTGATGATTGTACCTGCAATAACTGCTGTTGGAGTGGCGACAATATCTAGTAGTTCATCTACCCAAGGAATATAGTAAGCTGCAACTTCTAAAAATGCACCAACTCCGAAAGCTATTGTTGCCTGTGGGGTGCCCATCCAGGCAACATCAGAAGACAGTTGTAAGTTTCCTGACTGTGCTGCAATACTCATGACTAAAGGAGGTACAAATATGCGAAAACCACAAGCTGCACTTAAACCTACACCTAGACAAATACCTAATAAAGTTTCCATAATTTTATTCCTAATTTTTCCTCATAAAAACTGTTGATTTTGCTGGTGACTATTTAATAATCATTCATTACTTCAATCTTTTATTTGCCGATCGCCGATGTATAAATATATATTATCAATATTGACAAGTTATATTTTAATCTTAATGTTTAAAACTATTTTTAAACTAAATAGATACTGCACTGTTCAAGATGCTGAGGTACGGTTTTATAGCACAAGGAAGAAGGCTTTAGTTGTCTAGGAGAGAAAGAAAAATCTGGCGACGTCTTTCGTTTTAAGCTTTTGATATGTCAAATACAGTAATGGCAACTGCTATACATTAATCTTTATGTCCTCTTCCCTGTTGCCTACTATAGCGCTACAAGTTTAGGGATTTGACATTCCTAAATCTACCAAACCCACTAACAGCTTACTGTTGCCTGTTGCCTAGCCCGTAGCGCTATACCTCAGAATTTTCACCTTATGCTGTATCAATAATTATCCTAACTGTTTCTTTTGCATATCAGTCAAGACTATCGAATTTTGACATAAAATTTTAAATATGATATACACATATAATCTTTATTCATCGCCTACAAACACGATCGTATCAAGAGTTTGAAAATAAAGATTGACAAAAAATTAATATGTATGGTATAATGTAAAAAAGATATAGAGTTATCAATCTGTTTAATGATAGCGATCGCTAATTATCTTAGATAAGGGAAAAGTTTTGCTTGATTTGAATCTTTGAATAACAAGGGACAAATAGGCAATAGCTCTCAAAAATTACCGAAAAATTGTGGTTTAAAGCCTCTCCTTTTAAGGGGATAATAAATAAAAATTTTTATGATTAGTCAATCCTATCCGCTTTCAACGAGAGGTAATTGTTAATTATTAATTATTAATTGTTGAAAACTATCTATTCAGAAAACACAAAAAAAATGTCGATTATAAATTTACCAAGCTCGAAAAAAATAGAAATGATAAGGTTTTTAATCGCAATATATTAAATACTCAACATATTAACATAAATTAATTGTGGAGACAGACGATTATGATAGGGCATTCATTAGAAATAGACGATCTAAAAAAAATTAATAGCCCGAAAGAAATAGTAGCTTTGTTTAACAAACTTGGCTATAATTTACAACTGGAAAAGTTAGAGATTGAAGAACTAGAATTACCAGTTTCTTGCAGCGCACTTATTGATAATATTTACAAAATTAATAGCGATGAAGAAGGTAATTTAGAAATATTCTTGTTTGAGTTGCTACAAAAAGAATTTAAAACACACCGTAAACTTCAAGACAAAATAATAAGTATTTCCCAAAATCTCCCTCAAAGCAAAAAAAAAAATTACTCATTTATACAAACAACTACCATCAGTTAGTAATAGTTGCTCTTCAGACAATAAAAAATATAAATATCAAAATTAAATGGTGGTTAATTGACTGTAAAAATCCTACTTATTATGATACTTACTGGCTAGAAAATATAACCCGCAATGATTGGGAATCTACAGAAGAATTTACAAATAAAAAGCCTGCTGGACGTAGCTACGACCAAGATATAGAACCGCCAACCGCAACATTTACAGAAGATTCCATTCAACTTTATCACAAAGAAATTAATAAAATAACTCGCTTGCGTCCTGATGAAGAAATTAGTTTAGCTCATCAAATTGATGAATTATTAGCTTTAGAACAAATTCGTGAAAAATTAGAGAAAAAACTCGAGCGATCGCCTAATGAAACAGAATGGGCCATAGCTGTACAAATCAGTACATCAGAATTGCGCGATCGCCTCCAGCAAGGTAGAAAGGCCAAAAATAAAATGGTCACAGCTAACCTACGACTGGTGACATCAATTGCCAAGCGATATCAAAACCGTGGATTAGACTACCAAGATTTAATCCAAGAAGGTAGTTTAGGATTAATTCGTGCTACAGAAAAATTTGACCATACAAAAGGCTATAAATTTTCTACTTATGGTATTTGGTGGATTAGACAAGCTATTACTAGAGCTATTTGTGACTATTCTCGCATCATTCGCTTGCCAGTTTATCTCTATGAAACCATTTCCCAAATTAAGAAAACAGTTAAACAGATGTCAATGGAACGTTGTCTAATAACTGCTGAAGAAGTCGCTACACGCATGGAAATGACCACAGAGAAATTACGATTTATTGTAGAATGCGCTCAAAAAACGTTATCTTTAGAAATTCCTATAGATAAAGGAGAAAATAAAATCTATCACGAAGCGATCGAATTTGATGGACAAACACCAGCAAAATATGTCTTTGAAAATTGCCTACAAGAAGACGTAGAAACTGTTCTCAACACTTTAACTGAACGGGAAAGAAATGTGTTACGAATGCGATTTGGTTTGGATGATGGTGAAGAAAAAACCCTGAAGGATATTGGCTATACTTTTAATTTAACCAGAGAAAGAATTAGACAAATAGAAGCTAAGGCGTTGAAAAAGCTGGAAGACCCAAAACGTAATCGTATTTTGAGGGAATATCTTCGTTAGAAAATAATGTGGTGTTAGTTCAGCAACACCCACATCATCATTATTTTTGCTCGGGATAGTTTATTTCATCTGTCTGAGATAGCTTTGTAGGATTTTGTTCGGTTTTAGTAGGTTGACTAGATTTCATTAAGTCAGAACCATGCCACAGAAAACTGACAATCATTATCTTAGTTAAGGCATTCAACTGCTCTAACTTTTCTTTGTTCATTGGTTGATTGATATAATTAGCTTGCATGAATTTTGGCCGATATTTATTCTTTATAAAGATTAACAATTCTTTCAATAGATATGCTGATGAATCCGGTGAGAGTAATTACTTAATTTAGAAAATTGATTATGGAGCGATCGCTTTTACTACTATAGAATTAAAAATAAGTATTTCAGCGCATTTTGATATAATTGATTACTATATTATGCTTCAAGATTAATACATAATATTTCGGATTAGAATAATATTTACAATTCTATTTTTCCGTATTTTTACTGAAATAACTGTGATTTATCTTCTTGATTTAATGTGACTTCTAGTATATATACTATGTGATTTAAAACACAATATAAGTTTGCTCTAAAGGTCATTTCAGTTATCAGTTATCAGTTATCAGTACCTTCGACTAAAGCCGGAGGCTTGAAATACTGAACTGAATATTTTTTCATACCCTTAAAAGAGGAGGCTTTGGACCTCATTTTTAGGTAATAAATGTAGAAATTAATATTAAATTAACAGAGAAATTTATAGCAATCCTCTTCATAGTTTTGTCGAAAATATTCACAGCATTATAGTATTAGATAACAGGAGTCATTTCAGTTATCAGTTATCAGTTATCAGTTATCAGTACCTCTGCTTCGGAGGAGGCAAGAAAATACGGAATTCTCTTTTCTCTTGGTCGATTGGATATGGCAAAGTCTCTTCGCAATTCCACCCTACGGTCTGCTAGGAAGATAGAACTCCGTTCCGATATCCGCGAACGACCGCTTTTTATCTCCTTAAAAGGGGAGGCACATACCCACAATTTTTCGGTAAAAATTTCATAATTTTATCTATAAATTTGAATAAGGTTTTAGGTTTTAGCCTAATTATTTAGTGGTAGGTTAAAATTTTTTACAAATATTGCACAAGTTGATAGATATCAGAATAATTAAGTAGTCAGTATTTAGAAGAAAGTAAAGAAGAAAAATACTCTAACTTAGACTGTGGTGAGAAAACATTTTCGCACGATTGATAGTAATGAATTAAATTCATAAATACTTTTCTTCTGCCTTCTGCCTTCTGCCTTCTGCCTTCTGCCTTCTGCCTTCCTAATATTAAGAAGCAAAATATTTACCATATAAACCTGGATATCTTTCTTTTATCCAACCACCTAATCCTTTTCTTGGGTCTCCCTCAAGTTGACGTTCAAGAGCAGCAATAATACCCTCATCCATCACCTCATCTATTAAATCAAAAATAAAGATATTACAATCTTCTCCTCGTCTAGATTGAAACTTATTAGCATTCAAATCAATGCCTAAATAAAAATCTATTGCTCCCTCTGTCTCAATATCACTACCTACACCAATCATTAAAATTTTAATCTCATCTTGACTATTGATATTAGAACAAGTTTTGCCAATAACATTAATAAATTCTTTGTTATCATCAATTTGACCATCAGTATAAATAATTATAAAAGCACCTTTATCATCAGTTCTATTAGAAAACCACTGAGATACTGCCTCATTTAAAGTAGGAGCAATATAAGTAGAACCACCAGGTTTATTTTCTTTAAAAGCAGCTTGTACTTGGGCAGCATCTCTAAGGTAAATAGTTTTAGTCGGTTGTTGATTTCGATTGAAAAAATATAGAGTTACCTCATCACAAATTTTTCCATAATCATCATCTTGTTCAGACAGAATTTCAAATACATGACCTTGTACAGTTTCTTGAAGATATTGCCAACGATTTTTGTTTCCTGTAGTAGCATCAGATATTGTCATAGAACCACTACGGTCTATTAAAATAAAAACATCGCGATTGTAAATTTGTGGAATTGGCATATTTTTCTCCTTTGGTAAGATTAATTCAGCAGGTTTTTGATAACTTATCTTCTAAGCATTCAGCCGTCAGCTATCAGCTATTGCTTTGAGTTTTAGATAAAAGCTTTACTAATTGAGTCAGATGTAAATCTTACTATAAAAACTGGGTTGAAAATCTATAATTCGTTAAAACCCGCTGATGAGAGCTGTTTGCTCCGCATTCCGCAGGAAAAGCTGACAGCTAATAGCTGTTTGTGCAGCAGTCCGCAGGAAATGCTTACCTTATATTTTTGCAGATATATCTACATATTTCTAAGATTCTACCAAACTTTGCCACTATAAAAGATATCAGTAAATTAATTTTTTTCATCCTACGTTCATTAAAATTAACAAATCTCAAAAAGGTAGTAAAATTGACTGCAGTTGTTGAGAAAAATATCATCAAAAAGAGGAAAGTCTTGAGTTTTTTTTGACTCTAGTAAGATAATAATACCCTGTTGAATATTTACAGCAGTTTTCGAGTCTTGGAGGTATAAATTTTTATGTTTTTAGGGAACAGATAAAACTGGATATGAGAGCTGAGAATGAATAATAAGATCGACATTTTCTTTCCTACTACATCTGTGCTATTATTATTGATAATAAAAAAATATAAATTATTTAGATATTTAATTGATTTCAAAAAAATATTTTACTTTTCTGCTACCAAGGGTGATTAACTGTTGAATGAAAATTGTATAAAGTAGTTGCTATTTGTAGAAAAGTGTTTTAATATTAAACAGATAACTAAAGAAATGAAATATCTAAAGGTGAATGCGACTTGTTGATAGACATATTATTAACCGAACACATCAGTATTGGCGGGTGTGTGATGAGTTAGCCTTTCAATCAAAAAACTTGTACAACCTGGCTAACTATTATTGTCGTCAGCATTTTTTCTGCACTGGTTATAGTCTAGATTTAACTAAACTTTATCACGCCACCAAAAATAGCGATGCTTACAGAGCATTACCAACTAAAGTATCAAAACAAATAATAAAATGCTTGGTTGCAACTTGGCGTGGTTATTTTCAGGCAATCAAAGAATGGTTAAAACGTCCAGAGAAGTTTTTGGGAAAACCAAAAATACCAAAATATAAGGACAAAACCAAAGGTAGAAATGTAGTTATATATTCAAAGGAATCAGTCTATAGAGCAAGTCTAAAAGATGGTATTTGTCACTTATCAATGAGTGAAATCAAAATACCTGTAATTGTGGATACTGTAATCGAAGTCAGGATAGTACCTGCGAATAGCTGCTATATAATAGAAGTAGTTTATGAAAAAACGAATCAGCCACAAATACATTCAACATCTGTAGCCGGAATAGACTT
>JAXHSW010000242.1:0-12112 GCA_034190295.1 Cyanobacteriota bacterium | reverse complement strand
ATCAGCAGAGCCATAACTATTGTCCAATAGTAACAATTACAGTCGCACAGCGATCGCTCATCAGCAGAGCCATAACTATTGTCCAATAGTAACAATTGCAGTCGCAGGGCGATATAACTGCCGAATGGATGTTATAGCGGTTTTCACAAAAGTAGACTACAAAACTTCTGCATAGCTGCCTCCTGCCTCCTGCCTTTAAGCCAAAAATTTTTGAATTTCTTAGAAACATGAAAACTGCTATAAGAACGCTACTTTCATGCAACAAAGCCCCGAAAAATTGTGGTTTAAAGTCTCCCCTTTTAAGCTATCCCTTATAAGGAACTTCTGAAAACTTTGTGGGGAGCAGGGGAGCAGGGAGCAGGGGAGAAGGGAGAAGAGTTTAACGAAGTCTGCAAGTC
This sequence comes from Cyanobacteriota bacterium, assembly GCA_034190295.1. Classification (GTDB taxonomy): domain Bacteria; phylum Cyanobacteriota; class Cyanobacteriia; order Cyanobacteriales; family Microcoleaceae; genus Okeania. Next base: position 11,714 of record JAXHSW010000242.1, on the reverse strand, counting down.
AGAAGTCTGCCAGAAGTTAACCCACCCCTAACCCCTCCCAGGAGGGGAAGTAGGGGATGCGTGAGCAACTCTCCAAAAATATTGCGTCTTAAAAGGCGGGGTTTTAGACCCATGTTATTTTGATAAATTTTTGGCAAAACTACTTAAGTTATCAAAAAAATGTATTTTGAAATGCACTTTTTATCCGGAAAAAGCTTCTCAAATGCAAATATATAACTTGTCTATAATGTCGGCGTTTTTTGTTAATAAAGATGTTTATAAAGCATAGCCTTTTAAGGGAATAATAAATAAAAATTTTCATAATTAGTCAATCCTCTTCTTTTCAAGGAGAGGTAATTGTTAATTATTAATTATTCATTTTTCCTCTGCAATAGGCTAGCTGTTTGCGGATATCCGGTACGGAAAATACTGATAAATGATAGCTTAAAGCTAGTTAAAGCACTTTTTAAACACATTAAGCAAGTTTTAATTAATTGATAATGAATAATGAATAATGGATAATTACCTCTTGTTAAAACCGTTACAGAATTGAATATAAGGAAATTTCAAGTACACTTTTTTATCCTTGCTTATGAGAGGATTTTTACCTTTGGGGATTAATTATCAATTATCAATTATCCATTGGTAACAACATAGACTTTAAAAAATATATATAAAAGGAGTATAAAATATATGAGTTCCTCAATTTATAGTATTGCTATTGAATCCACTGTTGGAATTGCTAGACATTATTTTATTTCGTCTGACGGAACATTTGAAAATTCAATTGGATGGGGTCCTCAAGGAATTGAATATCAAGGAAAAGGGGCAGAATTAACAGTTGAACAAGAACAACGAGCTTGCGAATATCTACACAAATTTGGCAAGTACAATATTCATACTAATAATTGTGAAATGTTTGCTTGGTATGTGATTAGTGGAAGACGTTATTCTGAGCAAATTCAAGAAAAAATTAACACTGCAATTGGAGCTAAAATGGTTTCTCTTGTACAACCTGTTTTGACACCTGGAGAAATAGTTAATTATCAGCATGAAAAAGCAATAGTTCTTCAAGAATTTAGAATGCGCGAATGCGCGAATTTAGAATTACCTCTCCTTTAAAACGGATAGGATTGACTAATCATGAAAATTTTTCTTTTTATCCTCTTAAAAGAGGAGGCTTTCAACCACAATTTTTCGGTAAATTTAATGAAGACCTAGAAAAAGTAAAACTTACTCGGTTAAAATCACAGCAAGCAATGCTTCAATAATGGATAATGGATAATGGATAATTGATAATTACCTCTCCCTAAAACGGATAGGATTGAATAAAAGGAAAATTTTTTCTTGTTTCTCCACGGGGAGTGAGAGGCTTTAAACCTTAATTATTCGGTAATAATTTTTGGAAAAAAAGAGATGCCAAAGAAAATTAGATTTGAGAGTAAGTTAATTTCCTAAAGCTGATAGCTGACCGCTGAATGCTTAGATGCTAAGATAAATAAATATCCTACAAATAGAAAAAAATACTATTTAAAAATGATAACTGTCAAAGAAGCTAGAGAACAAGCATTATCTTTTCTTAGTAAACAAGGACTTGAAAGAGAATTTATTGAAAATGCCTCAGTCAAACTTGATGATGCCGAAAAATTGATTAATATCAGCCGTCAAAAAAATCCTCAAAAAATATTAGAAATTGGCACATTTGTCGGAGTTTCCACTGCTGTATTAGGATTGTGTTTGCCAGAGTCCGAAATTGTTTGTGTCGATGCCGATCTTCCTGTAGAACTTCTAAATCTTCTTTGCGTTAAACAATTTGAAATTAAAAATAAACAAACTCATTTATGTTTTGTGGAAAAAGTGCTTAAACACTTTGAAATTTTGACAAGATTTACCTTAAAACGAGGTTTTTTTTCTTGCGGTTTTCCCAACAAAGAAGATTTAGATAAAGTTATAAATTATGGGATTAACCTTGAGGACAGAGAAATTATTGGTCGAGAAATATGTGAAGAACATGGACCATTCGACCTAGCATTTCTGGATGCAGACCATCGAACGGAAGCGGTCAAACAAGACCTAACACTACTTTCTAGTTACATTAAACCAGAAGGAGCAATTATTCTTCACGATGTTGGTTTAGATTATTGGGGACAACAAGTAAGACAAGGTGTGGAATTGTTCTTAAAAGAACATCCTGAAAAAAAATTTAATATTGAAGGCGAAATTGGCTTGATTTCTTAACGAATGATTGCTTAAAACTTAAAATTGGGTCAAAAATTTCAGATACCGAGTTTCTAGCACTGTTTTAGTCAGATACTCGGTTAATTTTTTATATCTTAATCTTTATTACGCAAAGTATGAAATAATACACCATTTGTAGGGGCTAACGGCCGTTTGCCCCTACTATAGGGCTTACCGATCTAATCTAAAAGCATTGACATATAAAGACTTTAGGCTTTTTGGGGTCGATAAAAGTGCCTGGTATCACGTCTAAAACGCTCAAAAAGTTAGTATTTTAGGCACATAGTTGGGCAGAACAATCTTGGGACAATTTTACTCCTACCTCCTCGCTCATTCCCCTCCTGGGAGGGGTTAGGGGTGGGTTTTCTCCTGTCTTCCCCTCCTGGGAGCAGGGCTAATTCATTGCCTGGGGAGAATATTTACAACCCTATATTTTTTGCGATCTCCTGTGCTTCCCACACTCCCCACACCTCCGGTCACTCCCCACACTCCCCACACCTCCGGTCACTCCCCACACCTCCGGTCACTCCCCACACTCCCCACACTTCCCACCCCCTCCTTTTTTCTCTGGTGACAATAAATAGACCCTGGGGGTTAGGGGTGGGTTGTCTCCTGTCTCCTACAAAGAGCAAAAAAACTTTCCATACGCAAACCCTATATCTGTTAGTTATGCGTAAGTCCCGATCGATATCAAATTTTAAAAGCTACATATAACGATGAACTTTAGACAGAGAAATTTTTTTCCTAATATTCCCTATTCCCTTATTACAACTGTAAATAAATTATTTTTATTTGTAACTCAAATAAAGTCATAATCAAAAATTGTAAATTTAGCCATCAATATAAACCGAAAATTCCCTTGCTCAAAGTGAAGCTTTAAAGAAAATGAAAATTTCCCCGATCTAAGCAAAATTCTCAAGAATAAGCTATAAGTAATAGTGTAGTGAGGGGTGTCACCCCTCGGCGCAGTTACAACTTTATCAAGGATGTCCAATGTTAAAGACTTTTTCGATTGATACAAAGCGAAATATCAATCCTCTAACCAATAACTTCAGGGTCAACAATTTCAACAATGGATATACATTCGTAGCTAATCCTGGCTATGAAAATACTGAATCAGAATCCTTACAACTTTCAACAATGCCCAGTTGTATTCGCCTTGGCCTAGAAAATTTAAAATCCTTTGAAGTAGTAGACCATCAGTTTAAAAATTGGGGCTTAACTTTCTCTAATGCAATAGCGATCGAACCCTCAAACCCTGTTTTTGCAGTTCCTCCTGGTGTCAAAGTCTTAATGGGAGCGCCCAAAAGTGGCCTAATAGAAATTTACTTCAAATCTCCAGTCAAATTTGTCAGTGGAGTAGTTACCAGTTCCCGTCGAACAGTCTTGTCAGCCTATAATCAAAATGAAGAACTTTTGGTCAAAGAAGAAATGTCCGCCTCAAACTTGCTTAACCCTAATTCAACTATTGGTCCAAACGCTCAATTAACCGTAAACGCTCAGAACATTCACAAAGTTAGTTTCTATGCTTTTGACGGTCAGCTAATAATTGTAGACTTAAACTTTGGCTTTTGAAGTCCCCAAAAGTTCGATCCAGCTTCAAGATTGGAAAATTGTCCTAACTTTTCTTAATAATGCTATAACTAATAAATCCATTAATGGTTTAGTACCAGGAAGAGTGTCAGAAAGTGTCAAATCCTAATTCTCTGTCCATATTTGTACCCTGGTTACATTTTCACCAACCTCCGATTTGGAATAATGGTCAACTACAAGGCAACTTAGAAAAAATGCTTGGCAGTGAAGAAAACTCAGAAGAGCATTGGAATGCTCAATGGTTTGCTCAAGCATACAAAAATCCTGCCCGTTATGCGAAACAACTCACACAAGAAGGTCATCAACCTCGGATGATGGTAGATTACTCTGGGGTATTGCTTGAAGAAATGGCCAAACTTTCTACCAATGGTATTTTTTCTCATCTTCACGTTGATAATGAACCAGTAGGAGATGTCATTGGTCTCTGGCGAGAGGTTCTCACAGAATATTCAGACACAATAGAATTTACTGGTAGTGCATATAGTCATTGCTATTTTCCGGCCACTCCCGAACGAGACCACGAAGCTCAAATTATGGAATGGCGACGAGTCTTTAGGGATTTATTTGGGGTAGAAGCACTATCGCGAGTAAGGGGGTTTTGGCCGCCGGAGATGGGTATGACAGGAGACCCTGCTGAAGCATTAAGATTTATACGTCTGTTGAAAAAGTGCGGTTATGAATGGATTATTTTACCCCATGCAGCATTGGAACATCCTGAAGGTTGGAGTACCCCAGAGTTAGAAAATAGAGTGCATTGGTTGGTGGTAGAGTCAGGTGGTGAGTCGGAACGTATTCTCTGTGTGGTTAGGGATACGGATATGGGTATTCGACAGCAAAGTGGTCAAAATGCTGATGGTTGTATTAGTGATGTGCGATATCGTGGGCAAGAAGTGGGAATGAAACCCCCTGCTTTGGTTGTGCCGACTTCTGATGGGGAAAATGGTAATGTGATGATGTTTGAATATTTTAAGAATTCTTTTACTCCTCTGTTTCGGGAGAGCGATCGCTGGTCTGATGTGGGTTTTCTGACTGTAAGTCAATATATCGATACATATTTATCAGAGGGTTCAGCGACAGAGGTAAGACTTAAGTCAACTGGGGGTTCGTGGATTGGCGGTCATCAGCAATGGCAAGAAGGAGACTTAAGACAAGAGGTATTGGCAGCAGTTGAAAGGTTGAGTCAAGATTATGCCAAGGTTGTAGAGTCTGGTCAGGGGTCTGCTGAAAAAACTAGGGCGTTATTGTTGTGTGAAACCAGTTGTTTTGTTTATTGGGGTTCTGATTTTTGGGCGGAACAGGCAAAGTTATGTATTGAGTGGGCAAGTAGGGGAGTAAGGGAGTAGGGAGTAAGGGAGTGGGGGAGTAGGGGAGATGGGAGCATTTTTCGGTAGTGCGTCAAGGAAGTGTGGGAAGTGTGGGAAGTGTGGGAAGTGTGGGAAGTGTGGGAAGTGTGGGAAGTGCGGGAAGCGTGGGAAGTGTGGTCCGGTCCGCTCGAAAGTAGCAGGAATAATTGTACCTGTATCTTTCTGGGAAGTGTCTGTCTTTCGTCCTAACTTTTTGGTCTTAAAGGGTGAAAAATTTGCACTTTTTTCCCGACAAAAATCCTAAAAACTTTATATCTCAGTGCTTTTAGATTAGATCTGCGGGCCCTACGCAGGCGAATCCCACACTTTACGCTCTGCACAACCCATTTTTCTAGCTTTTATCTATATTTTATATAATCAGGACTTACGCAAATTCACCTTGAAAACGCCATAAGTAGGGGCGAATGGCATTGGCTAGCGCCAAGCTCCGAATTGCGCCCTCACTTTTTGTAGCAAACTTATCTGAGCGCCATTGCCACATCCTTCTTGAACCCCCCACACTCCCCACTTATGCGTAGCACTATACTTTCTGTTTCTGCTTTTGTTTATCTTTCTGTTTGAAAGCTGACATCCCCAGGAAACTTAAACCTAATCCCAACAAACTCAATGTAGAAGTAGGTTCAGGAACAGCTTGATTATTTTCAGGAACAGTCTGATTATTTTCAGAGTTCAGAGCAGATATAGCTTCATTTGCTATTAACTGATAAAATTTTGTTGTAGGATGAATGAAATCCCAGTATAAGTATCCATCTGATAAGTTTCCATCTGGATCTGCAAGATCGACACCACAGGTAAAGGCGTTGTTACAATCATCATCAGAATCAAGAACTGTCTCTAACCAACCGTCTGTTACATTAGTAAAACCGAACTCACCGGGATTCTCAAGTATATTATCGAAAGTAGAGTTAACATCTAATAATGTGATAGTAACTTCAGACAAAGATTCCTCTAACTCAGCGATCGCTAAATCCAATTTTTCGTTATGCTCATCTGTTAATTGATTGAATATTTCGTAATTTATATTAAAGTCTTCGTCTTCAAAAATACTTGCGTGTTCGAATGATAGCAAGTTAGGGACCAGGAAGTTACGAGCGCCTTGATTATATAAAGTTTCAATACCATCGCTAACATTCTCAACGGTTGTATCTACAATATAATTTTCTGTACCGAAAAGATAATCAGTAGAACCTATCCAGAGAATATACAGTGCATTAGAGTTATCTGGCTGACCTTCAAAAGCATCCTCAAAAGATTTAAGTTGTTTATCTAAGTCATTTCCACTATTATTTCCACCTTTGGCAAAGTTGGCTCCAGCCGTTGATGGTTCCCTGTTCGATGTGTACTGTCAATGGGGTTTTGGTGTCGATCGAATTATCTTTAAGTGTAAGTAAAATTTCTAAGGAATGTCAAGTTAGGCTTAATCATTCAGCATAAAATTGGTAGGCTCAGTTAGACGGCCAAAACTTTGACTATGAAAGGCATTTAACAATCCGTCTTCAATAATTGATAATGGATAATTGATAATTGATAATTACCTCTCCCTAAAACGGATAGGATTGAATAAAAGGAAAATTTTTCTTTATTATCCCCTTAAAAGGGGAGGCTTTAAACCACAATTTTCGGTAACGCACCATTGAATATGTGTCAATCCACTACAGTCTTATTAATAGATATTCAAAGATATTGATTATACTTTCTGTTTCTGCTTTTGTTTATCTTTCTGCTTGAAAGCTGACATTGCAAACAAACTTGCGCCAATTCCCACAAAGCTCAATGTAGAAGTAGGTTCTGGAACGGTTTGAAATTCTGATTTGAGAGCATATAAAGCTTCATCGGCGACTATCTGATTAGATATTTCTGCAGGATGAACTAGATCCCAGAATAAGTATTCACCTGGGTCGGGAACATCCATATCGCAGGACTCTACTGAACCGTCTGCTGCTAAAAAAGCATCTGGACAAACAGCTAATACTGTATTTGACCAACTGTCTGTTGTATTGGTAACATTAAACTGACTGGGATTTTCAACGATATCATCTACAATAGAGTTAACATCTAATAGGATGATGTTTGCTCCAATCAAAGATTGATTTAATTGAGCGATCGCATCCTCTAATTTTTGGTTATGCTCATCAGTTAACTCGTTCAGAATATTAGATGTATTTGTTAATGTAGCTAAAGGACTAATTCCTAATGATGGTAAGTTAGGGATGAGGAAGTTGCGAGCGCCTATGTTATATAAAGATGCGATCGCGTTGGAAATATTATTAATAGTTGTATCTGTATTAGGTGGTGCATCTGGTGGTGATGTAAAACCTAATGTAGATAGAGGTTCTAAAAGATAATCATTTCCACCAGTCCAAATGGTATATAGTGCTTCGGAGTTAGCTGAACTATCTGTTGCTAACAGAGGATTAATAAAACTTTCAAGTTGTTGCTGTAAACCTAGAGGAAAACCATTAAGAATATTCTGGTCTCCGCTGAGAGAACCACCTGTGGCATAGTTAGCTCCATCCGGCGAAACAGAAAAATTAGTAAAAAAAGCTGTAGGATTTAAGTTTAAAGATGATCCTAGAGATTCTATCCAAATAGGTCTGTTAGAAAATCTACCTTCAAAAGACAGGGAGTTTCCTGGAAATGCTCCACCTGTTTGACTAAAAGCATTTCCTGTATCAGAAAGACTATCTCCAAAAATAAACATTTGAGAAAAATCTAAACTGGAATTATCGGAGTTGAAATTTGCAGCAGACACAGGAAATATCCCCATAGTTAGAGCAGATGCACTTAAGGCAATGCTTATGGAAAAAATATGATTCATTTTTGCACCCCGATCGATTTAATAACTACCGAATATTTGGATCTTCGCAAAATTTTTTAGGGATGTCAATTATGAAATAAAAGTTAAAAAAATTTCATCATTCATACTGCATAAAATACTTTTTTTGTTAGTTATAAAATCAATAAATATTCACAAATTTAATCATTAGACATTTCCCGAAAAGAGGGAGTAGGGAACCCACCCGCAGGCCCCGACCGTGGAGGGGAATAATTGATAATTTATGTACAATAGTTGATTTTATTTTCTATTATTGGAGACATCTATTAGTTGACAGAAAATTTGTGGGTATGCGCCTCCCCTTTTAATATCAAATCCGTTTAATTCGGCACATAAAAAATGTTCCATCTTCAACCATTACTAAATATTTCTCGATCTCCCCATCTCCCTATCTCCCTAACTCCCCTACTCCCCTACTCCCCTACTCCCCTACTCCCCTACTCACCATCTAATTATACCGATGCTACCGGATTTAATATAAGGGGATAAAAAAAAGAGAATTCCGTATTTTCTTGTATCCTTATTGCAGAGGTACTGATAACTGATAACTGAAATGAACTGTTTTTTGATGTTACTGAATAAATGTATTATTTCACAGTTCTCAGGAGGACTGAGTCAGTAGGCAGAAAGGAGTTTTTCGGTGGCTTTAGAGAAAGAAATAGGTATAATTTGCACTATTGTTTTGGTTGAAAATTTACTCAAAGTTGAATTTCATACCTTACTTCAGCAAGGTCTGTTTTTTGAGTAATATCAACTTGATTTTTAGGCAGCTCATATAGCATAAGTAATACCGTTTCACTAAAGTCATAAGTCAAAAGTTAAAAGTTAAAAGTTAAAAGTTAAAAGTTAAAAGTTAAAAGTGATATTTTAGGTACTTAAGACCTCTAATATACGGTAATTTTAGCTTATTATTTAACTTTATCAGTTACCAACTATAGCGTTTTCCAACCTAATGAGGTACAGTTGTTTTTCTTCTTTATGGGGATAATAAATAAAAATTTTCATGATTAGTCAATCCTATCAGGTGCATTTCAATTTTGACAGGACTTACGCAAATTGACCTTTAAAGCACCATTTGTAGGGGCGAATGGCATTGGCGTTCCGCCAAGCTCCGAAGGGCGCCCTCGCCATAAGTAGAGTCTCTGCGTAAGTCCTGTTTGAATAAAGCAAAAAAATTACCGCTTTTAGGCAACAGCTCCGAAAGGCAACAGGGAATATATAGAAAAATCGTATTTTTGCACATAACATATGCACCCATCCTATCCGCTTTCAAGGAGAGGTAATTATTAATTATTAATTATTAATTATTAATTATTAATTATTCATTATTAATTATTCATTGTTGAATACTCCCTAAAACCAAGGAATTTTGTACCTCACTCTTTTTGAGAATTGCTATATTTGTGACATTTTTTAAGTGAATTGGTATAAGAAGGAAGAAGGTGTTTAGTTATCTAGGCGATTAGTTATTTACAACAGAAGGAAAAATCTGGCGAAGTCTTTCCTTTTAAGCTTTTGATATGTCAAAACTCAGATTTTGACTATATTTTAATTTGACAAAATAGCAAATTCATAGTAATGTTAAATCTTTATAATATTTCCTAATGTAAGCATTTCCTCCGGACTGCTGCGCAAACAGCCGTCAGCCATCAGCTATCAGTTATTGCTTTTAGTTGACGATCAAAGCAATATTTAATTGTCTTACTACAAAAGTTGGCTCCCTTGCTCTTAAAGTCTATATTAATTTAAACACTGTCCCATAAGATAGAGTATTGTTGCGCTCTAGCTGACAGCTAATAGCTGTTAGCTCCGCATTCGGACCGAAATGCTTACTTCCTAACTTCTAATATCAAGTCTCATTAATTAGCCATAATAAAAATGTTTTTCTCTTGAGATAGAATATTTTTTCCGTTTGTCATAGGGAGCAAAAAAATTTCTTCTTGTTCCCTACTCCCTAAATTTTTTATTGGGGTTATGTTATTTAAACAGACATGATATAAGATATTTTCTGCACAACTCAAATAAGACTGTTAGGGATAGAAAAAGATATTTAAATCAATAATACTAACCTGTGGAGTAAAACTATGTATCATCAGAAATGGAAAAAAAGAATTATTTTTTGTTTATTATTTATCTTAATTTTTTTTAGCACCATTACCTTCAACATTCTGCTGGTCAAACAATCAGCGATCGCTGTAAAAGAAGAGGACTGGGATAGATTTTTAGAACAGAAAGACTTTATTGAAGCAGTAAATCAAGTTGAACAACATTGGGAAAGAGACTATGAAAATTACTTTGATGAAAATCTAGCTGACTTTTCAGTAACAGCAGAAGGTATCGCTGAAATTCTTTCAAATATATCTCAAGAAACTGGTACAAAACCTGCAGTTATTTGGATTTGGCAACGAGCAAATCAAATGCAGCTAATTTTAATAACTCCAGGCAAAAAACCAGAAGTTTATAGTGTTACTGATGCAGATAGGACACAGTTAATTAATACAGTCAGAAGGCTAAATGTAGAAATTACAAATCCTAGAAAACGCAATACCACATCATATTTAGAGTCAGCACAAAAATTATATGAATGGATGGTAAAACCATTAGAACCTAGTTTAGAGCGGGAAGAGATAGATACTATTATGTTCTGCTTAGGTATTAGTTTACGAACTTTACCATTAGCAGCATTACATGATGGAGAAAATTTTTTGATAGAAAAGTATGCTATTACTAGAATTCCCGCATTTAATCTGATAGATACTAACTATAATAAAATTAAAAATGCTGAAATATTAGCAATGGGAGCATCAGAATTTAAAGAACTAGAACCTTTACCAGCAGTACCAGTAGAAATCAACAAAATCACACGATTTGTGTGGCAAGGTAATGCTTTGATAAATCAAGATTTTACAGTTAAAAATTTACAAGAGCAACGACAAAAAAAATCTTATGAAATAGTTCATTTGGCTACCCATGCAGAGTTTAGACCAGGAAAACCAGAACGGTCTTATATACAGTTTTGGAATGATGAACAAATCGGATTAGATGAAATAGAAAAATTAAAACTGAATGACCCCCCAGTAGAATTATTAGTATTAAGTGCTTGTCGCACTGCTTTGGGAGATCGACAAGCAGAATTGGGTTTTGCGGGGTTAACAGTGAAGTCAGGAGTTAGATCGGCATTAGCAAGTTTATGGAATGTCAGCGATATCGGAACATTAGCATTAATGACAGAATTTTATCAACACTTGCAAAAGACACTACTTAGAGCAGAAGCACTCCGACAAGCTCAAATTGCAATGATACGAGGGGAAGTAGGTATAAATATGGGTGAGTTAAGTGGAACTAGGGGAGAGTTACAACTACCACCAGAATTGTCAGAGTTTGGTGATGAAATTTTTTCCCACCCTTATTATTGGTCAGCTTTTACATTAATTGGTAATCCTTGGTAATATCATGTCTGGTTGAATACTTACACTTGGGAGAAAAGAAGGCAGAGAGCAGAAGGTAGAAGCTAGAAGGGAATATTGGTTTAAAGGGTAATGGTTTTTTATCACGCTATTATCCGGACATGATATAAGTCTTCTGGGGGTGATTAACTGTTGAATGAAAATTGTAGAAAGTAGTTGCTATTTGTAGAAAAGTGTTTTAATATTAAACAGATAACTAAAGAAATGAAATATCTAAAGGTGAATGCGACTTGTTGA
>JAXHSW010000241.1:0-12296 GCA_034190295.1 Cyanobacteriota bacterium | reverse complement strand
GGGGAGATGGGGAGATGGGGAGATGGGGAGATGGGGAGATGGGGGGATGGGGAGATGGGGGGATTTAATATTGAAGTGTGGATAGAATTATAAACATATACTGTATAACCGGATTCTATATTATATCATGTTCGGATAATCAGTTATAAAAAAACTTTCTCCTTCTCTTCTTCTTTCTTCTCTCCTGTTTGCGTAGCATTCCGTAGGAAATTCTGAATTCTGAATTCTGACTCCTAAGTAGTTTATTTATAAGTATTTAACCGAACATGATATTACCTCTCTTTGAAAACGGATAGGATTGACTAATCATGAAAATTTTTATTTATTATCCCCTTAAAAGGGTAGGTTTTAAACCACAATTTTTCGGTAAGTGCGAAGTTCATTTCAGTTATCAGTTATCAGTTATCAGTTATCAGTACCGACCGCTAAAGCCAGAGGCTTGAAAATACTGAATTGAATATTTATTTTTTCATCCCCCTTTTAGGGGGAGGCTTTAAACCCAATTTTTCGGTAAGGAAGAAGGAGGAAGGCTATTGAGCAAGAAAAAAACATATAACTGATTCAATGGTATCATATTTGACAAATCATCTTATACAAAAGCTCTACAATATTAAATCTCAATGTGAATAAAATTGAAGCCTAAATTTAATTATTAAAAGAATTGTCTGTACGAACTTCTACTCCTAATTTTCCAGCTAATGTTTTCAAGCTAGATAATGGTCTAACAATTATTCATCAATATATTTCAGCCACTCCAGCAGTGGCGATAGATGTGTGGGTAAGAGCAGGTGCTAGGGAGGAACCCGATAAATGGTCAGGTATGGCTCACTTCCTAGAACACATGATTTTTAAGGGAACAGAAAAATTGGGTCCTGGTATCTTCGATCGAATAATTGAAAATCGTGGCGGAGTAGCAAATGCTGCTACAAGTCACGACTATGCTCATTTTTTTATTACAACTGCTGCCCAATATTTAGAAGAGGTGGTACATCCATTGGCAGAAATATTATTGCGTGCTTCCATACCAGAATCAGAATTTGCCAGAGAGCGAGAAGTGGTATTAGAAGAAATTCGTCAATCAGAAGACTGTGTTGATTCGGTAGGTTTTCAAGCATTGATGGAGAATCTTTACAAATATCATCCCTACCGACGTTCAGTTATGGGGACAGCAGAACTTCTGAGAGAGCGAGAAGTTGATGAAATGCGTTGTTTTCACAGTCATCACTATCAACCAGAGAATATGGCAGTGGTAGTTATTGGGGGAGTAGAACAAACCCAGGTAATAGAATTAGTCAATGCAGCTTTTGCCAATTTTGCGGAAAAATGTTCTCATTGTCCGCGAGTCGAAATAGCAGCAGAACCTTTAATAACTGAAGTTCGTCGCCAGGAAATATGTTTGCCCAGATTAGAACAAGGTCGTCTAACAATGGCTTGGATCGGACCTGGAGTCGAACAACTAGATGATGCTTATGGATTAGATTTACTGTCAATATTATTAGCTGATGGTAGAAGTTCTAGATTGGTTAGAGAATTGCGCGAAGATTTAGGTTTAGTACAAGGAATTGTTAGCAGTTTTTCTTTGCAGCAAGACTCAAGTTTATTTACAATTAGCGCCATGCTAGAACCGAAAGATATTCCAGAAGTAGAGGCACGAATTGGCGATCGCCTTTATGAGTTATTAACTCAAGAGATTTCTGAGGCAGAATTAGCTAGGTGTCAGCGTTTATTATGTAATGATTATGTGTTTTCCATTGAAAGTCCAGGACAGTTAGCAGGTCTTTATGGTTATTATTTTACTATAGCACAACCAGAATTAGCGATCGCTTATCCAGAAAAAATAGCAGCATTTCAACCACAAGAATTACTCAATTTAGCTGAAAAATATTTATCTCCAAATCGCTATGCAGTCACAGCATTAATACCTACTTAGGGTTTGCTTTTTTCAGCAAAGTGTGTGGAGAGTGGGAAGTGTGGTCCGGGTGGGAAGTGTGGGAAGTGTGGTCCGGGTGGGGAGTGTGGTCCGGGTGGGAAGTGTGGGGATCGCAAGATATAAAAAAATATAGGGTTGTAAATATTCTCCCCAGGCAAAGAATTAATCCTGCCCCTTTTAAGGGGATGAAAAAATATTCAATGAGCGTATTTTCATTTTCTCCGGGTTTAGTCGGAGGTACTGAGAACTGATAACTGAGAACTGAAATGACAGGGTTTTGGTTGTGGCGATGTGGTTTATCAACCTGAAAAGCACTGTAATAGACATACACTTATTTAAATTGCTACAATGTTTGATTGTAAGTACAAAAAACTATATTGTTTCAAACTAAAAAGGTAAAAGTTTATGTCTGATAATCTTTCATTACTAAAAAATAGAGACTACACATTTATTTTTGCTCGAAGTCTTGAAAGCTGGTCTGCTTCTAATTTGTACTATGAAGATTGGATTGCAGCACAAATAAAAATCATTGATTTAGCCAAGCATTGTCAATCATTAGATAATGATGGAATTACTGTTTATCTTGCTTCTAGTCCTTTTATTAAGCATATAAATACAGAAGTCGTAAAATTAGCCCAACTATTTCAGTTAAAGGAGCCTCCAGAAATAATAGATGTAGTAAGTAGTTTAGAAGATGCTATTAATGACTATTTTCAACGCCGAGATGCAAAGCAAACTAAGAATGGAGATATTATTTTAGTATTAGTAGATAAAATTTCTGATGAACAAGAAGCTTTGGCAAATTTAATTATTAATACTACTGAAAAAATCGACCTGGTTCCAGGTACAGAAAATAGTTATGAATTAGGAATTAGTTTTTTACAAATTGGTGAAGATCCAATAACAACAGAATGTTTGACTTTCTTAGACGATCATCTTGTCAACGCTGGTGCAAAATGTGATATTGTTGACACGAAGTTTTGGTATGAAATTCAACAAAAGTCTCTCACAGATATTCTGATTCATGCTTTATTTGACTAGCAAAGTACTAGCATTAGGAATATTTGTTGGGTTGCCAAGCGCGCTTAACCCAACCTACTGAAGTTCATCAAAAACTTCTTATTTGTCAAGCTAAATTAGTTTAGATTATATGTTGCATAAGGATTTTTTATAAGTTTCAAGTTTTCAGACTTTAAGGGAGTAGAGGGCTGCAATTTCATAACTTTTAAACTGCTTTTTCCCTACTCTTCAACTTAGTTAAGTTTCCCTCCTGGGGACTTAGGGGAAGATTTTTTCAGATTAGACCTTGTTATTTATTTGATTTTTCTGGAGGATAAGGTTATGTCTTTACCTAATAATACGGTTGTAAATAGTTTGGTGGCTCATGGGTTTGAGTATGTTTACGGATGGCTGCAAAGTTTTGCTGGTAGTGGGGATTTTTTTGGTTAAGGTTAAGGGGGTTTTTGGCGATCGCTTATTTTCCAAACAGAGAAATGCTACTTGCGGTAATTTCCCTGATGTTGACAACAGCAACGTCTTTTACGAACACATTACAACTCTCAAATGTAACAACATAGTTGGCGGTTTTGCTGACGGCGAATACAAACCAGATAACTCTGTTAGCAGGGGTGAAGCAGCGAAATTTATCGTTAACTCCATCAAAACACAAATTGGCAAACTCCAGCAAATTCCTTTGCTGCCAAACAACCTTCAAGAAGGCTCGTTTTTATTTACAGCAGTTTTCTAGTTGATGAGGTACAAAGTTTTATTGCTTTAGGCAACAGGCAACAGCTCCGAAAGGCAACAGGCAACAGGGAATATAGGAATAAATAGTCTGATAGCTGTACCTCACTATCCTCAAAAGTGCTGTAATCAAGTACCAAGCGGTTTGTGGTACGACCCGCCGAGAAATTATGGTTTTGAATTTGAAATGCTTGGGGATTCTTTGTTTACCGATATTGTCAATTTTCCCTTCGGTATCGACTCAGATAATATCTTTACCGTATTTGCTAACGGGCAAAAACTCGGTGAATTTAGCCCCGGCGAAAGCGTTAACTTTACTTCTTTACTGGGTGATGGGGTTTCTCAATTCATCGTTGCTGGTCTCGACGCGATCGCTACTATCAAAAAAATGTATTTTTCAATACACTTTTCTCCGGAAAAACCCTCTCAAAGTCTTATACAGAACTTATTTATTTTGTCAAGTTTTATGTTAAGAAAGATGTTTTTAAAGCATAGCCTTAAAAGGAAGAGGATTGAATAAAAAGAAAATTTTTTCTCTCTTGGTCGATGGTCGGACAGCGCAGGTTTCGGAGCCATTCCACCCTACGGGGAAGCTACGAAGATAGAACTCCGTTCCGCGCTTCGCGAACGACCGCTTGTTTCTCCTTGCTTACGAGAGGCTTTAAACCTTAATTATTCGATAAGATATTTTTACGAAAAAGATACGAAAAAGTATTTTTTATGGTGAATTTTTCGTATCCTTAGCCTGCTCTAATTAAAAGGTTTCTTTATTTTCCACCAGATATCTATTCAATATTTTCCTTAGTTTTAGCAACTATTCTCGAACCATATTTATTAGCCCAAACTTGAGTAAATTCTGCCCCAAAAAATAGAATTTGCCATGAGTAATTAATCCATAATAATAATACTACCAAAGAACCCGCAACACCATAAGCTGAACCTGCTCCACTATTACCTAAATATAATCCGATTAAACTTTTACCAATTGTGAATAATACCCCAGTAATTACTGAACCGATCCAAACATCACTCCAAGCTATTTTTACATCTGGCAAAAATTTATAAACTCCAGCAAATAACAACATTACTATACCAAATGAAATAGAAATATCAATCAGACTCCAAATACCATCCGGAGTATTGAGTATGTTATTAAGCCATTGATTAATTGCTGTTAATACAGTACTAGCTACCAATAATAAAATTAAGACTAAACCCGCTCCTAAAACCATCCCCACTGACAACAATCGGTCTTGAATAAATCCGACAATACCGCGACCTGGTCGGGGTGAAACATTCCAAATCACATTTAAGGCTAACTTTAATTGGGCAAATAAATTTGACGCTCCCCAAAACAGAGTACCGACACCGATGAGAGTGGCAATAATTCCTGACTGGGGACGAGAAATATTGACTACCAGGTTTTGAATAGTTTCTGCTATTTGCTGACCCATAAAATTTTCTAGTTGCGTTACTAACTCCCCCTCTGCAGCAGATTTGCCAAAGACAAAACCAGCGATCGCTACTGCAATAATAAATAATGGTGCGATAGAAAATAATGTATGATAAGTTAAAGCTGCGGCCAAAACTGGTGCTTTATCTTGTTGCCATTCTTGAACGGTTTTTTTGAGTAGTCGAAAGATTATTTTATAGTTCACAACTTTAGTTTCCTTGATATAGTATAAAAAAAATATTACTAATTTCTATCTAAGAGGTTAGCAGACTAAACCGCTATTTATATCTATCATAAGTCATACAAAAAATAACATGAAAAAATTCAAAGTTGGTTGTCAACTTAATTATACTATTTCTCAATTTACCACTTTTTTATTTAATGTTCAAGTAGTTAATAATAACTGTCAAAATATTGTGCAAGAACAACTACAGTTTAATCCATTTTTGGCAAGAGATGAATATATTAGTAGCTCGGAAAAAAATAGATTTATTCGAGTTAATGCTCCTATTGGGAAATTAGAAATTTCTTATCAAGCGACTGTAGAATTATCACATTATTATGGCAATTATTATAATATTTATGAAATTTTACCTGCTGATTTGCCTGTATAAACACTTGATTATCTTTATCCTAGTCGTTATTGTCAGTCAGATTTATTATTTGGTTTAGCACAATCATAATTTGGCAATTTAAACCCTGGTTATTCTCGAGTAATGATGATTTGTGACTGGATTTATGACAAGGTAAAATATTTATTTGGCAGTACAGACTCTCAAACTTCAGCTTTTGATACTGCTACGGAAAGGGCGGGTGTTTGTCGTGATTTTGCTCATTTAGGAATTGCTTTTTTCGGACATAAAATATTCCAGTTCGTTTTGTTTCTGCTTATGCTTATAATCTTAATCCTCCAGATTTTCATGCTTGTTTTGAAGCTTATTTAGGCGCTCGCTGGTATTTGTTTGCTCCAACTAAATTAGTACCACTAACAAATATTATTAAAATTAGTACAGGTAGAGATGCTGCGGATGTTTCTTTTGCCACTTTATTTGGCACAGTTGAAATGAATAATCAGTATTTATTTGTAGAGGATATTTCTGATATTCAAGAAAATAAAAAAGTAGATGAGTCAGAGGCGATCGCTATTTGCTAACTGCCAATAATTGATGAAGACTATCCTCATTTGTTTAATTCTGCTATTTGGGTAATTATTGGCTCTGCAAATAGCAAGGGAAAATAAATATGGACGATCGGAAAACTCAATTAGACATCTGTTTAATAATTGATAATTGATAATGAATAATTGATAATTACCTCTCCCTAAAACGGATAGAATTGAACGATCGTGAAAATTAATTCATTGTTTCTCCAGGGTGAGTGAGAGGATTTTTACCTTAATTATTCGGTAATAATAAAAATTCTAATCAATTATCGCACATAAATTATCAATTATTTCCCTCTACTAGACATCTCCAGAAAATAAATTAACCTTTTAATTAGAGCAGTTAAGGAAATAAAAATTAACCCTAAAAAATCATTTTTTCCTGCCAATTTCTGTGAAAAAATCTTACCTGTTGCCTGTTGCCTGTTGCCTGTTGCCTGTTGCCTGTTGCCTGTTGCCTACTCCTGCAAAAAATCTATATCTTTTTTGGAGAGGTCTACTGCCTACCCCCTCTTTTGGTGGAGATTTCTATTTGACAAGGGTTCAACCTTAATATAGCATGATATTGCCAAAGAACCCCGATCGTGAATAAAGACATAATCTAGAAATTAATGAGTATCAACAAAGAAAAAACTAACCCCACTCGGCAGGAATATGGTAACGATCCTCTAGGTGTCAGAGATACATCTCATTATCAAGCTGAATATATTCAAAGTTTTGTTTCTAAATGGGATGAGTTAATCAGTTGGGAAACTCGGGCAAAAAGTGAAGGCAGTTTTTTTATTGACATCCTCAAACAGCACGGTGTGCAGAAAGTGCTAGATGTTGCAACTGGAACCGGATTTCATTCTATTCGCCTTCTTCAAGCAGGATTTGATGTGGTTAGTGCAGATGGAAGTCCAGAGATGCTGGCCCAAGCATTTTCAAATGCTCGTTCCCACGGGCTGATTTTACGAACTGTACAAGCAGACTGGCGCTGGCTAAATCGTGACATTCATGGTAAATTTGATGCAGTCATCTGTTTGGGCAACTCTTTTACCCACTTGTTCTCAGAACAAGACCGTCGCAAAGCCCTTGCTGAATTTTATGCTGCCTTGAACCACGATGGAATTCTGATATTAGATCAGCGCAACTATGATACGATACTTGATGTTGGATTTTCCTCAAAGCATATCTATTATTACTGTGGGGACAATATCAAAGCTGAACCAGAACATATTGACGAAGGTTTAGCTAGGTTCAAGTATGAATTCCCCGATCGTTCAGTCTATCACCTAAATATGTTTCCCCTGCGGAAAAATTACACCAGGAAGTTGATGTTTGAAGTAGCTTTCCAACGCATCAAAACTTATGGTGATTTTCAGGAAACATACCATCAAGACGAACAAGATTTTTTTATTCATGTCGCTGAAAAAAGTTACAAAGATTCTACCTTGAAAAATAGTACAATGACATATTCCCCAACAGTTAACACCGCTCGCGAGTATTACAATAGTGATAGTGCAGACAGTTTCTATGCTAAAATGTGGGGTGGTGAAGATATTCATATTGGAATTTACGAGAGTGAGAATGAGCCAGTGTTTGATGCTAGTCGTCGCACGGTAGAGACTATGGCATCTCACCTCAATTTGAGCAAAGATAGCGTAGTTTTAGATATTGGTGCTGGATATGGGGGAGCAGCTCGTTACCTGGCTCAAACTTTTGGCTGTACGGTAAAGTGTTTAAATCTGAGTGAAACCCAGAATCAGAGAAACCGTAAGTTGAACGAGGAACAGAATCTGACATCGCTGATAGAAGTTATTGATGGTAGTTTTGAAGATATTCCCATAGATGACAACAGTGTAGATTTTGTTTGGTCTCAAGATGCCATTCTGCACAGTGGGAATCGGATTCTGGTATTCAAAGAAGTCCAGCGGGTACTGAAATCTGGTGGGAAGTTTATATTTACCGATCCAATGCAAAGTGATGATTGTCCGGAGGGAGTGCTTCAGCCAGTTTTAGACCGAATTCATTTAACTTCCCTTGGTTCGATCGCTTTTTATCGAAAAGCTGCAAGTTTAGCTGGTTTACAGGAAGTGGAAGTGGTAGACCTTTCCGAGCAGTTAGTTAACCATTACCAACGTATTCTCAAGAATATTGAGGAAGATTATGACGGAGCAGTTGCAGCAAGTGGTCAGGAGTATATTGAACCCATGAAAGTAGGTCTGAAGCACTGGATAGAAGCAGGAAGCAAAGGTTATTTGAGTTGGGGAATCTTGAAGTTCGTTTGTCCGTCGAAGAATTGATAGGACAATAACACGGCGGCGTTGCATAATTGCGGGACGATCGTCACATTTACACGCATCTGAAGATGTTGATAGATCAAAACAAATTTTTTGACATATATCAAAATCATCCCATGATGATGCAACACCCAATAATATCATGTCCGGTTGAACAGTTATAAATAAGGGAGTAGGGAGTAGGGAGTAGGGAGTAGGGAGAATAAAAAGATTTTTACTGCAAGTGACAGTTTTGGTTTTTTTCATCACGCTATTATCCGGACATGATATAACACAAATATTTAGGGAATGCTCTCAAAAGTTTTATGGGTGAAGGTAGGAGGACTGAGTCAGGATAAATGGGAAATACAGAGGATGTAGCTGGAAGAATTGTCCCTTAATTTTTCGGTTGTGCATCAGTAAAGTGTGGGATTCGTCAAGTAGGACTGGCAAATCTAATGTAAAAGCACTGATCTATAAAGTTTTTAGGATTTTTGTCGGGAAAAAAGTGCAAATTTTTCACCCTTTAAGACCAAAAAGTTAGGACGAAAGACAGACACTTCCCAGAAAGATACAGGTACAATTATTCCTCCTACTTTCGAGCGGACCAGACCACACTTCCCACACTTCCCACACTTCCCGCACGAACCAACTTCCCACACTTCCCACACTTCCTTGACGCACTACCAATTTTTCTGTCCTTGTCTGCACAAAATGCTAGTTTTTATCAAAATCATAAGGGTCTAAAACCCCGCCTTTTAAGGCGCAATATTTTTGGAGCTTTTCTCAAATCCCCTATTTCCCCTCCACCGGAGGGGTTAGGGGTGGGTACACTTGCAGACTTGCAGACTTGCAGACTTGCAGACTTCGTTAAAGCTCTCTTGACTGAAAAGCTGGCACTTTTTTTCAATTTAAGAAGGCTGAAACTTTTATATATCAATGCTTTAATAGTTAATCAGCAAGTCCTATTTATGGCGTGAAGAGAGCATGATTTTCACAGGAGTGCCGAAACTAGACTATGGGAGTTGCTAATCTGATTTTGGGTAACTGATAACTAATAAGGCATTGCTGAATTAAGGTATGAAAGTAGGTTTATAGGGAATAGAGAACACCGGAGCTGGGAACAGGGAACAGGGAACAGTTAATATTAACAAGTAGTTCAAACCATCCAAAATAAAAAATACAAAATACACAATTATCAAATCATACCCAGAATCAGCAACGCCCTAATAAATGTCTCCCACTAACAGCATTAGTTTCTTACTCAAAGTCTCATTGTCGCTCCTGGTCCAATGGGAATTCCGAAAATAAACCAGATGATAAATAAAGCTGACCAAGATATTAGGAAAGCTAAAGAATAAGGCAGCATTGTAGCAATTAAAGTTCCCATTCCTGTCTTTTTATCGTATCTCTGAGCAAAGGCAACAATAATGGGAAAATAAGGCATCAAAGGCGTAATAATATTAGTTGTAGAATCTCCAATTCTATAAACCATTTGTGTCAACTCCGGTGTATAACCAACTAACATTAACATCGGCACAAATACCGGAGCCATAATATTCCATTTAGCCGATGCAGAACCAATAAATAAATTAATAAAACCACTAACAATGATAAAACTTATGAGCAAAGGCAATCCAGTAAAACCAGTAGCTTTGAGAAAATTTGCACCATTAACAGCTAAGATAATGCCTAAATTACTCCAACCAAAATAAGCAACAAATTGAGCAGCAAAAAATGATAAAGCAATATAATAACCCATTAAACTCATAGCCTGAGTCATACCTTGAGCAATATCTTTATCGCTCTGAATTGTACCTGCTACTTTTCCATAAACAATACCAGGCACAATAAATCCTACCATTATTATTGGTACAATTCCCTGGAAAAAAGGAGAAGGAATAATAGTTAAAGTTTCCGGGTCGCGCAAAATTCCTTCAGGAGGTAAAACTAATATTAATAAAAGCGCTACAAAAGCCAATAAAGAATATCCAGCCCAACGCAAACCTTTTCGTTCCGCACCAGTCAATTCTTGAATTTCTGTTCGCTCAATTTCCCCATCATATTTACCAAGACGAGGCTCTACAATTTTATCCGTAATATACCAACCAACTAAAGTAATAACAAATGTAGAAACTACCATAAAATAATAATTTACCGCTGGATTAACTGTATATTCAGAATTAATTAATTGAGCAGAATTTTCAGTAATTCCTGCTAATAAAGGCTCAAGAGAACCAATTAATAAATTAGCACTATAACCTCCAGAAACTCCAGCAAAAGCAGCAGCCAAACCTGCTATGGGATGACGTTTATATGCTAAAAATACTAAAGCAGCAAGAGGAGTTAAAACCACATATCCAGCATCAGAAGCAAGATTAGACATTACCCCACAAAAAATAATCGCTGGAGTAATAAACTTTGCCGGAGCAAGTAACACTACCTGACGCAGTAGAGCAGAAATTAACCCTGTAGACTCTGCCACTCCTACCCCTAACATCGCTACAAGTACAGTACCCAGGGGAGGAAAATTAACAAAGTTACTCACAGCTTCAGTAATTATTCTACGGATACCTTCAGGAGTAAATAGAGAGACTGCTTGAATAGTTTCTTTAGTTGCAGGATGTACGACGGATAGATTTGTCAAATTAGCGATCGCGCTAATCAAAATTACTGCTATAGAAAGATAGAAAAATAATGTAATGGGGTCTGGCAGTTTATTACCAACTTTTTCAATAAAAATAAGTGCTTGATTAACTATTCCCAACTTTTTAGACTGTTCTGGGGGCGGTGTTTCCGTCATCTTGACTGTTTCCTTTTGAGATAAAAAATACAATTTCCCATCATCATACTATAGGAAGTAAGAAGGAAGAAGGAGGAAGCAAGAAGGAAGAAAATTAGCATAAAACTCTATTAGACCAAATCCGCTCGGGTTCGGTTTGAAGAAGGAGTCAGTCCTCAGTCCTCAGTCCTCAGGAGAGAAAATTGCTTATGGATTCTAACCACAAACAATTTGGTTATGCATCAGTAAAGTGTGGGATTCGCCTGCGTAGGGCCCGCATATCTAATCTAAAAGCACTGATCTATAAAGTTTTTAGGATTTTTGTCGGGAAAAAAGTGCAAATTTTTCACCCTTTAAGACCAAAAAGTTAGGACGAAAGACAGACACTTCCCAGAAAGATACAGGTACAATTATTCCTCCTACTTTCGAGCAGACCGGACTACACTTCTCACGCTTCCCGCACGGACCGCACTTCCCACACGAACCAACTTCCTTGACGCACTACCAACAATTTTGAGCACCGCGGGTGAGGGTGGGGTATTAAACCCATAAGAGAAATGATAATTAATAATTAATAATGGCTTTGTTGCATGAAAGTAGCGTTCTTAACATCCATTCGGCAGTTATATCGCCCTGGGAAGGCAATGATTACTATTGGACAATAGTTATTGCTGTGCTGATGAGCGATCGCCCTGGGAAGGCAATGATTACTATTGGACAATAGTTATTGCTGTGCTGATGAGCGCCATTCGGAGCAAGTGTGGCAGCTTAATCGCTCTGCGACTGCAATGATTACTATTGGACAATAGTTATTGCTCTGGTGATGAGCGATCGCCCTGGGAAGGCAATGATTACTATTGGACAATAGTTATTGCTCTGGTGATGAGCGATCGCCCTGGGAAGGCAATGATTACTATTGGACAATAGTTATTGCTCTGGTGATGAGCGCCATTCGGCAGCTTTGC
>JAXHSW010000240.1:0-12336 GCA_034190295.1 Cyanobacteriota bacterium | reverse complement strand
AGCCTTCGTAAGGGAGAAATATCTAGTCCAAAAACTTTAGTCAAGCATCTAACAACATAGCGATCGCTTTCCCTGACTGTATCTAAACTCAACATTACTATTGGACAATAGTTAAAAAAAAATCAATCTGCTGAAAGTGAGCCTTCGTAAGGGAGAAATATCTAGCCAAAAACTTTAGTCAAGCATCTAACAACATAGCGATCGCTTTCCCTACTATTGGACAATAGTTAAAAAAAAATCAATCTGCTGAAAGTGAGCCTTCGTAAGGGAGAAATATCTAGTCCAAAAACTTTAGTCAAGCACCCTAAAAGATAGCGATCGCTTCCCCTAACTGTATCTCAACTCAACATTACTATTGGACAATAGTTAAAAAAAAATCAATCTGCTGAAAGTGAGCCTTCGTAAGGGAGAAATATCTAGTCCAAAAACTTTAGTCAAGCACCCTAAAAGATAGCGATCGCTTCCCCTAACTGTATCTCAACTCAACATTACTATTGGACAATAGTTAAAAAAAAATCAATCTGCTGAAAGTGAGCCTTCGTAAGGGAGAAATATCTAGCCAAAAACTTTAGTCAAGCACCCTAAAAGATAGCGATCGCTTCCCCTAACTGTATCTCAACTCAACATTACTATTGGACAATAGTTAAAAAAAAAATCAATCTGCTGAAAGTGAGCCTTCGTAAGGGAGAAATATCTAGTCCAAAAACTTTAGTCAAGCACCCTAAAAGATAGCGATCGCTTCCCCTAACTGTATCTCAACTCAACATTACTATTGGACAATAGTTAAAAAAAAATCAATCTGCTGAAAGTGAGCGTTTGTAAGGGAGAAATATCTAGCCAAAAACTTTAGTCAAGCACCTAACAACATAGCGATCGCTTCCCCTGACTGTATCTAAACTCAACATTACTATTGGACAATAGTTAAAAAAGAATCAATCTGCTGAAAGTGAGCCTTCGTAAGGGAGAAATATCTAGTCCAAAATTTTAGTCAAGCAGCCTAAAAGATAGCGATCGCTTTCCCTACTATTGGACAATAGTTAAAAAAGAATCAATATGCTGAAAGTGAGCGTTCGTAAGGAAAAAATATCTAGCCAAAAACTTTAGTCAAGCACCTAACAACATAGCGATCGCTTCCCCTGACTGTATCTAAACTCAACATTACTATTGGACAATAGTTAAAAAAAAATCAATCTGCTGAAAGTGAGCGTTTGTAAGGGAGAAATATCTAGCCAAAAACTTTAGTCAAGCAGCCTAAAAGATAGCGATCGCTTTCCCTGACTGTATCTAAACTCAACATTAAGATAATTCACGTTTGCTATTCACACAATCTTGAAGGTATAAATCAATTAATTGTTGATAAGAAATTCCTTTTTCTTGTGCTTTTTTCTCAAAATATTCTATTACTTCAACCCCTAAAGATAAACTTATTTGTTGCTTGAGTTTTTTAGCATAAGGATTAGGGCGACTTTTCATTTTAGTTAGGTCATATTCTGGCTTCATAATTTTATCCTCCATAAAGTTTACTTTCATTTTTAGTTGCTTTGCGGGCAGAAATAATTCTGATTACAGACTCTTGTTCTCGATAACAATGAACTATCAATAATATTCGCATTTTTGAGCTGATACCAAGCAACAAAAATCTATCCTCTAAATCAGAGTGTTGCTCATCCCAAAATTGAATAGCATTATCATCATAAAACACTGATTTTGCCTCTTCAAATGAAACACCGTGCTTTTTTTGATTAATCAGATTCTTTTCCTTATCCCACTCAAATCGCAATTGATTCATCTTTATATTTTAAAACAAACTATTTGATTAATTTAGAGTATTTTAAATCAAGATTTGTTTGTGTCTAAAAAAATTCTCCTCATCCATAACGCTCCTGAAAAAGTTCTTGCTTTACTTCGCGAATCAGTTCTAAAACTTGTTCTTTAGTTTCAATACCAGCTTCTTTAAAATCAGCTTGCATTTTCCTACGAGCTTCTTCTAATTGATTTATTTTTATCAGAAACAATAATCACCACTTCAACCTCCTTATCATTCGGCAAATCTTGATGAGGTTCAGTTATAATTAATTGTCCATTTTTAACTTTAGCTTTAGTTTGAATAAACTCCATATTTAATTTCCTAGCAATCTTCATTTACTGTCTAATATTATAACCTAATTTGTATCATAACCCGGTTTTTGCGTAAGTCTTAAAAGTGTAGATAATAATCACTAAAGATGAAGGTGTGTCACACAATTACGGAACTCAAAAAATTATCCTCATCCATAACGCTCCTGAAAAAGCTCTCGCTTCACTTCACGGATCAGCTCTAAAATTTGTTCTTGAGTTTCGATACCAGTTTCTTTAAAATCAGCTTGCATTTTCCTACGAGCTTCTTCAATTATTTAATTATTAATTATTCGGTAAAATCCCATGTGATTGTGATAAAATTCAGGTAATAATAATCACCAAAGGTAGAATTTTTTATGAGTGAAACAAAAATAAAAATAGACCTACCACCACCCTTTCCCGATCATACTCAATTACCAGATGAAGACGGCACTTTTGTGAAAAACTTCCAGGAACATCCCCAAAGTATCCTTTTAACTGATTCCATCGCACCAATTTTACAACAACGACACCCAGATGGAAATTATGCCATCGGGCAAGACAGTGGTATCTATTGGCGAGAAACAGAACCCCCCGAAAGAGGAGCAGAAGCACCAGATTGGTTTTACGTTCCCAATGTACCACCACTATTAAACGGTGAAATTCGTCGTTCCTATTGTCTGTGGCGAGAATATATGGCACCTTTAATTGCTCTAGAATTTGCCAGTGGAGACGGAACAGAAGAATTAGACAAAACTCCTTTGTCAGTTTCCCAGGATGGTGAAACTAAAAGACCAGGAAAATTTTGGGTCTACGAACGCATAGTCAAAATACCTTACTACGGAGTATATATCATCCAAACTGGCAACTTACAAATGTATAATTTAGTGAATGACTCTTATCGCCAGATGTCTCCTAATGAGCGAGGTCACTATTTCATTGAACCCCTAGAAATAGAATTGGGAATATGGCAAGGTTCCTATCAAAATCAAACTCTATCATGGTTACGTTGGTGGGACTCTGAAGGTAACTTGTTGTTAACAGGAGCAGAAAGAGCAGAAGTAGAAAAAGCGCGTGGCGATCGCCTTGCCAACCAAGCAGAACAAGAACGCCAACGTGCAGAACAAGAACGCCAAGCACGAAGAAATGCTATTCCTCAGTTATTAGCAACAGGAATGAGTGTGGAACAAGTAGCGCAAATTCTGAGTTTAACTGTTGAGGAAGTGAGGAAAATTTCTGGTGGTTAGGTTATTTCAGTTATCAGTTATCAGTTATCAGTTATCAGTACCTCCGACTAAAGCCGGAGGCTTGAAAATACTGAATTGAAATTTTTTCATCCCCTTAAAAGGGGAGGCTTTAAACCTCATTTTTTGGTAATACAGCAGATTACAAATATATGAAGTACAGATATTAACAATTAAATCTTCCCAGTGTGGGCATCTTGCCCGCAATGAGTGTACTTCACGCTTGGTGGAATCCGCTGTATTAGACATCTCCAAAAATTCAAAATAAAATCAATTATGAAGTACAGATATTAACAATTAAATCTTTCCAGTGCGGGCATCTTGCTCGCGATGAGTGTACTTCACGCTTGGTGGAATCCGCTGTATTAGACATCTCCAAAAATTCAAAATAAAATCAATTCTTATCCATAAATTATCAATTATTCCCCTCGTGGGAGGGGTTAGGGGTGGGTTGCTAGATGAGCTGTTGCCTGTTGCCTCTTTTCTGGAAATGTCTATTATTTAGTCTATAAATTTTCTCAAGTTCCATTTGATTTCAACCACTCTTGATAACGCTGTTCATTACCGCCAAAAGATTCAACTGAAACTTGAGGTTCTCGTTCATAAACTAAAGATTTATATTCCTCAAGAGTCATTGGTTTTTTCTCACAATATGCGATAATAACTTCACGGAATAATGGCATATTTTGCAGGTCTGGTTCATAACGTTCTACATGAGAAACTATCCAGTCCGTAGGAATTGCTCTGGAAGAACGAAGGGTAGCACCATAACCAGTAGAATAGAGTCGCCGACCAATTTCTTGTTCATACTGTCTTTTTTCTACCGCTTGCCAATCATAACTAGCACGAATCAGACGAGTTGTTTCATCTTTTTCAATTAACCCTCCTGAATGTCGAACCCATTGTTCCCCTTGTTTTACCATATAAATAATTAGAGTTGCTCGATCGTCTAATAATTGTTCAATATTTTCAGTCATTGTCTTTCTCTTTGTGGTCTGCAAATGATGTTTCTCCAGAAAAGAGGGAGTAGGGAGTAGGGAGTAGGGAGTAGGGAACCCACCCCTAACCCCTCCGGTGGAGGGGAAGAATTAATAATTTCTGTGGGATAATTGATTCGATTTTTTATTATTGGAGATGCCTATTCTGTATTAAGAATAGATATACTTTATAGATGCAAAAATCATCAGCAGAAAATTATGTCCAAATTAGTCAGAAATAAAAAAGGCAAAGTAATGATCGTATTGGGTGAAGGTGAAAAGCAAAAAGCTGAAAAGCCTTTATCTGTAAAAGTTCCACAGGATATTGATGAGTATGTGCGATCGCTCCCTAATAGAAGTCAGTGGTTAGAGGAAGCCTTAACGAAGTCAGAAGTCAGCAAGTCTGCAAGTCAGCAAGTGTACCCACCCCTAACCCAACCCACCCCCGCCCCTCCCAGGAGGGGAGCCAACCCACCCCTAACCCCTCCCAGGAGGGGAACTAGGGGATTTGAGCTCCGCTCCAAAAATATTGCGCCTTAAAAGGCGGGGTTTTATACCCATATTATTTTGATAACAGAAAAGGCGAGAAAAGAAATGCAGGAATATATTCATTAATGGATAATGGATAATGGATAATTACCTCGGGTTTTAACCGTTACGGAATTGAATATCAGGAAATATCCTAGCACTTTTTTTCCCTTGTAGAGCGACAGCTCGCGGCGCAGCCAAGGGGAGGCTAATAAAGCTGAATTATTTAATTAATAATTATTAATTCTTCGGTAAGTAATAGTTGAACAATTAATAATTAACAGTGGGAAAAACATTTCTCCAAATAATATTTTTCCTGATTCCTAAATTATTCCCGCAAAACATAACCCACTCCTCGCACAGTTTGAATTAACCTTTTTTCATCATTAGATTCTAACTTCAAACGTAAGTAACGAATATAAACTTCAATAATATTTGAATCGCCCATAAAATCATAACCCCAAACAGTTTCTAAAATTCTATCTCTTGTCAAAACTTGTCGAGGATGAGCCATTAAATATTCCAATAAATCAAATTCTTTTGCTGTTAATTCAATTGCTCTATTATCCCGATAAACTTCCCTCGTACTTCTATTTAAACTCAGGTCTTCAAACATTAATAAATCGGGATTAGGTTCTTGAGTACGTCTGAGATGTGCCCTAACTCTAGCTAATAATTCTTCCAGGCTAAAAGGCTTTAACACATAATCATCCGCCCCTGCATCTAAACCAGCTACGCGATCGCTCACATCATCCTTAGCTGTTAATAAAATAATTGGTACTTTATCGCCAGTAGTTCGCAAACGACGACATAATTCTAACCCCGATAAACCAGGTAACATCCAGTCAAGAATTATCAAATCTGGCTTAATTTCTCGTGCCATTGTTATGCCAGCGAACCCATCATTAGCCACTGTTACTTGATAACCTTCATATTTAAGTTCTAGCTCGATAAATTGAGCTAGTTTTGCCTCATCTTCAACTACCAGAATGTGAGAGGTCATAGCCAAACCTTTAGTTAGTCAACAATATTGATATATCTTGGCCAAAGATAGCATAGAACACTCTATTATACTAATCCGGTTTAGATAGAAGCTTTATTATGAAGGCAAGGCAGAATGCAGAAGGGTTAGAGAGGAATTTGAAAAAGGTAATACGCGATCGTCGGATTTGGTATTTTAGTATAAAATTAGAATTTATTTTTTAATGGGTATCTGCGAAAAAGAGTTATTTATACTAGCTAAAATAAAGTCAATACATCTAAATTTGTATTAATTTAGATAGAAGTTAAACAATATAGGTAAAGATCAAACAAAAAACTGTTTTTGGGGTTCAATTTTTGTCAATTTTTAGAAAATTTGAACAAATTTAAGTTTTTTAAGTCTATAGATAGAGGTTTTTATAGAGTTTTTCCGTTAGTCTACAAACTATAGCATAACTGCCTCATACTTAATAACTGTATTAGGATATTAGGATTAAAGTGCTCTGCCCATGAATCTAGGATTTTAATCGATTATGATTGAATATAAAACAACAATAGGATCGTCGCTGATTACTTCAGGTATCGTGACTCTTTTGCTCAAGGTTTTACCAGGTAATTCACTTTGGTGGGGAGTTGGATTTCTCATTATTGGGTGTGTTATATTATTTGTCCGAAAAAGCTAAATATTTCACTGCGATTCGTTCTATGCACGTCGAAGAATCCCGCCCTGTCTAATTCGAGCAAGGTCGGGATTATCTGAAGAAGCATAAATGAGTTAAACTAAAGGGGTAAATCAAGAAAAAATAATCTATTTCGGGTAAATTTTAGACTGCAATTAATCATAAATAAAGCCAGGATATCTACATTTATTTTTATCATTACATAAATCTATCTTTTTCCCCTCCTTTTTTACTCAACTTCCGCCACAGGAATGGGAAATTTTTCTCCTTTCAAATAAGCATCAAAATTTTGCTTAAAATAAATCCAAGAAGTCACATCATCCTTATCTAAAATAGATTTAGCTGCATTCTTAAACAACGGAACCCGAGTATTCATTTGATCCTGAATTAACTGGGGTAACTCTGCAACACCAGCCACCTTCCCACCCCAGGCACTATAAATTAGATTACCAGAGCGATCGCCCATTTTCATCCACGACACCCAAGGGCCTATTCTATCCCATGCCAACATCACCTTAGATACAGAAGTTGTGTCAGGATTTTGTAAATCTGCCGTAGGTACAGTCAACTTAAACAATTCGCTAGCTCGATCAAGAGGTTGAGGACTATATTCAGCAAACTTTGGATCGTCGGCGAGGGGATTGGGATAACTAGAAAATAGGTCAAACTTATAAGTAGTCAATTCCTCATCAACTAATGCAGGCATTGGTCTTTTAAACAACCCCTGTACCGGACTATTGGCCACATGAACTACAGGTAACACTTCATCCGTCCAGGGATTTTTCCAAGTATCCAACTTTTCTCCTGTTTCCGGGTCAAGATAAAAGGTTAGTTCCCTAGAAGTAAAATCCCAACCTCCCTCCAGCCTCGGAATACATCTGGCCACACTCATCCCTACTATTTGGAACAAATGCTGTTTTGGCTCCCCAGGAATAATATAGAATCCGGTTGAATAGTTATTGTATAGTTGGGAGTAGGGGAGTAGGGGAGTAGGGGAGTAGAGGAGTAGGGGAGTAGAGGAGTGGGGAAGTGGGTCTGATTAAAGGCTTGAAGTAATTATAGAATTATCAACATATACTATATAACCGGATTCTATATAAATGCATAAACCGAACCCTGCCAAGTCAGAAAAGATTGTTGAGCGTCGATACTAGCACGCACTTTAACCCAGTCTTTTGCTTCAAGGAGTTTTTTGGTGAGATAGACCATTCGTTTGCTGATATAATTTTTTATCTATTTTCTATCATAATTATACCAATAGCAATTAGCAGTCAGTTATCAGCTATCAACGTGTCGTGACTGTAGTAATTTTTATCAAAGCTGACTCAAGGAGACCTATGCGATCGCTCTTTTCTACAAAACCTGAATAAAGGTCGCACACATACTCCCTTTTCCCGTGCTTGAGCGAGCCCCGCGGTAGCGCTTCAACCCGCACGCGGAGTTGCAGTTTATACACCAGGTGATTCCCTCCCCCTGTCTCCCTCAGTATACGATATTCTGGCTCTCCCACACGGCGCTGAATCAAATATTACAGCGCGGGACTTCCCGCCAGGAAAGTTAAAAAATTTCATTCTAATTGCTTGGCAATTTCCTTTAATTGCTTGACTATCTGCTTATTTGTGTAATTTCTCAAACCATATAGTCTGGCGGAAAAAATAGCAATTATTTCTAACACATCCTGGACTAATACTTCTTCAAAAGTGGAGTCTTGTGAACAGTTGATCATAACTACTTCTGTGCCAAATATTTCACACAGTGTGAAGATTAAATCGCTTCCCAATATGAGCAATTGATCTTTGTGAGTTAAAATCAAACGTTCAACTTGGTGAGAACAAATTAGCTTGATCAGCTTGATTAGTCCTGATTTGCGATAATTCACCCCACTACCTAAGTCTGAAATCACTTCACATGACCAGCCATTTTTAGCGCAATATGAATGCAGCGCTACCTTCTGGCGATCTAAATCTTTCTTTTGAGCATTACTACTTACTCTGGCATAAGCAAGAGTCAAAGAATGATTTTGCTTATTGCCTATCAAGTCAGAAGTCCTAAATCGACGATGACCTCCTTCGGTACGAATTGATTTTATTCGTCCATCTGTCTCCCACCTTCTGATGGTTTTTGTTGAAACTCCTAGTAGTTCAGCTGCTTCTGCTACAGTTAGTAAATTAGACATCTTTATGTTATAATATTAGTATGTTTGTCTAGTTTTGTCCAATTATCTAATTTCCACTTAATTCCCTAAAAAAAACCTACTTACAAGCGACATACACAATCATGGCCTAATCGGGACTTACGCACGGACACTAAATCCAGTGAGGACGTACTTCGGAACCTCTACGGAACGCAAATGCCATTTTTGCTCCGTATAGCTGCCGAATGGCGTCCCTACTTATGGCGTTTTCAAGGTGAAACGTGCGTAAGTCCTGCTAATATTAAATCTGGATAATATCAGTTACCATCTTAATACTTATGCAGTATGGCTATATGTACTGTGTAATCATAACTTGGTCGTTATTCACCATATTGCCACTATGATTACTGCTGCTATGTAAGTTCTGTATAGGAGTTGCACGTTATGAAATGATATTGCCAAAAATTTGTTTACGCTTTGAGTAAAAAAAACTATTCATTAATCATTCTAGCAATTGATTAATTCAAAATCCTCTCGTTCGACAATCTCAAATAATTTGTCACTGTGCAACACCCCTGTATACTGTTTAGTTCAGGAGAGAGGGAATTTCACGATGGAAATATTTAGGGATGTTCCATGGAAGCATATTGCAAAAGAAATTTTATTTATGAATGTACAACCGGAGCCGATCTTATCGGGACTTACGCACAGACTCTAATTATGGCTATGGCACCATTCGCCAGCTCTGCGTTAGCAAATACCTTATGCGTTCCGTAGAGCTGCCGAAGGACGTCTCTACAAATGGTGGTTTAAAAGTTAATTTGCGTAAGTCCTGCTTATATAGACTGTTGTACTACCCATTCATAAAAAATAGTAATTTTCTAACAAAAACTTTTTAATTCTCAGAGATTTTACAGCAGATTTCGGGCAAATGATGTACAAGGTGAATAGTAAAAATATTGCAGTGCGGGCATTTTTCCCGCTTCGGACTGTACCTCACGGGCAATGGAAAGTACTGTATGTCTGCTTGAAAACTCATAACTACGCAAACAGCGAAAATATAGAGATTTGCTCCCGCAATGTCAAGAGCGGTTTTTCCTTCTATCCCTAATTCAATGGAAAAGGTATCAAATAACTCTCATTTTATCTTATGAGCGAAATATGAGAAATACATATATATATGTATAGTTAACCGTATAGTTAACCAACTCTTGATTGTGATATCTTCAAAGTACTCACTTGATTGTGATCTGTTCAGACTATTCAGCTATTTAATTAAACTTCAAAATAACCAAAATGAATATTATTAGAGTCGTTTTGATCGGCGGTCAGGAATTAAGTCGCACTGGTCTAATTGCTGCATTGCAAATGTCTGATGGCATAGAAGTAGTGGGAGATGCTGCTTGTGGTGGCGAAGGTCTAAAGATTGTGAAGGAAACTCAGCCAGATGTCGCCATACTAACTATTGCTCTACCCGATATGGAGGGAATTGAATTGACTAATAAGTTGAAGCAGTTACAGAATAATTCTGAGGAAGTACAAACGAAAATTTTAGTCTTAACAACACAGGACAATGATAAT
This sequence comes from Cyanobacteriota bacterium, assembly GCA_034190295.1. GTDB lineage: Bacteria > Cyanobacteriota > Cyanobacteriia > Cyanobacteriales > Microcoleaceae > Okeania. The sequence continues at coordinate 2,114 of JAXHSW010000240.1, read as the reverse complement.
TCAGTCATGGCTGCTTTTGCTGCTGGGGCAGACTCTTATGCTCTCAGCGATGTGAGTTTTAATGTTTTGTTACAAGCTATTCAAGTCACAAGTCAAGGAAACAATTGGATAGACCCATCGGTGGCCAACATTATCATTGAGCACAGTAAGAAACTTTTTAATGCTCACACTAACAAATTTCAAGATGATGAAAATACTATTGAAATTAATAAAGTTGGGATTAAGTGTTCTTCTGAAGAATATCAACACAGAATTGAAATTGAACCTTTGACACAACGGGAATTAGAAGTATTAGATTTAATAGTTGCTGGATGTAGTAATAGTGACATTGCTGAAAAGCTTTACATTACTGTGGGAACGGTGAAAACTCATGTTCGCAGTATCCTGAGTAAGTTGTGTGTTAATGACCGTACCCAGGCAGCAGTTCAGGCTTTGCGTTCTGGTTTGGTTTCATAAATGCAATGGAATTCAATTGAATAGTTATAATTTTCTTTGCCTTAGTAAAAAGGTCAGGGTAAGTTTAATATTTGGATGAAAAATTATTAAATTTTAATCCTTATATTATTTCAAGCTCGCCCTGACTAATTGATAAATTATTACAGCATTGAAAAACCTTATATCTATAAAATAGACATCTCCGATAATTAATTTGAAACTCTTGTAGAATGGTTGTTAATTTTTAATTTTTCTGAGAAGTATATTTTTAGTTAGATATAAGAGATTTTTGTATTAAAAATTTTTCCCTTTTAGATATTGAAAAAGTTTCAGAATAACCAGGGAATAGTAATAACCTAGTCAATCATTTTCTTAGCTTCATCTTTGACATTTTCTACAGAATGTTCTGCTTTGGCTTCTCCCTGTTTAACTTTTCCAGCAGCTTCATCTTCTGGATTACCAGTCATTTCTCCCATCATTTCTTGAGCTTTACCTTCGATATTCTTAGCGGTTGCTTTTGCTCTATCTTCTGTACTCATAATTATTAGCCTTCAAAAAAATTTTATCTACAATTTATATCTTAATGGTTATCTATTTTTGTACCCTCTATCAGAAGGAATATTTTGAATATTATAGATTTATATTATTACTATCTATGCAATTTGATATAAATGGTGCTATATTTATTGGTTTTTTACATTGTATTTAGCTTTTCACAGAGTAAGAATTGTCGCTCGAAATGAGTAATATCATACATACTTACATTAGTGATATAACTCCGTTGTGCCCTCCATGATGATACTTACTCAACCTCCCTGGTTAACCTGCGTTGTGCGCCAGCAAACAAAAAAAATGTATTTTCCCCTACTACTTTGTTATCTTCTGCGAATATCTGCTCACTTATATAATCGTAATATAAATATATAATATATAACCACATATTAGAGAGTAAGTTATTTAGCTTCTAACCAAAGACAGATATTAAAAAAAAATATTTATGACTGTAGTTAGATGTATAAATGATTTTTTTTTGTATTAATTATATAGATATCAAGTTATTAAGGTGGAAAAATATATGATTTTCATTTCGCGAGTTCTAAAATCACATATAGTACGTTTTTTAATGGTTATTTTTGCCTGCACTTTCGTATTTTTATCTAGCGCTGTTCCTGTGATTGCAGCTACCAGCAGTCCAACACAAGGTGAAGATGCTTTAAAGAAAGTTGAGAAAAAGTCAGAACAGGTACTAAAATCTAATCCTCGTTCTATGGAAGAAGTAAAGTCTAAATCCAAAAATGGTTTGAATGGAGTTCAGGGAGGAGCTAATCTGAATCAGATGAGTACTCCAGAAAATTCTCAAGATGCTACTTCTGTAGAAGAAAGAGTTCAAGACTTTTTGAATGATTTTACTGGTTCAAATGAAGAATAAGCAAATTTGTATAATACCAAAAATCTAACCTAAAACCTCATTTTGTTAAAAGAATAAATCAACATAAAAGCCTAGCTTTCTTAACTATGCTAGGCTAACTTTTATTATGTCATATCATGTCCGGTTGAACAGTTATAAATAAATAACGACGGAGTCCTCAGGAGTCAGAATCCAGGAGTAAACCCACCCCTAACCCCTCCCAGGAGTAAACCCACCCCTAACCCCTCCCAGGAGTAAACCCACCCCTAAC
>JAXHSW010000024.1:47280-64361 GCA_034190295.1 Cyanobacteriota bacterium | reverse complement strand
AATTCCCAGAGGCATTTACTGCCGAGGGAATAGTGAGCTGTGCCGTACAGCCAGTATTGGTTAATCCAATATCAAGATATTAAGCTGTCACGATTTTCTACAGTTTAGTTCGTACGGTAGAATAATTTCAGATGGGTAGAAAATAATATTAGCATCACCTTCTCACCCTGTAGTTACCCCATCATCCTCGCCCCATTTACTGTAATAAATATATGGGAAGCCTTTGAGCCAAACCAACTTCCCAACGGGTCTACCTGGTACACCTCCTGATACCCCTCTAGGTCTAAGTTCAATTGTCCATGAACCCCTTCCCTACCCTTTGGTTTGGCCTGAAAACCCTTAGTCATTTTATCCAAAAAGCAACTCCCCCAATTACGGCGTGGAGTTGTTTTTTTCTTTTTAGGAGTGTACCGCTTACTTCAGTTATCAGTTATCAGTTATCAGTATTTCATTGTGTTATAATCATAAAAATTATATTGTAATTTATTTTCTATCTCACAACAATCATAATGTTTTCATCTAAATTGCTTCAACTAGAAAATGCTATTAATAACTTATCTTTGGAGGAGAAAATATGGCTAATGGAAAAAATCATAGCTCAAATGAAAGAGCAAACAAAGTCTGCTAATTATCAATCCCAACCTGATTTAGAATCTAGCTATCAAAATAGGAACTTAGAAACCGAACCTTTAATTGGTTTATTTGCTGCTTCCCCAAATTTAGCTACTAATTCTGAGGAAATTTTACAAGGAGAAATTAGGGAAAAATCGGGATGGTCTTACAAAGAAATTTATCCATAGCAGATACTGGTTTTGTTGTAGCTTTGATGAATCAAAAAGATATTAGACATCTTGAAGTAGCATAGATTTATAGGCAGCAACAACAGATTTTATTATCCCAAACAATATTAGCTGAAGTTGCTTATTTAGTAGGTCGTGAAGTTGGTACAATGATGGTAGCGACTAGCTTGCGTTATTTGCTGAATAGTCGATTTATAATATTAGCTTTAACTCCAGAAGATTTGTTGCGAGCAGCAGAAATTTTGGAGATATATCAAGACAGTAGAATTGATTTTGTAGATGCTAGCGTCATGGCAATAGCAGAACGTTTGGAAATTACTAAAGTCTTGACTTTGGATCGAAGAGATTTTCAGTTATTTCGACCTAAGCATTGTCAATTTTTTGAGATTCTGCCGTAATTTTTTAGAGTTAGTAGGGTATTGAAGGGCGATCGCCACAGCCAAAATTATATTTGAGTCGGGTACAATTTTTATAGCTCCCCTGTAATTATCCTCCACCTTTGCTCTTCTCGTTCGGTTCTAACTTCTGCAACTAGATCGTCGGAATAGATGCCATGAGTTTCTTGGATTTATGCTCGGAGGGAATTTAAACATTCTAAAGCTTTTTGAGGTTGGCGATCGCCTTCATCAGAAGTTCCATCGCTTGTTTGTTTCAGGGTTTATAATCCCATATGTACTACTTCCACTACTGTGGCGGAGACTGTGTAGTTGGGGTAAAATTTGAGTGTTTTGAGTGGGGGTATGCTGAGGTTTACCTCCATTTTTTTTATGTTTGGGTATTCGTTAAAAGCTTTCGTAGAATATTTTGAGTTTTTGTAGGGGTCATTTCAGTTATCAGTTATCAGTTATCAGTTATCAGTACCTCCGACTAAAGCCGGAGGCTTGAAATACTGAACTGAATATTTTTTCATCCCCTTAAAAGGGGAGGCGCGCGGACCTCATTTTTTGGTAAAATTATTTGGCGTTGGCAATTTGAGGTATGATACCGTGTCCGGATAAGAGCGCGATAGAACTCTGTTACCTTTACCCAACTACAAAACTTTCTCCTTCTACTGGGGGTTTCTTCTTCTTTCTTCCCTCCTGACTCCTGACTCCTGACTCCTGACTCCTAAAGAATTAAGATTAATATCATACACGCGCTTTACCAACGCTAATTATTTATGTAAGTTAAGTATATATAGAGTTAATTATAGCTAAATATAACTATATATAGCGTCAAAATCGTTATATTTCTACTTTTTCTTTTATTAATTGCATACTATTGCCTGTAGAGTATGGGCTATGAATGCAATAGTATGCAGATATGAAAAAATCTATTAATCAAGCTTTTGGAAGAGTGCTTGCTGCATACAGACAACTAGAAGGGTTGTCACAGGAAGATTTTGAAGGTGCTGCTCATCGTACATACATTAGTGACCTAGAACGGGGGTTAAAAAGTCCTACATTGGAAGTAGTTTCAAAACTTGCTGAACGCCTAAAGGTTCATCCAACTGAGCTTATTGCTCAAACTTTTGCTTTATTAGAAACAGATAAGATGCGCTCACCTCAATCTGTAATAAAGTACATCCTTAATAATTCTACTAAGACAGACTTTACTTACACTAATAAAGGAGAAACATTCACATCGGAAGAAGTAGAAAAAGCAGCGATATTGACAAATACAACAGTAATTACTCTGGCAATGATATTTCAACAGGTTGTCGGTATTAGTTTGTTTGAAGTAATAGATAAGAAGCAAACTGGAGCATTCATCGGAGCAATTTTTGTCTCAAATTTTGCAAATATTTCTTCACATCTGGCACTTAACCCATCTCAAACTGGTCATCCAGATTTAATACCAAAGGAATATCTAAATAACTCATCCGTGATTAATTGGGATCAATTTCCTCATGGAGGAGTAGAAGTTAAAACATCTTGTGGAAATTTGAAAACTGGAGTAACAAATAATTTACCCGTGGGTGATGCAAGAATATCTTTCCTAACAGGTTTAGATTGGAAAGGACATCATCAGTATATTAATAATTTACTAGCTTTATTCTGGGATTATTTTGAGGGTATACCAACAATTATGTCAGCTTTTTATTCTAATAAACTTGTACCAGATGACTTTTCAAATACAATTCCAAAAGCAGGGGGAGGAAGAACAACAAGTGTTTGTGTTACTAAAAAAACTGCTAGAAATAAATTGATAAACAATTGGGTGCTATTGCCAGATTTACCCGTTTATATTCAGTTCTTTAGAAAGCTAGGAATTAACTACTAAAATTACTTAAAGAAAATAGTTCAAGCTGTAAAGGATTTTTTCCTAGGGTTGTATTTATATTTCCTTCCGTAATATTAATTAAGTGTTGACCAAGCAAATACATAAATTTTGGTGGGATACTTTCACCGATTGATTCTCTGATTAAACTATCTGATGCTTGCTTAATTTCTTTATTTTTCCACGTCAAAGGTCCCCACTGATAATTAAAATCTGAAATGGTATGTAATTTGCAAGCTTCAGCTAGAGAGAGTACACGATTTTGTGTAGGATGAATATTATGATCTGAGCAAGGAAAACTTAAGTTTTTTGTTAGCGTAGGAGCGGGAACATCCCAACTCATTCTCTTGTAAGCGCTGGTAAAACCTCGCATGATTCTTAATTTTCCGTCTTTAGTTTGAGTGAATGGTCGTGGTAATAAATGACCACACTTAATGCAGTATAAAGGAGTATTATTATTCGCTCGATTAATACCTGAAGAGTCACGAGAAGCTCTATGTGTAGGGTTATTTTTAAATCCACATTTTGGGTTAATGCACTGATTATTAAATGCTGACTCTCCTTCAGGAGTGTGGCTAATCCATTGATATTTTTCAGGAGTTAATATAGGTACATAGTGAAGTGGTAAATTAGGATGTTTTCCTGTTTTTGAAGTTTGAGCATCTAGAAAAGGAAAGTCACCTATAGCATCCTTCACTGTAATCCATTTAGGGAGTAAATTTTTCCCTAGTTTATGATGAGTTTCTGGAGGAATTAAAGAACCACCAGACTGTAAAAAATCTTGAGCAATTTGTAGTTTGGAATAAACTGTGATTAATCTTTTTCTACGTTGTGGAATACCATAGTCAGCAAATTCAACAATTTTTGCTTCACCGATATATTCAGAGCCTAAGTATTTAGGAATTAATTCTAAAATAGGTGTTAATTTTCCATTTTCATCTTCTATAACTGTATTAGACATTCGTGACACATTCTCAAAAATAACCCATTTGGGTTTTAATGATACGGCTATACGAAGAGCAGGTAATATGAGTCTATTTCGTGGGTCTAATTTTGGGCGTAGACCTTTTCTAATATTCGATAAAAGTGTTCCTAATCCATTTTGTGACATTCCCTGGCAAGGTGGTGTTGCAACTATGGCAAATAGCTCTTGATTGCCAATTATTTTGTGAACTGTATTAATAATTTCTGCTTCTCTATCCAAAATATCCCCATCTATTACAGTAGAATTAGGAAAGTTAGTTTTGATTAAACTCGCCCGTTCTGCAATAAGTTCATTATGTAATAAGAATTGAACACCTGCAGCTTCAAATCCTTTATCGCCAATTCCTGAACCTGTAAATAAACTCAGTGCTAGTTTAGTTTCAAAAGAAGAAAACATAGAATAATATTGAGTAAAATTGAGTAAATAAAATAGTACAAATTTAATTATATATTACTCCCATGCGTTCGTTCCACCAGCACAAAAAAATCCTAAAAATTTCACCTTTTTTCAAATATTGTGTTATTCTGTAATCATGGGAAAAAGTACGCGCAGATAGGGTCGCTTTTCAAACTATAAAACTATCTCGAGAGCAATAATATGACAAATATATCCGTTCAACATGAACCATCACTTCCCGCAAAGGAAACTTTGCCTACCATGTACGACTTACCAAGCGAAGATCCGGAGGAACCTGGTTTGCCAGACGAATTTCATGACTTCCAACCTGAACTTTTGCGTCAAACGTTTCAACCGCGCAACTGGTATCCCGATAAATTGTTTTGTGGTACTGATATGAATCTCTACTACGATGTCAAACATCCTAAATGGTACAAACGCCCAGACTGGTTTGCAGTTGTGGGAGTGCCCAGGTTATATGAAGAATGGGATATGCGCTTAAGCTATGTAGTTTGGGACGAAAAAATTAACCCGTTGGTAGTAGTCGAGTTATTATCTCCTGGTACAGAAGATGAAGATTTAGGAGAGACAATAGGAGAACCGGGAAAACCTCCTACTAAGTGGGAAGTTTACGAAAGGATTCTGAAAGTTCCTTACTATGTAACGTTCAGTCGCTATACCAATGAAATGAAGGCGTTTCATTTAGTAAGCGATCGCTACCAAAGGGCAGAGTTGAATGAGGGGCGTTTGTTGGTTCCGGAGGTAGAACTCAGTCTGGGTCTGTGGCAGGGTAGTTTTAATAGTACAAATAAACTATGGTTGCGGTGGATGACCCCAGAAGGAGATTTGATACCGACTTTAGAAGAGAAGGAAGCAGCAGCTAAAGAGGAGGCAGCAGTAGCTAAACAACAAGCTACCAATGCTGAACAACGAGCTACCAATGCCGAACAACGAGCTACCAATGCTGAACAAGAGGCAGCAGCAGCTAAACAACGAGCTATCAATGCCGAACAAGAGGCAGCAGCAGTTAAAGAAGAGTTAGCAGCAGCCAAAAAACAAAGCGATCGCTTACTAGCAAAACTGCGAGAGTTGGGTATCATTCCTGATGATTTCAGTTAAATAGTTTTAATTTTTTGTAGGTTGGGTTAGTACCCTACTCAACCTCAAATTAGGAATAGTAAAACCTATTTATGAAATAGGGGAATAAACCAATATGACAAATACATCCTTTCAAGATGAACCACCACTTCCAGCAAAGGAAACTTTGCCTACCATGTACGACTTACCAAGCGAAGAACCGAATGAACCTGGTTTGCCAGATGAATTTCACAAGTTTCAAGCTCGACTTTTACACAAAACTTTTCAACCGCGCAAGTGGTATCCCAATAAATTGTTTTGTGCTAACAATCTGAATCTCTACTACGATGTCAACCATTTCAATAGGTACAAAAAACCAGACTGGTTTGCAGTTGTGGGAGTGCCCAGGTTATATGAAGAATGGGATATGCGCTTGAGCTATGTAGTTTGGGATGAAAAAGTTAACCCATTGGTGGTAGTCGAGTTATTATCTCCGGGTACAGAAGAAGAAGATTTAGGACAGACACCAAGAAAACAGGGAGAACCTCCTAATAAGTGGGAAGTTTATGAAAGCATTTTGCGAGTGCCTTATTATGTGACGTTTAATTGGTATACTGATGAAATGCAGGCGTTTCATTTGGTGGGCGATCGCTACCAAAGGGCAAAGTTGATTCAGGGACGTTTGCTGCTTCCGGAGGTAGAACTAAGTCTGGGTTTGTGGTAGGGTAGTTTTAATGGCATAAATAGACTTTGGTTGCGGTGGATGACGATGAAAGTAGATTTGATACTTACTCCAGAAGAGGAGTTAGCAGTAGCTAAACAAGAGTTAGCAGTAGCTAAACAACAAAAAGAGCGCTTGGCAGCAAAACTACGAGAGTTGGGTATCGATCCTGACGAGTTGAGTTAAATAGTTTTTTTGTATCAGGACTTACGCATGAGGTAGGGAAAACTAGGATTTGAGATTGCTTTCCGTTCCCAACTGCTGCGCAAACCCTATCGGTCGCAATGACGGAAATACCTTCTACTGCCTAAGTTCTATGTATAAAGCAGGGAATCAAACGATATGATCAATAAATCCGTTCAACATGAACCACATATAGTGAGGGTGCAATTCGGAGCTTGGCGCTAGCCAATGCCATTTGCTTCGCATAACTATCGTTAACGCCCCTACATATGACGTTTTCAAGGTGAATTTGCGTAATTCCTGATGGTATTAATTCTTATCATCAAATCCTGCCACTTCAGATAAAGTATAAAGAGGTCTACCTTTCACTTCTTCATAAATACGTCCGATATATTCTCCTAAAATTCCAATACTTACTAATTGTACTGCTCCTAAAAAGAATATTGCCATTATAATTGTTGTCAAACCAGTTAATGGTGAATCAGGATAAAAAATCCGCCAATATAAAACTAAACAAGCCATCAATAAAGCAATACAAGCAGCAAATAATCCTACATAAGTAGAAAGTCGTAAAGGTACTTTAGAAAAAGAGACTAAACCATTAATTGCTAAGGCTAAAGATTTGGCAAAAGTATATTGAATATCACCAGCAAAACGAGGTTCGCGCTCAAATTTAATTGCCGTTTGTTTAAAACCAACCCATGCTCTTAAACCTCGAATATAACGATTAGTTTCTGGCATTTTATTTAACACATCTACGACACATCTATCCATTAAACAAAAATCTCCTGTATCAATGGGAATTTCCACATCTGCTAAATGTTTTAAAATCCGATAATAGAGAAAAGCAGGCAACTTTTTTAACCAACTTTCTTGATGTCTTTTTGTGCGTTGAGCATAGACAACTTGATAACCCTGTCGCCACTTTTCAATTAAGTCTGGAATTAATTCTGGCGGGTCTTGCAAATCTCCGTCTAAAACTACAATAGCTTTCCCCCTAGCAAAATTTAAACCAGCAGTAACAGCAATTTGATGTCCGAAATTACGGGCAAAACTTAAATAACAAATTCGAGAGTCTTGTTGATGTAATTCTCGGAGTATTTGTAGAGAGCGATCGCGACTCCCATCATTAATTAAAATTAATTCTACATCTCCATCAATTCTATTCAGAATGGCATTCATACGCCGATATAATTCAGGGAGATTTTTCTCTTCATTATAAATAGGAATTACTATAGAATATTTCATAAAAAAAAAAGAAGGAAGAAACAATAATTTCCTCAAATGTAGGGGCGAATGGCATTCGCCCTCTCGATTTAGTATCTTCAAGAATTGATAATTAATAATTGATAATTGATAATTACCTCTCCCTAAAACGGATAGGATTGAATGAGCATGAAAATTTTTTCTTGTTTCTCCACGGCGAGTGAGAGGATTTTTACCTTAATTATTCGGTAAGTCCTGTTCCTAAAAAAAGAGGGAATAAATAATAATTTCCTCAAATGTAGGGGCGAATGGCATTCGCCCTCTCTATTTAGTATCCGTGCTTCAATAATTGATAATTGATAATTGATAATTACCTCTCCCTAAAAGCGGATAGGATTGAATGATTATGAAAATTTTTTCTTGTTTCTCCACGGCGAGTGAGAGGATTTTTACCTTAATTATTCGGTAAGTCCTGTTCCTAAAAAAAGAGGGAATAAATAATAATTTCCTCAAATGTAGGGGCGAATGGCATTCGCCCTCTCTATTTAGTATCCGTGCTTCAATAATTGATAATTGATAATTGATAATTACCTCTCCCTAAAAGCGGATAGGATTGAATGATTATGAAAATTTTTTCTTGTTTCTCCACGGCGAGTAAGAGGATTTTTACCTTAATTACTCGGTAAGTCCTGTTCCTAAAAAAAGAAAGAGGGAAGAAACAATAATTTCCTATTAAAATATATTTTTCCAGAAATCATATCAGCCTTTCCAAGCAACTCTTGTAGTACTTTAGATGGAACATATTTACATTTTTGGAGATGTCTAATAATATTGATAGAAATATAATACCACTAGATGAATTTTCGGGAAATGAAATATTATGATATCAAATAATTTATGGAAAATAAATCAACAATTAGCAACAGTCTGTTTATCTCATCCTTTTGTGCAAGGAATTGCTGACGGTACACTGCCTCATAAAAGTTTTGCCTATTATGTGGGACAAGATGCTTTTTTCCTCAGAGCATTTGCCCGTGCTTACAGTATTGCTGCTGCTAAGTCCCCAGACTGGAAAATATTTGAACTGTTTCATACTCTCGCAGGTGCGGTGAAAGAGGAATTAGAATTGCATCAAAACTATGCTGCTAAATGGGGAGTAAATCTAGAAACTATTACGCCAGGATTTTCTACACGACGTTACACAGATTTTCTGCTAGCAACAGCTTGGGGTAATAATATTGGAGCGATCGCTGCAGCAATGACTCCTTGTATGCGACTGTATGCTTTTTTGGGACAACAGTTAGCTACACCAGAAATCCCAGAGCATCAATATTCTGAATGGATTCGTACTTACAGCAGTCAGGATTTTGAACATTTGACGCAAAAGCTGGAGAAAGTGATAGATAATTACGCAGATAATACTAAAGAAGCAGAATCAATTTACTGTTATGCTATGCTCTGCGAAAGAGATTTCTTTCAAGCAGCTTGGGAAATGGCAGGTGTCACTTCAGTTATCAGTTAACAGTTATCAGTTAACAGTACCTTCTACTGTTTGCGCAGCATGACAAACGGAAAGCAGGAGGCTTCAAATACTGAATTTACTTTTTTTATCTCCTTGAAAGTGGAGGTTTGAAACCTAATTTTCTGGTCAACAGAGCAGGGAAGTAGGTAGAAGGAAGAGAAAATAATTTAAGCAGGACTTACGCAAATTGACTTTTAAACCACCATCTGTAGGGGCGAATGGCATTTGCTAACGCAAAGCTCCGAAGGGCGCCCTCACTATATATATAGAGTCTTTGCGTAAGTCCTGTTAAGTTAACTTGACTGGAAGTTACAGCGCTTTCCGCTGCCCGTAAGGTACACCCATCGCGGGCAAGATGCTCGCATAACAATATTTTCACTATTCATCTTGTACATCATTTGCCCGAAATATGTTGTATAGTTTTGATTAACTATATTTCTTTCCGTAAACTAGCTATCAGCATTTCTGACCGAAACGCTTTTTAATGTGGAATCCGATTATACAGTTGTCGCATTCTATACTTCCATTCAATGCAGACATAAAACGCCGGAATATGCCTAGATAATTTCCACTCTCATCCTTCCTTTCTCCCGACTCCTTTCTCCTGACTCCTGACTCCTGACTCCTTCTTCTAACGCCCCAACTTATTCGGAATACCTTCACAACCACCAGGTATTTTTCTCCTACTTTTTTCCCCAGACCAAGCACAACAATAATAACGTTGTTCGTCAGACAACCTCTTGACTCCATTAAAGTCAACATTTTCTACCACTGCACCAGTACAAACACCTGTTTGATAGTTAGGTACATTAGTACGAGTTCTAGGAGTAGCAGTTTCCGCACTCCCATAGAAAAATTTTGCTCCCTTCAAGTCAGCACCTACCAGACTTGCTTCGTACAAAATCGTGCGCGAAAAATTAGCTTTGACCAAGTCACAATAACTAAGATTAGCTCTGACAAGATTAGAATCACTCAATTCTGTCCACCGCAAATCTGTTTTTGTCAGGTCAGCACCGGCTAACATTACTCCTAAATCAATCACGCGAATACCATATTCCCTGTCTTCCGCATAACCCCCATTACCATCCAAAATAGGCCGACCAAGTTGCCGATCGCGCTTAATCGGTGTTATTAGTCTAGACTGAGATAAAAATCTGAGAATTTTCGCTTTACCTTCTGCATCTACACTTTTGATAATAGCTGCTGTACGTCCTTCAGCGATCGCTCTTTCCTGTGGCCAATCTTCCAATAAACCTTTTTCATCCATTGCCAGATCGGAAACTCCTTGAAAGTAAGCATCAATGGTTTGTTGTTGAGTAATGCGATTTTGCTGAATGGTCAAATCTTTGGAAATAACGTATTGTCGCCAAGCTACATATACAGCAATAATCGCAATTAAGATTTGACCCAAAGCTCCGATGAGTTCGCCCACCGCTCCAATGGCATCCCAGTTAATCTGAATATTACGACTACCTGGTTCTTGGTTTGCCCCACTTAACATTAGTAAACCAACAATAGCGGCCAAGATACCAAAGCAAGCAATAATCAGGTTACGCCAAACTGGAGGAATGAGGGTTTTCCAAACTTTACCCCAACTAGGCCAAATCATTCTGATTGAAGCTGCCATTGCCACAACTGCACTTGTATAACCAAGCAGCACATTATCTATGGCTAATCCCAAAATCATTACGGCAATTGCTGTAAGGGAGACAATGGAGGCTATTCGATTCTTTGGCCCTTCATCTACTCTCTCGTTCCCCAAACCATTGAGCTGTCTAGCAGAAGCGGGTAGCATTTGTTCTATTTCGTTTTCTACCAAGTTTAATTGGTCTGTTGGTGTTTTTACAGGAGCGATCGCTGCTTTTGTGCCATTAGAATTTTCTGAGGTAGGACTGGTGTTTTGAGAGTCACTTGGAGAAGAGTTTGAATCATTATTCATAGAATTTTTAATTTTGATTTTTTTGACAGACAATTAATTTGTTAAGTTTTTGTAATATCTATAAAAAGCTGGAAAGATGAGGAAAGAGGAGTTATATCAATAATTTTACGGGTAAGTTTGCCTAGAGGTTAGGTTTTATATCAATTATATTGGGACTAAACCTACCAATATATTAGAAGTCAAAAGTTAGAAGTCATGCATTCAAAAGTCAAAAGCAAAAAAATATTAGTTTTAGGACTCAGGCCAAATTTAGAAGTCAAAAGTTAAAAGTTAGAAGCAAAAAAATATTAGTTTAGGACTCAGGGGGGTTTGGATTAATTGATATAAGGACTTCGACTTTGGGTTGGATGTGATAAGTTAACTTGATTATTTATGGCTCAGAGGCCGTGTATTTTCCATGAAACATCTGGTGGAAATTCAAAATAAAATCAATTCTTATCCGTAAATTGTCAATTATTTCTCACTATTCCAAGTTTGATGTTCCCTCTTTTCTAGAGATGTCTATTAGGATAGATAGAAAGAGGTTCAAAAAGTACCTTTGTTTAAAATTTAGCCATTTTTTGTAAGTGTAAAATTATGACAACTTCTGAAATTTTAGTTAAGAAAGAAAAATTAAAGAACCCACCTTTGGAAATAAATTATTTGGGCGATCGCTCTTTGCGTCAGTCAGCGAAGCGTGTGACTAAGGTAGATGATGATATTCGGAAACTGATACGAGAAATGCTCCAAACTATGTATAGTGCTGATGGTATTGGTCTGGCAGCTCCCCAGGTGGCTGTCCAAAAACAAGTCATTGTTATAGACTGCGAGCTAGATAATCCCGCTACACCCCCTCTAGTTTTGATTAATCCTACGATTAAAAGGTATGGTAAAGAAGTTTGTCTTTTCCAAGAAGGGTGTCTGAGTATTCCTGGGGTTTATTTGGATGTTAAACGTCCGGCAATAATTGAAGTTGCCTACAAAGACGAAAATGGTCGTCCGAAAACTCTTCAGGCTAAAGAATTATTATCTAGAGCAATTCAGCATGAAATGGACCATCTTCAAGGGGTGCTATTTGTAGACCGAGTGGAAAATAAATTGGCACTGAATGAAGAGTTGACTAAGCATAAGTTCTCTCCTAAAGCTGTTAAATCTGTTTCTTAAAGTCTCACGAAATTAATTAATAGACATCTCCTCCAAAAGAGGAAACAGGGAACATGAAATTTGGAATAGTGAGGAATAATTGATAATTTATGGATAAGAATTGATTTTATTTTTGATTTTTACCAAATAATTAAAGTTTAAAGCCTCTCCTTTAAAGGAGAAACAAGAAAAATTTTTCCTTTTCGTCAATCCTATCCGTTTTCAAGGAGAGGTCATTTCAGTTATCAGTTATCAGTTATCAGTTATCAGTTATCAGTTATCAGTTATCAGTTATCAGTACCGACAACTATTGCCTGCAGCTTACGAAAATACGCTCACTGAATATTTTTTCATCCCCTTAAAAGGGGAGGCGCGTGGACCTCATTTTTTGGTAATTATTAATTATTAATTATTAATTATTAATTGTTGAACAGATTTCTAATACAAAAGCAATAGTCCAGAAGTTTAAGATTTATCAGTTCTTAACTTTAGTGCATATCATAAAACATTAAAACAGTCAATATTTTTGGAGAAGAAAGTTATGGTAGGAACTCCTAAATCAACATTGCTTTTGGGTGGGTGTTGTATAGCAGCGATCGCAGCAGTTGGTTCTATTTTTGAGTTGTCCTCTGGAGAACCAGAATTAGGTGGTCTAGTTACAGGGATAATTTTGAGTCTGAGCATTCCTTTAGCCACTTTACTATTTTATTTAGCAATTCAAGACGCTAAGGCGAATCAGTAGAAATTAAAGAAGCACTCAGCACTCAGCACTCAGCAAGATTATTTTTTTGAACGTGCCAGAAGGGGATACGAGACCCCTCTTCAATAATTGATAATTGATAATGGATAATTGATAATTACCTCTCCCTAAAACGGATAGGATTGAATGGTCGTGAAAATTTTTTCTTGTTTCTCCACGGCGAGTGAGAGGCTTTAAACCTTAATTATTCGGTAAAATTAAACGACAAGCTAGTGTCGCTACGCGGAAGTCAAAAGTCAAAAATCGTAGGGACGTTAACGATAGTTATGCGAAGCAAATGGCCTTAGCAAATGCCATTGCTGCCGAATTGCACCCTCAAAAGTATTGATTGGTAAGGCTTTTAGGATTTTATAACTGGTTAGTTATTTCTGCCATCCTCCACTAGAAGTCGGGGACTTAAACCCAAGCTTTTAGCGCTCTGAAAAGCTGAGTGCTGTTTGCAGACCATTCCGGTACGGAAAATACCGATCGCTAATTAGGGAATGCTCTTAAAAGTCTTATGGGTGAGGGTAGGAGACAGGAGACAGGAGAAATGGGAATGAGGGAGGAGGTAGGAGTTAAGAATTGCCCCAAGATTTTTCTGCCCAACTATGCGCCTAAAATACTAACTTTTTGAGCGTTAATGACTGAAACAGGCGCACTGCAATTCGACAAAAAAAAGGCTAAAACCAATATCAGTCAATGCTTTGATATTAGATCGGTAGAGAAATAATTAAGGAATGAACAATGAACAATACAGCAGATTGCAGGTATATGAGGTACAAATATTGATGAGAAAGTCTTCGTAATGTGGGCATTTTTCCGGCAACAGATGTACCTCACTGATATGAAATATGCTGTATAACAATGTGCGCTGGCATATTTACAATAATATCATGTTCCCCCTCCAGGGGAGCTACGAATTGCGGTTGAATACTTATAAATAACTTAGCGAGTCCTCAGTCGGACCTCCTCAGGAGGACCTCCTCAGGAGTCAACCCACCTCTAACCCCGACCGTGGAGGGGAAGAAAAGAGAAAAATCAAGATAATTTCGGTATTTCAAGATAATTTCAGTATTTATTCGGTACTGTCAGTTCTGAAATTTTATTTATAACTGACCCGTCCGAACATGATATAACAAGAACTGTCCAATAGCTAAAAGCCTTATATTATAGGTTTTTTATTCCCCCTTCCGGAGCTGTTGCCTTTCGGAGCTGTTGCCTGCGCACAGCACTATATTTAATGGACAATTATATTGTTCATTGCATATAAATAATTATTTTGACTACAAATATTAAAGATATCTAAAAAATGGCATTTCTGCGACAACTGTCTACAAGAGGGGTATATGAGGAAAAACTCATAAAAGAGCATCTATCTGAGACAGAGGAGGTAGTACTAGGACGCGATCCAAAGTGTCAAATTGTCCTAGATACAAAATTTTATACAACGGTTTCTCGCCGTCATGCACTAATTCGTATTCATACCAAACAGGCCAAAACTACTGGTTTAGTATGGGAAATCTGCGACCTCAATAGTTCTAATGGTACTTATATTAATGGACGAAGAATACAGGGAAGTCAAATTTTACAGGTGGGCGATCGTATTAGTCTGGGTTACAAAGGGCCAGAATTCATCTTCGATAATTTATCCCACCAACAATCAACCTCATTAGTATCACCACCAGTCAACTCTACTTCACCTCCTGTTAATTCTGTTGGTAGTGAAGATGTTGGAGATACTGACTCGATAACTTTGACCCAGTTATTTCCTATTGCCTCTACAGGAAAGCAATTAGCTAAAAAAGCCTATCTTTATCCAGGTATTATCACTGTATTTTTTGTGATTTTAATGTTTTTAACCGTGGGTAAAGCAATAGCTTTCAATTTTTTATTAGCAGCTTATATTGCTAGTGCAGCTTATTATTTTGTTTATCAACTTTGTGGCAAAAAAAAACCTTGGTGGGTATTATTCGGAGTAGCTTTAACAACTGTTATCATCTTATTGAGTCCAATTTTGACATTGTTTATTGGAGTATTTCGTTTTATACTTCCTGGCGATATATCAGTAAATCCTCAGCAAGTTGGATTTCTTAATTTCTTAATTAGAATGTTTTTTGGCGCGGGATTAATGGAAGAGTTGTTAAAAGCATTACCCGTTTTTTTAGTACTATTAATAGGTCGTAATTTACCTTCTCCCTGGCGAAATAAAATTGGTGTTTGGGAACCTTTAGATGGAATTTTATTAGGAACAGCTTCTGCAGTAGGATTTACTTTATTAGAAACTCTGGGACAATATGTTCCGAGTATTGTGGATAGTGCTAGTTTACAATTGGGAGTAGATGCGGGTCAATTGGTAGGATTACAATTGTTAATTCCCAGAATTTTAGGTTCAGTAGCGGGACACATGGCTTATAGTGGTTATTTTGGTTATTTTATCGGGTTAAGTGTTTTAAAGCGTCGTAATAGTTGGTTGATTTTAGGGGTTGGTTATTTGACTGCGTCTATTCTTCATGCTTTATGGAATGCTTCTGGAGTTTTAAATATATTTCTTTTGGCTTTTGTAGGAGTTATTTCTTATGCTTTTTTGGGGGCGGCTATTTTAAAAGCGAGAGTTCTTTCTCCTACAAGAAATGAAAATTTTGCTACTCAGATTTTAACGAAGTAAAATCATGTCTGCTTAAATACCTATAATTAGGAGGAAGGAAGACAGAAGGCAGAAGGCAGAAGGCAGAAGGCAGAAGGCAGAAGGGAAAGAAAGGCTCAAAGCAAGAAGGTTTTTTAATAATGCTATTATCCGGACATGATATAAAATCTAATTTAATTAAGCAAAAAAATAGATTAATTAAGCATAGGCTATAAATTTTTGCTTGAACACGGAATTATATTGATTAAGCACTACAAGAAGCTATTTAATTTTGTTTGATTGGAGGAGTGTTAATTTCAAGATATCACCCAGTGGAAAAAGTGATACAACTGGGCGATAAAAAAAGAATAGTTTAAGCTTTAGCAAGAAGTTTGGAAACTATATTATTGTGCTAAATTCTCTTCATTGTAAATAACAACTTTGCAATTAATCAAAAGTTGCTTCAAATGCTCCAAAGCAATTTCTACTTCCAGCTGTTTGTCTGAAGTAAAAATGCCAGTTATGTCTACTCCAGTTTTGAAATTTGATTTTTTCTGAGTAAAAGATTGACTTGGATACTCATCAATAAGGGAGTTCCATTCTTCTTCTTCTATACCTACAACTTCAGACAACTTTTTGAAAGAATCAGGAGAAATAGGTATGCCACTCATAAAGCGCTTCAATGTTGATATTGAAACAAATGCTGATTCATACCACTCTTTTTGTGTTTTTTTCCAACCTTTTTTGATTCTAGCTATATTTACTTTTTCAATGCCTTCTTCTAAAAGACATATAGAACTTGAACTTTTTTTTCTGCTCATACAAAACCTCCAGTATATAGTCGTTAAATATTGCTATTAGCGTATATTCCTTTGGAAAAAAATTAATGAGTCAGAATATATATAGAACAGAAACAAATGAAAACAAGTAATATTGCAGTATACTAACTGTACTAACAGACAGAAATAAATTGGTCATAATATATACAAAAATAACCAAAATAGAACTAAATTGAATAGTTCAGAGAAAAACATCAATGTGACACTGTTAGTCTTGTCACAGTAAAAGTTTGGAGTTATAAAAAAACTTTCAAAACAAGCTCAATATTCTCTTTTTTGTCTCAATCTTATTGATTGAGGTAAAGTTATCCTGTTTTTATTCTATATTCCTAATAAGTAATCAGTTTTGAAAAAGACCGGATAATCAAAATGGAAAATAACTCTACTCAAGAAAATAATATATTCCCAAGCTGTATCGAAACCCAGGAAGTGACTCCCATTAATTTAATTTATAAAGTTGTTGACCTGGCAATTGAAAATAGTGATGCTGGTTTAATTCTTGCTGGAGCATTAGGAAGTTCTATTGTTATCTGGGCGATCGCTCACTCAGCAACAAAATTAATCCGTGCATTGCGTTAGTAGAATATTTTTTCAAAGGATATTTGTAAAGTCAAAAAATCTAGAAAAACCTCTATTCAAACCTCTACCCTATCACCTAAAAATAGAG
>JAXHSW010000024.1:0-47180 GCA_034190295.1 Cyanobacteriota bacterium | reverse complement strand
AAATTTTCAAAGCACTATTCTTTTCGGGAAGGAAGCAATAGGAGTAAGATTTGGGAATTTGTAAATCATTTACCTATTTTTTGGATAAATTCTCTACATAAGTATAGTGCTATAGTTTTTTCCCGTTGTTTGGAAAGACTATTCTAAAAATAGAGAAATTTTCAAAGCACTATTCTTTTCGGGAAGGAAGCAATAGGAGTAAGATTTGGGAATTTGTAAATCATTTACCTATTTTTTGGATAAATTCTCTACATAAGTATAGTGCTATAGTTTTTTTCTACCGTACATATTATTTTTCTACCTACCAAATTTAGGCCATAACACTTGAATAAAAAAATCATTCAACACTTGATTACATTGGAATGCCAGTTTATTTTGGTCTAATTCATCTTTAGTAAAATAAGCTAAACGCTGACCTTCATTAAGTTGAATTTGCTTTAAATCTAAATCTATTTGCTTCCAGAAAACGTAATGTTCTCTATCATAAATATTGTACTTTTGAAAAAAGTTAATATCTGTTAATTCAATCTCGATTTCTTCCCTTATTTCTCTGCATATACATTCTTCAGGAAGTTCACCATTTTCAAGAAATCCTCCTAATAAATTCCAAGTATTAGGAAAAGGAATAGAATCTTTATTATCTCTAAGTACGAGTAAAATTTGCTGAGAGCTGTTAAACAAAATAATTACACAACCTTGCAGCTTGTTCATATTTTTCTTCTATTAGAATATATTTATTTGGAATATTATATAGATAGGATAAATATAGCGATCGCCTAATTCTTTCGTTTAGGTGCATCTCTTAATTTGCAAAAATATTTTGTTCTTATTCCCTATTCCCTATTCCCTGTTCCCTAAAAGTGATAAATTTTTGGCTTTATTCAAAATTTTTGAGTTAGGAGTCGGAAGTGAAATAGAGGTAACACAGGAAAAAGATTTAAAAATTCTCACTTGCTCCCCTACTCCTCTACTCTCCTACTTTTAAAATTAGAATCAGATTTTTTCGGTCATTAAATCTTTCCACCTCAACCTCCTTAGTGGAAAATTACCAACCTTTTCATTTTACTAAGCTCATAAAAAAAACGTGCGTCAAAGGATTTTCGGCTGCATCCTCACAATTTTTATGATATTCTTAAGCTTAGATGGGGTTACTCGCCTATACGCATGACTTTTTATTCAACCAAAATTACTGACTAAGAAACAATCAAATATTCAGGAATTTTTCCAGCAGGCAAGAGTGATACAGAAATATTTTCATTTTCTGAAGCTTCCAATATGTTTGTTTACCCTTGTCAAAGTTTCCCATCCATCGCTCCTCAATGGAAGATCGCCAATATGTTCATTCTCTGAAGCTCCTAGAAAAAACGCGCCTCAAAGAATTTTCAGCTGCATCCTCACAATTTTTATGATATTCTAAAGCTTAGATGGGGTCGTTCACCTTTAAACATGACTTTTTATTCAACCAAAATTACTGACTAAGAAACAATCAAATATTCAGGAATTTTTCCAGCAGGCAAGAGTGATACAGAAATATTTTCATTTTCTGAAGCTCATAGAAATACTTACTTTCCCCGTCAAAATTTCCCATCCATCGCTCCTCAATGGAAGATCGCCAATATGTTCATTTTCTGAAGCGCATAAAAAATCGCGCGTCAAAGGATTTTCGGCTGCATTCTCACAATTTTTATGATATTCTTAAGCTTAGATGGGGTTACTCGCCTATACGCATGACTTTTTATTCAACTAAAATTTCTGACTAAGAAACAATCAAATATTCAGGAATTTTTCCAGCAGGCAAGAGTGATACAGAAATATTTTCATTTTCTGAAGCTTCCAATATGTTTGTTTACCCTTGTCAAAATTTCCCATCCATCGCTCCTCAATGGAAGATCGCCAATATGTTCATTCTCTGAAGCTCCTAGAAAAACGCGCCTCAAAGAATTTTCAGCTGCATCCTCACAATTTTTGTGATATTCTAAAGCTTAGATGGGGTCGTTCGCCTATACACATGACTTTTTATTCAACTAAAATACGCTAAAAAAGTATAAATATTGAAAGATCAAAAGTTAAATTAGAACCAACCCCAGGCAAATAATTATCAGTGGTTATCTCCAGAAAATTTTCTCTAGTAATCAACAATAAGATTATTGATTACCCATCCACATTTATCCGTTAATTCACCCCTATCAATAGTCATATTTTCCAGAAGTAAATAAACCGAATTGTTACCATCAAGTGAAAAATTAAAGTCAGACAAATCTCCAGGAAAAAAATTATCTAAGCTTTTATCAATAAAATTTCCTTGCTCATCTAAAGAAGAAAATGCAAGAGACAAACCATCACATTCTTGATTCAGAAAATTTAGTTGACCAGTAATTTTTACTGATTCAGATACTTGCCCTAAATAGAGAAAATATTTAGAGGTTTGTTTAGTAGCATCCGAGGGGTCTGTCATTAAATTATAAGCATTTTCAGAAACTTGAGTAACTGCCGAATAATTATAAGTAATATAAGGAGATTGATTTAAACTCATCCAGTCTAACTGTCTACCTGGACGTTGAGGAATTTGTTTTTGTACTGCGGATAAAGTTTGTACAGCAGTTGCCACAGAAGTAGGGCGAAATCTTTGATAAAAACTGACAGTAATTCCACCATTTAAGATAAATTCTTCTGGCAATTTTTGGAAATCTTGAGCAATGGGAAAATTTTGAGTAAAAGCATCATAGACAAATTTTACTAAATCTTGTTGCCCTGGTTTTAAGACTTGTTCATCAGTTAATAATACTTTCTGAAATGGGTGAGCAATAACTATATATTGTGCTTCTAATAATTCTGGCAATGGGTAAGTATCGCGGGTGTCAATATGTGGTTTACTTATTGCTCTTAAATTCGACCAACTTTCAGGATTAATTATCCGGTTAGCATTTCTAATAATATTGGCATTAAATAGATTTGAGGAAGCAGCTACATATACTAACTCTTGATTTTTGGCTGATTTACTTAGATAATCGCTCAGACGTAAAACTTCATCATAGTCGGAACGAATTAATGGAGAAAAGTTAGTGGCAAATAATGGTCGTAGAGAATGATGAAATTTGCCAATTGTAGTTAAACCAAGGACAAAATTTCCAAGTAATAATATTCCGGTGAGACTTAAAATGATTAATCTAGTTTTGTCTGGAAAAATATTAATAGTCGTCCAGATAAATGAAGCTAATCCTAAAACTATTATGGGCGTAAAATGTAGAGAGTAATGAATATTGCCATAACGCAATAAAATCAACCATTCAGCTAGAGAAAAAATTCCGAATAATAAGAGAAAAATAGTAGTAGATGGAATTAAAGATTTTGTCAGAAGACCTACGGAAAATCCGATAGCTACTAACAGTAAAGTTATTAATCCATAAAAACAGATATAACGCCAAAATATATCAGGTATTGATAAACTCCAAGCAGCATAGAGAGTTCGATAATTTTCTGTCAAAGAACTTTGGATAAAACCCCAAGCAAAAATTGATATAGTCAGGAAACTACTGAGAGAAATCAGACTAATTTTTATGGCACTTTCTAAAAGTCTTTTCCAGGAATTATTGACAGAATTGAAAGTAGTCAAAAAGTTAATCATAGTTTGGCAACTAACAGCGGCAAGAAAAGCTATTGCGCTATAAGCAAAATGTCTCCTTAAAACAATAGATATTCCCAAACATAATCCAATGGCAGGAATTTGCCACCAAGTAGTTAATCTAATATTTTGTAAGTAAATTAAAGTTGCCAATAAAATAAATAAAGTTGCTCCAATATCGGGATATCCTCTTAAACTTGGACTCCAACTCATAGGTATTAGTAGAGCGATCGCTACTGTTGACCAAAATACCCATCGAGAAGGAACTGGAATTAATTTTGTCGCGATAGAACCGAGCAGCAAACTAAATGGTAATAAATAGACCAGATTAATACTCAGGATATAAACAATTCTGTGATTACCAAACAGATAAAGAAATGGAATTAATGGCAGCACGACTAAATAATTTTTCTGTTGAGATAAAGAACCGAAAATATCATCAATAGCTCTTTGAGGTGATGCTCGAAATAAATTTGTTAAATTATTTGCTGCATTCTGATATCCCACAAAATCCCACCAATAAATTGTATGTTCATAGGAGATATATATTGATGTTATGATAGTAATTATCAAAACTACAATTAAGAAAATAATGCTATTAATCTGAAAGCTAGACTGTGAATTAAGTTTAGTATTTAATGATTTGAAAAAAGAGTGATTTTTCATATTTATCCCGAAATTAGATAGCTGTGGTCTTGCCATATAATTTTATTGAGTTAAGCTCGAGCTTTTCTTGATTTTACGCTCTTATTCTATCCTTGAAAATAGCATTTACAGAAAAAATCTCTGACCCTGTTTGTCATCTTCTGAAAATAGCGAGAATTAATTGATGGATAATTTTCCCGGATGAGCAGTAAATTTTTTCCCCTTTCAGTAGTAGAACTGTTGGGCAAAATACTAGATAATTTTCCCACAGAAAAAATCTCTGACCCTGTTTGTCATCTTCTGAAAATAGCGAGAATTAATTGATGGATAATTTTCCCTGATGAGGGAGAAATTTGTCTGTTGTTCAGTAGTGGAGATTTTTGGCAAAATTTCAGATAATTTTACCGCAGAAAAATCTCTGAGTGTATTTGTCATGTTCTGAAAATAGTCACAATTAATTGATGGATAATTTTCTCTGTTGTTCAGTAGTGGAGATTTTTGGCAAAATTTCAGATAATTTCCCCACAGAAAAAATATCTGAGTGTGTTTGTCATGTCCTGAAAATAGTCACAATTAATTGATGGATAATTTCCCCTGATGAGGGAGAAATTTGTCTGTTGTTCAGTAGTGGAGATTTTTGGCAAAATTTCAGATAATTTCCCCGCAGAAAAAATCTTTGAGTGTGTTTGTCATTTTCCCAAAATAGCGAGAATTAATTGATGGATAATTTTCCCTGATGAGGGAGAAATTTGTCTGTTGTTCAGTAGTGGAGATTTTTGGCAAAATTTCAGATAATTTCCCGCAGAAAAAATCTCTGACCGTATTTGTCATGTTCTGAAAATAGCGAGAATTAATTAATGGCAGATTTTCCTTAATGAGCGAGAGATTTTTGGCAAAATTTCAGATAATTTCCCGCAGAAAAAATATCTGAGTGTGTTTGTCATGTTCTGAAAATAGCGAGAATTAATGGCAGATTTTTCTTAATGAGCGAGAGATTTTTGGCAAAATTTCAGATAATTTCCCCAGAAAAAATCTCTGAGTGTGTTTGTCATTTTCCCAAAATAGCGAGAATTAATTGATGGATAATTTTCCCTGATGAGGGAGAAATTTGTCTGTTGTTCAGTAGTGGAGATTTTTGGCAAAATTTCAGATAATTTCCCCAGAAAAAATCTCTGAGTGTGTTTGTCATTTTCCCAAAATAGCGAGAATTAATTGATGGATAATTTTCCCTGATGAGGGAGAAATTTGTCTGTTGTTCAGTAGTGGAGATTTTTGGCAAAATTTCAGATAATTTTACCGCAGAAAAATCTCTGAGTGTATTTGTCATGTTCTGAAAATAGTCACAATTAATTGATGGATAATTTTCTCTGTTGTTCAGTAGTGGAGATTTTTGGCAAAATTTCAGATAATTTCCCCACAGAAAAAATATCTGAGTGTGTTTGTCATGTCCTGAAAATAGTCACAATTAATTGATGGATAATTTCCCCTGATGAGGGAGAAATTTGTCTGTTGTTCAGTAGTGGAGATTTTTGGCAAAATTTCAGATAATTTCCCGCAGAAAAATCTCTGAGTGTATTTGTCATGTTCTGAAAATAGTCACAATTAATTGATGGATAATTTTCTCTGTTGTTCAGTAGTGGAGATTTTTGGCAAAATTTCAGATAAATTTCCACAGAAAAAATCTCTGAGTGTGTTTGTCATGTCCTGAAAATAGTCACAATTAATTGATGGATAATTTCCCCTGATGAGGGAGAAATTTGTCTGTTGTTCAGTAGTGGAGATTTTTGGCAAAATTTCAGATAATTTCCCGCAGAAAAAATATCTGAGTGTATTTGTCATGTTCTGAAAATAGTCACAATTAATTGATGGATAATTTTCTCTGTTGTTCAGTAGTGGAGATTTTTGGCAAAATTTTACATAATTTCCCCCATAAAAAATCTCTTATCCTATTTATTACTTGACAAAAATAGTCACAATTAATTGACTAATAGTTTTTTCTTCTTCTTTCTCACTTCTTCCTTCTTCCCTCTTCCTTCTTCCTTCTGTATGCTAAAGTGAGAAAAAATTCAGCCCTAAGAACAAAAACTACAACAAAAATCCGCAATTGGAAGTATCGACATGAAAGCATTAATTCTCTCTGGTGGAAAAGGTACAAGGTTACGTCCTCTTACTTATACAGGAGCAAAGCAATTAGTACCAGTTGCGAATAAACCTATTTTGTGGTACGGAATTGAGGGTATTGTCGCAGCAGGTATTACCGACATTGGCATTGTTATTAGTCCAGAAACCGGAAAAGAAGTACAAGAATTAACTGGAAATGGCGAAAAATTCGGAGCTAATATTACCTATATTCTGCAAGAGCAACCTGCTGGTTTAGCTCATGCGGTGAAAATTGCCCAACCATTTTTGGCAGATTCTCCTTTCATAATGTATTTAGGAGATAATATTATTGAGAGTCAGCTAGAACAATTTTTAGATACTTTCAAAAAAGAACAATTAGATGCTTTAATTCTGCTGCGAAAGGTGCCTAACCCCACAGCATTTGGTGTGGCAAAAGTAGATGAAAAGGGAAAAGTTTTAGGGTTGGTAGAAAAACCAAAAGTTCCTCCATCTGATTTGGCACTGGTGGGAATATATTTCTTCTCTAATAAAATACATAATGCTATTGCTAATATAAAACCTTCAGCTAGAGGGGAATTAGAAATTACTGATGCTATTCAATATTTAATAGACCAACAAATTTCTGGTGCAGATCGGGAAATTTCTGTTGAAGCGCGTACCTTAGAAGGTTGGTGGTTAGATACAGGGAAAAAAGATGATTTACTCAGTGCTAATCAAATTATTTTAGATACTCGTTTAACTAATTTAGTACATGGGGAAATAGATTCTCAAAGTCGAATTATTGGGCGAGTAAAAATTGGTGAAAATACAAAATTAATTAATTGTAGTATTAGAGGTCCGGTGATTATAGGAGAGAATTGTCACCTAGAAAATTGTTTTATCGGTCCTTATAGTAGTATTGCCGATAATGTGACTTTAATTGATGTTGATATTGAGCATAGTGTGATATTACAAGGAGCAAAAATTATTGAAATTCATCAACGTATTGTTGATAGTTTACTCGGTCGTCGTGCCCAACTAATTAATGCTCCACAACGTCCTAAAGCATTACGGTTTATGATTGGTGATGATAGTCAAATAGAATTAACATAATTAAAAAAGCGGTCAGCACCTCAGCACCTCAGCAGTCAGCAAGATTATTTTTTTTAAGTTTAGAATGGGGTTTTAACCCTTACTAAACAGTCCTGCACTTGGGGTTCCAGGGGATTTTAACCAAAGCTATAAAAGCTGATAGAATACTAAAAGCTGATAGCTAGTTAAGCAATATAGCAATTTTAAATAAGTTGTAATATTTGATCGTAGGGGTTTGGAAACCAAACCCAAGCGAGTATAATAAACCGGGTTGATAATTGAATAATTTATAATTCGACAATGTTTCTGGAAAAACCCGGTTTCTCCTGAACTTTCACCACCAGACTCTGAAGGAGAAACTAATATAAAAACTATATATTTTCTAACAGTTAATTACTATTCCACTCAATTAATTCAAAAATTAGTCAATTCTATTACATTAACTCCCCAACTATTTCAGCAAATTATTATCATCAATAATTCTACCGATGATGAGTCTATTGATAAACTCCAAAATAATACAACAATTATTATCGACTCAGAAACTAACTTAGGATATGGTAAAGCCTGCAATTTAGGATTAAATTGGATTTATGACCAAAACCCTCAAGCCATAATTTGGTTAATTAATCCCGACGCTTATCTATTACCTGATTCTCTGGAAAAAGCACATCATTTTTTAGCCAAAAATCCAGAATTTTCTATATTAGGAACAACAGTCTACGAACCTACAGGTAAAATTTGGTTTGGTGGCGGAAAATTTATTCCTGAAACTGGCAAAATAATTGCTAATGAATTTCTATCCAACACAGAAACATCAACCACAGATTGGGTAACAGGATGCAGTATGTTAATTAACCTCAAAAACTTTGAAAAATGCCCTCAGTTTGATGAAGATTATTTTTTATATTATGAAGATTTTGACTTCTGTAGACGCTATGCAAAACAAGGTCATAGAATTGCCATAACTCAAAAAATATCTGTAGTTCATCAACCATCTTCCATTACCAATAAAAATCCAGAATTAAAACTTGAGCATAGCATCTATAGTTATCTACTAAGTTTAGAAAAACATACAACTAAATTAGTTTTAATATATAGATTACTCAGAATAACTATAACTGCTTTAGTTAACCTACCAATAAATTATAAAATAGCTCGTGTTAAAATCAAAGCAATAGGTAAATTTATCAGAAATAATTGTAGGTTGGGTAGAACGAAGTGATACCCAAAAAAGCCTTTCAAGTCAAAATTCAAAAGTCAAAAGTTAAAAGTTGGAAGTTAAATATAGGTTTGGTAGAACGAAGTTAAACCCAACAAAGCTTTCAAGTCAAAAGTTAAATGTTAAATGTAGGTTTGGTAGAACAAAGTCAAACCAAATAAAGCATCATTTAATTGGAGAAATTTTTGTCTTATCTGAACCCGATTAATTCAAAATGTTGGGTTTATCCTTATCCTACGGATAAGCTGCGCTAACGGATAAGCTTTCGTTCCGAATGCTAGGCAAACGCTAACGTTCCTCAACCCAACCTACCTATTAAAATTTTTTGCTCTAACTATAAATGTCTAATCAACTTCTAATAAATCTATCAGTATTAATCCCACAACCAACAGGAATATCCATCTACGCAAATAACATCCTCCCACAACTTCAACAACTTAATCCAACTCTGTTAATTCCTAATAAAATCCCCAATTTTAACTGCCATATAATCCCTAACAACATGACGCCCGCTCAGGGAACTAAAGGTCATTTACGACGATTATTTTGGACTCAATTTCAATTATCAAATATCTATAAAAAATTACAAGCAAATCTACTTTTTTCTCCCCTTCCAGAAGCGCCATTATTTTCTCAGTGTCGTTATATTGTCATGGCTCACGATTTAATTCCTTTACGTTTTCCTAAACCTGGTTCTCGCTTAACCGCTTATTTCAAATATTATATTCCTCAAGTATTAAACCAGGCAGAACATATTATTTGTAATTCTCAAGCTACGGCAACAGATATTACTGAATTTTTCCAAATACCACCTCAAAAAATTACACCTATTCCTTTAGGTTATGACTCTCAAAGATTCCAATTCTTAGACTTACCTACCAAAAATTACTTTCTTTATCTCGGTCGCCACGACCATTATAAAAATCTGCATCGGTTGATAGAAGCATTTGCTAAATTGCCTAATTTTTCCGAGTATGAATTATGGTTTGCCGGACCTACAGATAATACTTATACACCAACATTAAAAACTCAAATTAAAGAACTAGAATTAACAAAATTAGTCAAATTTCTAGACTATGTTCCCACAGCAGAATTACCCAAAATAATCAATCAAGCGATCGCTCTAGTTTTTCCTAGTCTGTGGGAAGGGTTTGGTTTTCCAGTATTGGAAGCAATGGGTTGTGGTACTCCAGTTATTACTTCTAATATCTCATCCTTGCCAGAAGTTGCTGGAGATGCGGCTATTTTAGTTAACCCGAAAAATGTGGGAGAAATAACAGATGCCATGAAAATTATTGCTAAAGATGGAGGAGAGCGATCGCGCCTCTCGACCTTAAGTTTGGCTAGAGTTAAAGAATTTAGTTGGGAAAAAACTGGTTTAGCTACTAGGGAGGTAATTCGGAGGTGGAGTAATGGGGGGATGGAGTGATTGGGTGATATGATGGTAGTGTGATAGGGAGAAGGATATATGACTGAAAACCGCCAAAATTTAATCAATAACCATGAATATTTAGAGGTGTATCAAATTGCTTTTAATACTGTTCTGAAAATTTTGAAATTACAAAAAGTTTTCCCAAAAACGACTAATATAATTTAATTATCAATTAATCAAATGAATATAGAACAAACATTACTCAAAAACTTCAGAGAATTACCGCCAGAAAAACAGCAAGAAATCCTAGATTTCAGTGAATTTCTCAGACAAAAAAATCTAGTAAAACCAGAGGCAAAAATACCAAAACAACAGGCAGTAAATTGGAAAAATTGGGCAGAAAGCCAGCCTAAAAATAGCCCTGATTTACTATAGTCCGCTTTGAAACTAGAAACAATTGATTAAAAATGACTAGGTATTTAACTGATAACTGATAACTGATAACTGAAATCACCTATTGGTTAGAGTTAGTTACTACTCACAATATTAGAGGAAAACGAACTCACGATATTAGATTATTAGCCGTAATTAAATCTCTAGGAATTAATTGCTTATTAACTTTTAATCCAAAAGATTTTATAACTATTCCAGAAATAAAAATTGTCACACCACAGGAGATAATTACCAACTTTTAAGTAAGATATTAGTTAAGTATAGTAGCAAATTATGAATATTATTGCTAAAGATGGAGGAGAGCGATCGCGCCTCTAGACTTTAAGTTTGGCTAGTAGCTCCAGAATTTAGTTGGGAAAAAACAGGTTTAGCTACTAGGGAGGTAATTCAGAATTATATAAGTTAATGATTAACAGTATATAACCATAGAATTCTATTCAAAGTGCAACTTTGAATAGAAGGTTGACAAACAGCTTAGTACAACTTTTCAAGATATTTGCAAGCTTAGACTGAATAGCTGCTTATTGAGGTAAGCTTCCTCCTACTATATAAAAATACGCCTGGCCATTTTTGGCATCTTGCAAACTTCTATTAAAACCCTCTGTCACTCCATTAAGGACTGCCTGTTGTTGATTCGGTGTCGCTTGTCCATTGCTTAAGGTATCTTCGATCAGCACCCCTGCTATACTTTTTGAGGGTTTCACATTGGTTTGGGCTTGTAAATTCTGTCTAGTACCTGCCTTGTTCTGCACATCTATTCGCACGTTGGTAGACTTTGCAATTGTTGTATTTGAGCTCTTCCACAGGTCTGCGTATTTCAGTCCCTCCACCAATCCCATTGTTTCTTTGACCAGTTTACTATTCACTGCGCCCGAGTTTCTCAATGGGTCACCTTTGCTTACTGTTACTTGAGCAAATGCTACTGGAGCGTAGGAAAATCCGATCATTATTACTAGAAGACTAATTATCAAGCGTTTGATCAAACTTTGCATTTGTTTCTTTCCTTGGCTTTTTATTTGCGTTTTTCGTCAACTAAGAGGTAAGAGGACAGGGCAAACGCATCTAAATTCTGGAAACTTCTGCCGTTAAGCTTTAGAGGAGTAATGAGTATAAATGCTCATAAGCCTGACATCCTTGCCCTGTCAGAACTTCAAAATAAGATGTGTTTGCCTTGGTAAGAAGAGCTTTTCGCTTTCTCACAGGTGGTTGAGGCCACCACTATTGCTCCGTTACTCCCAAGCGATCGCTCCTTTTTTATTTGGGAAGGCGATCGCCTTTGGTTAATGCGGGTTAGGAGTGGAATATCAAGAGTGGAATAAAGAGGAAGGGGAGATATCTAAAGTCTCTAAACCGGAGGTAAGACTTCCTGAATATCACAATTTGTTCTCTCCTTATTTCAAGCTTTTCTTATTCCTTTCCACTCAAGACAGATTCGCCTCTTGATTTACTTTATTTAAAATCTGTTTTAAACTGAGTGTATGTACAACTTACGAGTGTTCGATCATCTATTGGAGTGGCACTCACTATTGATTTTCCATCATGGCCACATGTATTACTATCGCTTTTACTTTCACTTGTTTGTAAATTGGGTATATTCAGAACACAGAAACTTGCACTCACTGCTTGATTTATCCCTCCTTTGTTTTCACGAACCGAGACTTTTACCTGTTTTAAACTGAGTGTATGTACAACTTACGAGTGTTCGATCATCTATTGGTTCGGCACTCACTGTTGATTTTCCATCATTGCCACATGTCTTACTATCGCTTTTACTTTCACCTGTTTGTAAATTGGGTATATTCAGAACACAGAAAGTTGCATTCACTGCTTGATTTATCCCTCCTTTGTTTTCACAAACCAAGACTTTTAATTGATATGCACCGTCTAACATAACTGTTTCTTCTGTCTGTCCTTGACTGAAAGTGAACTTTTGTTCTATTTGCGGTGCAGCAGATGCTGTATACCCACCTGTCAAAGTTAATAATGTTACGCATGCCAGCACGAGGAGTGCTGTTACCACCTTTTGCATTTTCTTCATCATTGGTTCCTTATTGGGTTAATTTTTCTGTTGGAGGTATCAGTCTATTTTTACCTTTCATATATGAGACGCTATTCAACGAATTTTATGACTTTTTTTTAGGCATTTTGACGATTAGCTTCGGGTTGTATTTCTCTTCTTTCTCTATTTTTTTTTGTGTAGGTATGTATTTGTCTAAATAATTTATTTTTCCGATGTTGGTGATTTTGGCTATGATTTTTCTTCAAATGGCGATTGCCTCACTCCTAATTTAAAAGCATTTTATATTTTACAAATTTAGATTTCATAGCTTGATTCACCAACACCCTTTTTCCTGGATTACACCACTCATCCAGTGTCGATCCTTAGTGACAAAATACCCTTCCCAAGATTTCCTTTGCTCTGACATAGATCGCTCTTCTACACTTTTCTCGATCGCCACACCAAATCAACCTCTCACCCACCCATTTTGGTAAAGAGGCAACAAAACTACACCATACCAAGAACATTACTCCCCTATATCCGCAAACGCTCTATCCCAACTCCACTGAATATCCTTCAATGAACCCCGAACATCAAAGAAAAATTTCATCTCTCCCATTAACCGAGAACTTAACTCAGATTTAGTATTACCCCCTGTCAAACTCCACCACATAACATACGGTCTCAACCATCGCGATCGCTCCCTTGATAAACAACAGGCAACAGATTTTTTCAGGTGACTTTTGTTTGCAGTTGATAGGCAACAGGCAACAGACAACAAGGAAGCATTTTTTTCTGATCGTGGGTGATACAAAAAAAGACTTTTCTGCTCACCAATGCTAGCTGTTCTATAGAATGGTTGAATAAAATTATTGATTTTCTCGAAATTTCTATTATCCTTTGATACAAGATCCAGTTGAACATTTGTCATTGCGACCTTATGAAGCAATCTCCTAAACCCCTGAGATTGCTTCCTTCCACTCCGTGACCGTCGCAATGACTTGGATATAGTAATTCTCCGGACTTGATTTGACCCCACCGAACTTTCCACACACCCATCTTTTTCTGCCTCAACTACCTCGACACACTCTACTTCACAGGACTTAGGCAAATTCTTAGGCAATACGCTATCCGTAGAGGGCGAATGCCATTCGCCCCTACTAGATATGGAGGTTTGGCGTAAGTCCTGTTCTGTTAATATTGTATCGATCCCCTGAATCTTCCGATTAACTTGCTCCCTTGACTCGACAGCGCTCTCAATACACTCTTGTTCTTCTACCTCAACTACCCGATCGCTCTCTACTTCTACCGATACTGTTGCCACTTCCTGAATAGTCTGACCTACACAGGACTTACGCACGGGCACTAAATCCAGTGAGGGCGAATGCCATTCGCCCCTACATTTGGCGTTTTTAAGGTTAATTTGCGTAAGTCCTGCTACATTATCCCCTTGCTCCACACAACTATCCACAAACTCAGACTTTTCTACCTCTTGTGATGGGGAGATGGGGAGATAGGGTGATGGGGTGATGGGGTGGTGGGGTGATGGATAAATAGGATAAATAGAATGGCCATCAAATATAGCGCGATCGCATTCCAATTGTTTCGTCCCCGTCTCCCACCCTTTCCTTTCTTCCGACTCAATTTTCTCCTGCTTTTCCTCATATTTCCTTTGAGTAGACAACTTCCGACCATAACCTGCCGTAACACTTACATTCTCCCCATTCCCTAGAAAATAGTTGCTCAACTTCTCTTTGAGCTTTTTCTTAGCCACATATATCCGCCTGCATACATTGTTGTAAGATATCCCTTGCCGTTCCGCAATTTCTGTATGGGAAAGCTCCTCATAAAAATGTAAAATAAAAGTATCCCGTAACGTTTCCGGTAAATCTGCGATCGCCCGTCGAATCTCAATAGACCTCTCCTCTTTCTCCAGAATTCTCTCCGGCGACTCCACCGAAGAGGCCATACCCATATCCTGAGTATCCCCGACCCATTCAATACTTTCAACACCTGTAGCGCCTCGAGAACGTTCTCGAATAATATCAATACAGAGATTACGAGTCAGCTTGATCGACCATGCCTTAAAATTAGTAATTTTCCCCTCAAAC
Source organism: Cyanobacteriota bacterium (assembly GCA_034190295.1). Classification (GTDB taxonomy): domain Bacteria; phylum Cyanobacteriota; class Cyanobacteriia; order Cyanobacteriales; family Microcoleaceae; genus Okeania. The sequence continues at coordinate 32,564 of JAXHSW010000024.1, read as the reverse complement.
TTTTGCACCTTTTCCCAAGCTTTTAGCATCGCCCGACTCAGAGCATCCTCCGCATCTGTTCGGTTAGAATTCATTAACCTGAGACAGCACCAATAAAGCATATCTTCATGTTCAGTCCATTGCTGCCAGAACCGATCAACTAGACCCGAATTGCTCCTCTCGGTTAAAGCAAAGTCCATTATACGTCCTCTTCGATCTGCGACTATCTACATAAATAAAGACGTAAGGGTATTTGCTTATATGACTCATCAAAGTTCATATAAACCTCATATAAAAGTTCATATAATTAGGCTTTTCTTCATACCGTTATTAGCTACCTGCACAAGTCGAATCATTTGTCAACCTCATAAAACCTATATAAATTAGCTACCTGCACAAGTCAAATCATTTGTCAACTTCATAAAACCTATATGAATATTTATTCAACAAATAATAGACAGCAAGCATTAACGCGCGTCAGAAGTCAGTAGGGGCGCCCTTCGATAGTTATGCGAAGCATAAGGCATTGGCTAACGTAGAGCTGCCGAATGGCGCCGGTACAGAAGTTATTTTTGTAACGGGGATTTGAGCAAGCCTCCAAAAATATTTGGCTTTAAAAGGCGGGGTTGCCCGACCCAATTATTTTGATAAACAATAGTTAATCTAGTGGGGTGCGTTGGCCAAAATCACTCTGTGTCACAGCGTTAACGAAGTCAGAAGTCAGCAAGTGTACCCACCCCCGCCCCTCCCCAACCCACCCCCGCCCCTCCCAGGAGGGGAGCCAGGAGGGGAAGTAGGAGATTTGAGCTCCGCTCCAAAAACCCTATCGCCTTAAAAGGCGGGGTTTTAGACCCTTATGATTTTGATAAAACTTTTTAGTATAACACACAAGGTGTGTCTGAACCTATTAGAAGCGATCGCCCTTTCAAGCCATTTCTGTTATTAGACAACTTTATATTCACTGAGGACTTACGCACTGACAATGTATATAGGGTTTTGGTGTGTTACGCTACCGCGCTTCACACCCTACTGGACTATTGCCTATTGCCTATTGCCTGTTGCCTGTTGCCTATTGCCTATTGCCTATTGCCTATTGCCTATTGCCTGTTGCCTGTTGCCTGTTACCTATTGCCTATTGCCTGTGCACAGCGCTATAAATAATTCAAAATTATGTATTAAATCCGGAAGTGCTATTCTCTTTGTTGAGAGTGAGAATAACTTAATCTTGACGAGGAGTGAAAATTATGGTAGCAACACCATCATTCAGACCAACTTACGAACAAAAAAGCTTTAACTTATCATCCACAGCAGCTAAAACTACATTGGCTTGGAATAGCAACTCATTACCCACAACTCCCCTATTCGGTACAGATGGCATCCGGGGCAAAGCAGGAGAACTACTAACCGCCCCCCTGGCTCTACAAATAGGTTTTTGGGCAGGACAAGTGTTACGCCAATATTCTCAAAATCCTGGCCCTGTAATCATGGGTCAAGATACCAGAAACTCCGGCAATATGTTAGCCATGGCTTTGTCAGCAGGTTTAACAGCAGCAGGATTAGAGGTTTGGAATTTAGGTTTATGCCCCACTCCTTGTGTTGCCTATCTCACAAGTGTTTCAGAAGCCATAGGCGGAGTAATGATTTCTGCTAGTCATAACCCACCCGAAGATAATGGAATAAAATTTTTTGGCTCCGATGGTACAAAGCTCTCTTCAGAATTACAGAAACAGATAGAATCTGGAATTAGAGGAATGGCAGATTTTCCAGCCATCCACAGTAACTGGGGACAGCATTACCATAGAACAGAATTAGTTAAAGACTACTTAGCATCTCTACATTCTCCTCTAATACCAGGACATTTGCAGGGAATGAAAATAGTTCTAGACTTGGCCTGGGGAGCAGCAGTTCATACCGCCCCAGAAGTCTTTCAGGCAATGGGGGCCGAAGTCATTTGTTTACATGACCAACCAAACGGCGATCGCATCAATGTCAACTGTGGGTCTACTCATCTCCATTCCCTGCAACAGGCAGTAGTAGAAAATAATGCCGATATGGGATTTGCCTTTGATGGAGATGCTGACCGAGTATTAGCAGTAGATGGTCAAGGTCGTTCTATTGATGGAGATTACATACTCTACTTCTGGGGCCAAAACTTAAGTCAAGCCGGGTTATTGCCAAAAAATCTGATAGTAACTACAGTCATGGCCAATTTAGGATTTGAACGTGCTTGGCACAAACAGGGTGGACAAATATTAAGGACTAAAGTAGGAGACCAATATGTTCATGCAGAAATGCAGCGGACAGGCTCAATGTTAGGTGGGGAGCAATCAGGACATATTCTCTGCCCTCACTATGGCCTTACAGGAGATGGTCTAATGACAGCCCTACATTTAGCAGCTCTAGTCAAAAACTCAGAAGTCTCCTTAGCAGAATTAGTAGACCAAAGCTTCCAGACATATCCCCAATTGCTGCGAAATGTCCGGGTAGAAGACCGCGATCGCCGAGCCAACTGGCAAAAGTGCGAACCATTACTCAGAGCTATTGAAGAAGCAGAAACAGCTTTAGCAGATGTAGGGAGGGTTTTAGTCCGAGCCTCTGGCACAGAGCCACTAATTAGAGTTATGGTAGAAGCAATTAATGCTGAACTCGCAAGCTACTGGACAGAGAACTTAGTTTTAGCAGTCCAGCAACATCTCAGGAATTGAGAATTTAGAATGCAGAATGCAGAATGCAGAATTAACAAGAATTTAGAATGCAGAATACAGAATTAACGATAATTTAGAATGCAGAATGCAGAACGCAGAATTATTAAATTAAGAAATTAAGAAGTTAACCATTATTTTTTAATTCTCAATTCTCAATTCATATAGACAATTGTTGAATTCTAAATTCTAAATTTATAAGAATGCCGACAACACAAAAGTCTAAAAAAAAATCAAAAAGCAAATCAAAAAAGAAAGGCAAAGCTGCTGCTCCTGCCATTAGCAAAAAGGAATTAGCTGCCAGAAAGCGTCAAAGAGCTAAACAAATTCAGCAAGCTATAGGCGCTCTTGTTACTTATGGTGGTCTTGGTCTTGTAATTGGTATAACGTTATATTTCGTAGCGGAACCAAAAATAGCTCTTGCTGGTGGTGGTGGTATTGCAGTCTTAGGTCTTTCCTTTAAATATCCAATGTTGGGGCTTTGGGGATTTATGATTTATATGCCCTTTGCTGGCACCGTGACTTACTGGGTCGGTGGAGGAAGTCCCATATTTCAATTAGCAAAAGATGGCTTTTTTATACCTGCAATGATTGGTATTGGTATGTGGTGCAAGCAGACAGGAAATCCATTCATTATTCCCAAGGCACTAAAAAATCCCTTATACATTTTATTGGGCTTTTGTCTAATTACTTTAGTATTGGTTAATGGTCTTCAACAGCTTGACCCACCCAGACCAGGGGATAAGCCAATTTTGATGGGAATATTGGGACTAAAAGCACTTATTGGCTACCTACCTTTAATTACAGGGGCTTACTATAAACTCAAAACTAAAAAAGAATTACTACTTGCAGCCCGTCTTACCCTAATTCTCGCTATTATCTGTTGTTTTCTTGGCTTGGTGCAGTACCAATACCTTTCTTCTGGTAAGTGCAATGGTACTCGTGGTAAAACCGGAGATGAATTATTTAGGGCAAGTCTCGAAGCTAAATGTTTAGTAGGAGGCGCTCTACTATTTAGCCCCGACCAAGGTACAATTCGTTTGCCTGGTACTTTTGTTGCACCTTGGCAGTGGGGATGGTTCTTGATTTCTAATGCTGCCTTTACCTTTGCAGTTGCTTTTAGTGACCCCTCTCCTATCTGGCGAATGGGGGGTCTATTTGGTATGGCAATAGTTTTTGTTAATGCAACTATTTGTGGTCAAAGAATTGCTCTAGCTTTAGTTCCGACTGTAACTATCATACTCTTGGTATTAACAGGTCAGATAGCTAATCTCAAAAAGTTTATCCCCATTGGTATTGGATTAGGTGTCGTTCTTACAGGAGCAGTGGTATCTAATCCTGCAGTTGTTCAGGAACGGATAGATAGTTTTGTTAGTCGCTGGAATGCCTCACCACCAACTGCTTTTATTACTCAACAATTTGAAGAGTCTAGTCATGGACAAGATGGAGTTTTTGGTAATGGTTTAGGCCGTGCTACCAACTCAGCCCGAGCTTTTGGTAAAACTAGGTTAATTGAAACTTATTATCCTAAATTAATCTATGAAATAGGACCTATCGGCACAATTGCAATGTTAGTCTTAGTCACTACTATTACTGTTACTGGTTTCAAAGCTTATCGCTCTGTTAAAGACAAGAGTCTACGCAGTTATGGTGCTAGCTATTGGGTTTTTGTTTTGATTATTAGCTACAACACTTATTACTATCCTCTTGATGTAGACCCAGTTGCGGTTTATTACTGGTATTTTGCTGGGGTAGTTTTCAGGTTGCCAGCAATTGATAAACAGGAGCAAGCAAGAATTAAAGCGGAAGAAGAAATGGAAAATGGTAAATAGACATCTCCACCAAAAGAGGGAATAGGAAACATGAAACTTGGAATAGTTAGGAATAATTGATAATTTATGGATAATAATTGATTTGATTTTTGATTTTTACGCCTATGTCTAATAGACATCTCCAGAAAATAAACTTGCCCTTTATTTGCGATAAACTAGAGTGTAATAACTCAAAAAATCATTTGCCGTGTTTTTTTCCTAAAAACATCTTCCTTGTTCCCTCCATACCTCCATACCTCCATACCTAGTTTTACAAAAAGTCTATATCTTTTTCACGCCTATGTCTAATAAGAAGGAGAAAAATGAACGCACAATCTCTAACCGAAGAAAATCAACAATTAACTATTCCTATTTCTGTTGTCATTCCTACCTATAACCGGGAGGAAGCTCTGGTAGATACGATCGCTGATGTTATTAAACAAGATTATCCGAATTTTGAAGTTTTGGTAGTTGACCAGACTGCTACTCATAAACCAGAAACTCAAACCTATTTAGAGGAAGTAGCTAATGCTGGAAAAATTAAATTGTTCCACCTCAGTTGGGCGAGTTTACCAGGGGCAAGAAATTATGCACTCAGACATTGTAGTGGCGAAATAATTCTTTTTATTGATGATGATGTACGTTTGGAAGAAGGATTTTTGGCTGCCCATGCTCGCAACTATGTCGATCGCCCAGAGATAGGTGCAGTGGCGGGACGAGTATTCGATCGCATGAAATTAGGAGATTCTGGTGGAGAGTTGGAAATAGAAGATTTGCCCCCTGAAGCATCAGACCCTGGTATTGCTTGGTATCATATCGATCTGGTACATACAGTTAAGCCTCAACGAGTGATATCAGCAAGAGGCTGTAATATGTCCTATCGCCGAGAGATTTTTACTAAGTATGGTCTTAGTTTTGATGAGCGGTTTCGGGGTAGTGCTGTACGGGAAGAGTCAGATTTTTGTTTGAGGTTGCGACAAACTGGTTATCAGATTTGGTTTGACCCCGAAGCTTCTTTAGTTCACTTGGGTGAAGAAAGTGGAGGTTGCCATGATATTTCTACGCGATCGCTCAAATATCAGGTTACTTTTTATCACAATCACTTTTTTATGGGATTAAAAAATCTGACTCCTACTCAATGTGCGCGTTTCTTTGCCAAATTATTTGACTGTCATGTTTTGGGCAACCCCCCTTGTTATAAAAGTGGTTCTCCTATCAAAATAATTACCCGTGGAGGTTTCTATACTCTTGGTTTTTTGAGTGCTGTTCAAACTAGGATTAAATCTATTTGGGATGACGGGCAAATTTATACAAAAAAAGTCAAAAGTTAAGAATTCAAAAGTCAAAAGTCAAAAGTCAAAAGTTAAGAATTCAAAAGTCAAAAGTCAAAAGTAAGAATTAAATAAAGTCAAAAATCAAAAGTCAAAAGTCAAAAGTCAAAAGTAAGAATTAAAGAAAGTTATAAGTTAAAGGAAATTGTTTATATGAGATTTATTAATCCTAAAACAGATTATGCCTTCAAAAAAATCTTTAGTTCTGCACAGAGTAAAGATATTCTGATTAGTTTTCTCAATGCACTACTTTATGAAGGTCAAAATACCATCCGTGACTTAGAATTTATTGATAGTTATGAAGCTGGATCGGTAGCCATTCTCAAAGATTCATATTTAGATGTGAGAGCTAAACTTGATAATGGTTCTACAGTCATTATTGAAATGCAGGTTTTAAATATTGAAGGTTTTAATAAACGGGTTATTTATTACGCTGCAAAAGTTTATGTTAATCAACTCAAGCGAGGAGAAATTTATACCGGTCTGAAACCAGTAATTTCTCTAACTATTGCTGATTTTACAATGTTTAAGGAGAGTGAAAAAATTATTACACGCTTTGCATTTAAAGAATGGGATAATTCTTTTGTTTATCCAGACAGCGAGATAGAACTATTTTTTGTGGAGTTACCTAAATTTAAAAAAAAGTTGGCAGATTTAGAAAGTATTACAGATAAATGGCTCTACTTTATGAAACATACTAATAGTTTGGAGATAGTACCTGAATCAATGGAAGTAGTTCCGGAAATTAGTCAAGCTTTTACTATTGCTAATGAGGCTAATTTAACCATAGATGAATTGCAACAATTGGAAAAGCAAGAGCAATTTATTCTTGACCGAAAAGGGGCAATTGCTTTTAGTAAAGAAGAAGGTCGTGAAGAAGGGAAAAGGGAAGGTCGTGAAGAAGGGAAAAGAGAAGGTCGTGAAGAAGGAAAAAGGGAATTAATTCTAAGTTTAATAGAACGTTTATTAGGCACAATTGATGCCAATACAAAAGAACGCTTTAATCAATTATCAAATAGGGAATTAGAAGAATTAAGTCAGGCAATGTTAGAATTCAAAAATCTATCTGATTTAGAGGTTTGGTTAGAGCAATTAAGAGATGAATAATGAAACAAAAAGGTGATAGATAGGAAAGTTATTTTTTTTATGAAAAATCAATGTTTAAGTAATACTAAGAGCAAGTAAAAATTAGACAAGCGAGGGCGAATGCCATTAGCTTCAACTTTTTTCTGAAAATGCTAACAAACACTATAAATAGTAAATTATCCAATAATAACCATGAAAATATTAGTAGCTAGCCACACCTATATTGTTGACTTAAACCGGGAAAAATTACGCGCTTTAGCCAAACTAGAAGCGGGTATTGAAGTTACGGTTGTTGTTCCTAAACGTTGGAACCCTAAAGGAGTGCAAAGTCAAATTGTAGAAACCCAATTTATTGATGAGGGTTCTTTTCAAGTAGTACCGATTTCTAATTACAGCGAAAATAATCAAGCTTTACTGACTTTTGGTCCTGAATTAATTAGTTTGCTACGAAAATTTAAACCCGATATTATTCAAGTAGAACAGGGTTCTAAAGCTTTAACTTATGCTCAATTTATTACTTTTAATAAACTTTTAGGACTCAAAGCTAAAAATCTATTTTTTACTTGGTGGAATTTACCTTATACTCTCAAGTTTCCAATTTCTTTACTAGAATCTTATAACCTTAAAAATACTGATGGAATTGTTGCTGGAAATCAAGATGGAGAAGATATTTTAAGAGAACGAGGTTACAAAGGTCCGATTAAAGTTATGCCTCAATTGGGAGTAGATGAAAGTTTGTTTAAACCAGAATCTCAGCCAGAATTAAAAGATAGTTTGGGAATTAAACCTGATGATTTTGTGGTGGGTTTTGTGGGTCGTTTTGTTGAGGAAAAGGGATTACTCACATTAACTGAAGCTTTGGCAGGTTTACGAGAAAAACCTTGGAAATGGTTATTATTAGGAAGGGGTGAATTACAATCGACTTTATTAGAAAAAGCAGCAGAATTAGGAATTAAAGAACGGTTAATTTTAGTCGAAAGTGTTCCCCACGACCATGTACAAAAATATATTAATCTGATGAGTACTTTAGTATTGCCATCAGAAACTACTTATAAGTTTAAAACTTTAACTTCTGTGGGTTGGAAAGAACAATTTGGTCATGTTTTAATTGAAGCAATGGCTTGTCAAGTACCTGTAATAGGTTCTGATTCTGGAGAAATTCCTTATGTAATTGGGGATGCTGGTTTGGTATTTCCAGAGGGAAATTTTGAGGAATTGAAAAATTGTTTAATGCAGTTGATGGAGCAAAAAGAATTAACTGAGGAGTTAGGGAAAAAGGGTTATGAAAAAGCAATGGATCGGTATACAAATCAAGCTTTAGCTAGGCAGTTATTTAATTTTTATCAGGAGTTGGTGTAGCGCTACGCGCAAGTCAAAAGTAAAAAGTCAGAAGTCAAAAGTCAGAAGTAATCCCTGACTAACTTTGAGCATTTATAAATGTCCTAACCTATTTGCGTAGTGCTATATAGGATAGGTTTTTTGAAGGAAGAAGGAAGAAGGTGTTTAGTTATCTACCAGAAGTTGTGTTTCTATGTGAAGTTCTCTCCCGTTAAATCTCGCGATTATAACGGGAGCTTCTAAAACAAAGATAATTGAACGTTAAATCGAATATTATAACGGGAGGGGAATTGCCGAATCAAGTTGGAATTTAGTAAATTTTAGCTGGTTCGGGACTTATATCATGTTCGGATAATTACTTACAATACAGCGGTTTTCATTTCAGTAGACCACAGTAGGAGTGAATGGCCATTTGCGCTCCGCAAAGCTGCTGCTTTATTATCAAAATCATAAGGGTCGCGCAACCCCGTCTTTTAAGGCGAAATATTTTTGGAGAGTTGCTCACGCATCCCCTACTTCCCCTCTACCGGAGGGGTTAGGGGTGGGTTAAGTTCTGACTTCTGACGCGCGTTAAGTTGCGGAGCAAAACGCCCCTACTGAGTGTTGGTTATGACGATGTGGTTTATCAACCTGAAAAGCGTTGCAAGGATAAAACTATCAGATAATTGTATAATGCTATTTACAATTATCTAAATATTGCTGTTTAGGGTTACGGCTCAAACGACTAAAAGATATACTAGATTTTTGTCCAATACATATCAATCAATCACACCGAATGTCCAATATCTACTTTGATTCTGAAAATAATTCCAAATCTTTTGAGTTACCAGGTGCTAAACCTCATTATAACCCCGATCGTCCAGGCCAAGTAGAACATATTTTCCTCGATCTAGAACTCGACATTCCTAATCACAGTTTTCATGGCAATTGTATCATTAGCTTAAACCCTGTACGGAGTGGGATTGATAAATTAACTCTTGATGCGGTTGACTTAGAAATTAAATCTATTAAAGTTAACGACACTGAACGAACTTTTGATTACGACGGCGAAGAATTACAGATTTATCTACAACCAGTTACTGAAGCAGGTAAACGAATAAAAGTAGCGATCGCCTACGCTGCAAACAACCCTCAACGAGGCATATATTTCATCACTCCTGACAAACATTATCCAAATAAACCCACCCAAGTCTGGACTCAAGGTGAAGACGAAGACTCTCGTTACTGGTTTCCCTGTTTCGACTACCCCGGTCAACTATCGACATCAGAAATTCGTGTCAAAGTACCCCATAAATTTATTGCTATCTCTAACGGTGAACTTCTAAGTACTGAAGAAAGTGAAGATAGCAAAACTTATCATTGGATGCAAAAACAAGTTCATCCTACATATTTGATGACTTTAGCAGTGGGTAAATTTGTCGAAATTCAAGATGAATGGAATGGTATTCCCGTTACTTATTATGTAGAAAAAAAACGTCAAGATGATGCTCTACGAACTATGGGCAAAACTCCCCAAATGATAGAATTTTTTAGTCAAGAATTTGGCTATAAATATCCCTATCCTAAATATGCTCAAGTTTGCGTTAATGAATTTATTTTTGGAGGGATGGAAAATACCTCTACAACTTTACTCACAGATAAATGTTTACTAGATGAAAGAGCTGCTTTAGATAATCGTAATTCTGAAAGTTTAGTTGCTCACGAACTTGCACATCAATGGTTCGGCGATTTAATCGTAATTAAACATTGGTCTCATGCCTGGATTAAAGAAGGAATGGCTACCTACTCAGAAGTATTATGGACAAAGCATGAATATGGTGAAGATGATGCTGCTTATTATCTATTGAAAGAAGCTAGAAGTTATATTGCTGAGGATAAATCTCGTTATCGTCGTCCGATTGTTACTAATATTTATCGGGAAGCAATAGAACTTTATGACCGTCATCTTTATGAAAAAGGTGCTTGTGTTTATCACATGATTAAAACTGAATTAGGAGATGAATTATTTACAAAGGCTATTCATACTTTTGTGAAAAATAATGCTCATAAAACGGTGGAAACTATCGATTTATTAAGAGCAATTGAACAGGCGACAGGAAAGAATTTATTATTCTTATTTGACCAATATGTTTTTCGGGGCGGTCATCCTGATTATCAGGTTAATTATGCTTGGGATGGTGATAGTAAATTAGCTAAAGTAACAGTCAAACAAACTCTGATAAAAAATGATAAAAATGGGGATTCAAGTAAAGATTTATTCGATCTAAAAATTCCTATTGCTTTTGGTTATCTCAAAGAAGAAAAACCAGAATTGACAACTTTCACTGTACGAATACACGAGCAGGAACAAACCTTTTATTTTCCCCTGGCAGAAAAACCAAAATTTATCAGTTTTGATGTTGGTAATAACTATCTCAAAACAGTGAAATTGGTATATCCATTGGCGGAGCTAAAAGCACAATTAGAATTTGACCCAGACCCCATATCTCGTATTTATGCTGCCGAAGCGTTGGTGAAAAAGGGTGGTTTAGAAGTTGTGAAAGTATTATCAAAAACGCTGATAGAGGAATCTTTTTGGGGGGTGCGTCTTGAGGTGGTGAAACAACTGGCAAAAATTCAACTAGACCAGGTTTTTGAGAGTTTGGTTACAGGTTTAAAAGACGAAGATGCTCGCGTGCGTCGTGCTGTGGTGGAAGCACTAACACAAATAAAAACCAATAAAAGTTATCAGCAACTAAAATCTATAGTGAAAAATGGCGATGCTAGCTATTATGTAGAAGCTGCTGCTGTGTCTGGAATTGGCGATATTGGTGCTGCCAATGCTAACTCCGATCGAAAGCCAACTGAGGAAAAGGTAATTAAATTGTTGAAGTGGGTGTTGTCAGAAAAAAAGGGTTGGAATGAGGTAGTGCGTTCTGGTGCTATATCAGCGTTGAGTAAGATGAAGACTTCTGAAACTGCTTTGAATCAGATTCTGAAATACACTGTTATCGGCGTACCGCAGGCGTTACGTTTGAGTGCTATTCGTTCTCTAGGAACAATTTCTACTGCTCAGTCTCCTGTTAATTTGGAACGTATTTTGCAACGACTAACGGAATTATCACGGGAAACATTTTTCTTAACTCAGATGTCTGTAGTGGCTGCATTGTGGCAAATGGAAACTGCTAAAGCCATTTCAATTTTGCAGAGTATAGCCGATCAAACTGCTGATGGTCGAGTACGTCGTCGAGCTGAGGAAGGGGTACAGAAAGTGCAGAAAAATATTGGTTCTGATAAAGCTCTTAAGCAGTTACGTCAGGAATTCGATCGAATGAAAAAAGAAAATCAGGAATTGAAAAGTCGCTTGGAAAATTTGGAGGCTAAGGCTAAGGAATAACGAAGTCAGAATTCAGAAGTCAGAAGTCAGAAGTTAACCCACCCCTAACCCCTCCCAGGAGGGGAAGGGAAGTAGGGGATGCATGAGCAACTCTCCAAAAATATTGCGCCTTAAAAGGCGGAGTTTTAGACCCATATTATTTTGATAACATCAATCATATCATGTCCGGTAGCATCGGAGCGTGTATAGAATTGAGTCACAATGGTAAGAAACCCTTCTGTCCTCTACCTTCCTTAATTATTAATTATTTGGTAAATATTATTTCCCTCAAAAATCAATGACAAATCATAAATTGAATCTACCTAACTTTGATGAAGCAGAAGATTTGCTTAATGATTTATTTGAAGCAGTAAAAAGCAAGGAAAGTGAATTAGCAGGAGGAGAAATTCAAGAGTTAAAAAGAGGAGCAACTGCAATTCAAAGATTGAAGGAAACTACTGTTAAATTTGGCAATCCTAGTAGTAGATTAATTCCTCTTACTGTAGAAGGTTTTGAAGCAAAGGGAGTAGAGTTGAATTACGAAATTAAGCAGTTGATGAAGCAGTTTGATTTCTATTCTATGGTTGCGAGTATTGACCCAAAAACTCAACCAAGTGTTTTGATTTCAAAGTTAGAATGTCAGCTTGATTTTGGTCTTCAAGGAAAAGAGGAGGTAATAGTACATCGTATTATTCCAGATAGTAAATGGCAAACTGTATTAAAGACAGGAGTCAACTTGAATTTGGGACTAGATGCCAATTTAGAAGTGGGATTTGGAGTTGATATTTCTGAGTTTACTAAAATAGTTAATCTTCCTGATTATGACAAGTTAAAAGCTAATATAAAAACTCAAAATGAACTGAAAACATTTATTGTTTTAGATAGCTTAAATTATAAATTGGGTAAGTTTAATCTTTTTGCTCAGGGAGAAGATAATTCTCAGTGTTACTGGAGACTTGAAAATCCAGAAATTCAGGATAAATCTACTGTAAAATTTGACATTATTTTCAAAGTTCCTAAAGGATTGGAGTCTGTTGATTTAATTGGTAATGTCTGGATTGAACCAAGTATTGATTGGCTTAATGGTGAATTAAATGATGTAATATCAACTTTACCAAGTCATTTAAAAAATTTGTTTGGGAGTAAAGATAAAGCAGCTAAGAGTTTTGCAGTTGGGGTCATTTCAGTTATCAGTTATCAGTTATCAGTTATCAGTTATCAGTACCGACCACTAAAGCCGGAGGCTTGAAAATACTGAATTGATTTTTTTTCATCCCCCTAAAAGGGGGAGGCTTTAAACCCAATATTTCGGTAAAAGAAAAATGGATTGGCGAGCAGCAAATTATATTGCCTAAATCTTAGTGTCGTTACGCGGAAGTTAAAAGTCAAAAGAGGGCGAATGCCATTCGCCCCTACATAATTTATCTGACAATGAATCAATATTTTTATCACATTATTGTTCCCAATGAAAGTACGGTTAGAGTAAGAAAATTAACTCCTCAATCAGCTAACAAAGAACAGTTAACAGGAAAATTAAATCTCGCTAAAATCAACGATAAAATTAGAGAAATTATAATAGTTCCTGATAACTTGGAAGGTGGAAAAATTACTAAAGTGGGAGAAGCTTTATTTGAGGCTTTATTTGACAGTCAATTAAGAGAAGATTTTTTAGTATACTATCAAGAAGTTGTTAAAAGGCAACAACAAATATTAGCAGTTATTTTAGAAATAAATGAGGAAGCAATGCCAGAAATGGTAGCCTATCCTTGGGAGTTAATGTGTTTACCTCAGAAATATAATCAGGGTGAAATTTCTTTGGCAACTGACCGTAAATTAAACTTTTACCGCTGTCGATATCAACTAGAAGAATCAGATAAACTATCTATTAAAATTAATGAAGGAGAAAAACTAAAAATTGCTTTAGTTGTCTCTAAACCGACGGCTGATAATCAATTAAGTAATGTGGAATATCGGGAAGTACAGCAATATTTAAAACGAGTAGATAGTCAACAAGAACAAGTGGAATTTCTGCCTGTTATGGATGCTCTTAATTTCTATGATATTGTAGAAAGATTAGAAGCAGATAAACCGGATATTTTTCATTTTATTGGTCACGGTCAATTAGTTGATAAGGAAGGAGAAGATGTAGGGCAGGTTGCTTTAGTTAATGAGTTGGGTGAAGCGGATTGGAAAGATGCTAGGATGTTTGGTCAATTGTTTAGTGGTAACACGCCTAAAATTGTGATTTTACAAGCTTGTGAAACAGGAAAGCAATCTGAAACTAATGCTTTTTGTAGTGTTGCTTCTCGTTTAATGTTGCAAGGAATTCCAGTAGTTGTAGCAATGCAATATAAGGTTTCTAATCAAACGGCGATTAGTTTTGTGAAAGAGTTTTATGCAAAAATAATTGAAGGTAATTCTGTTGAAATAGGGGTGCAGAAGGCTCGGTTTAAATTAGGTATTGAGAATGGGTATGATAAACGAGATTTTGCGATTCCTGTGGTGTATATGAATGCTTTAGATGGACATTTATTTTTAAAAGAATCTAATGAGAAAAAAAATAGCTTCTTGAACTTAACAGATGCACAAAAAAGAAAACTTCGTGAAGATATAGAAACAGTATTAAGTGAGGATAAATTAAGAACAATATTGTTTGAATATGAAGATAAATTTGGACGTAATTTTTATAATCAAATTCCAGGAGGTGATTATCGTACAAGATTGATTTATTTAATTAGGGAGCTAAAGAATAGACAACTTATTGATGATTTTATTGAAGTTGTTAGATATGAGTATCCTAATTTTGCTCAAGATTTATAAACTGCAAATGAAAAATGAAATTAACCGATCGCCAAAGAATTAAACTTCGTGAAGGAATTGAAAGTGTATTATCAGAGGATAAATTAAAAAGTATATTACTTGAACATGAAAATCAATTTGGACGTAATTTTTATAATCAAATTTATGGAGGCGACTATCGAACTAGAATTATTAATCTGCTAAAGGAATTGGATAATCAAAGAAAATTAAGAGATTTGATAGAGATTGTTAATAAGGAATACCCATCAATTCAAGAACGTTACTTAATATATGCACAACTATCCTCTCTTATATTTTTACTAAAAAAAATCTTTAAAGGATATCAAAATTTTAGAGATTTTTTTGAAGATTTTGAGGATATAGATGAATTAGAAAATCATTTGTTAGAATTAACTGAAGATACTCAGATTTTAAGTGATATAGATACTTCGCGTCTTGACTCTTATCCAAGTTTTATAGACTTTGTAGAAGAATATCTAGATAAAATTTTGACTGCTAAAGATATCAAGGATAATCTCAAGCCAAAATTGAGACGATGGATAGAAAAAAATTGTCCAGATGCAGTGATTACTGACGAACAGCAAATATTATCTACTCTCCAAAGCTATCTTTTGATAACTATTTCTCCCCTCGGATGTAAGACCAAAAATAATCCAAAACCACTTCTTAATGTTCGAGCTGAGTTGATTGAGAATTGGGGTAAAACTCAAAATACTAAAGTTGAGCTAAACAAAGAAGATATTAAGGAAAATGGATATTCAGAACAAGAAATTCCTAATATTATTTATAAATTCATTGATAGAGTTCAAAATGAATATCTACGTCCTCAAGTACTTAAAAATCAAGACTATGATTTAAAAGTTGAATTATTTTTAACTAGAAAATTTTTTACTAAAGATTTTGAGTTTAAGATTCCTGATGCTTTTAGACAAAAACAAAGAGCTATTTGTGAAGAAAAATCTGTAATTTTACGTTCTTTAGAGCGATTACAACCAAATAATACCAGTTGGCTAAACTCTTGTATCAAGAAGTGGCAGGGAATCAGAAAAACAGCAATAATAGCAGAAAATATTTTAGCTTTTGAACATGAAAATGAATTAAATAAATTATTATCTAAGCCACAACAAATAAAACAGTTAGGAATTAAATTAGAGAAGCAAATCATCCTAAAAATATCCTGTGGTTTGCCTAAAGGTAAATCAAAAGAACATTTATTTGAAATTATTTTAGAAAAGGGAGTTCCTTTATGTTTATGGCTTAAAAGCAAAGATAAGAGGGATGAGTTAAATGATTCAGATTATCAATCTCTGATAAATCAACTAAACAACTTAATAGAAGTAGAAGATTTACAAGATGTCAACAGATTATATGCAAAAATTTTTGATATTCGTAAAAAACACCTTGCTGATACTTGTAAAAAAAGATGTTTAGGTTATCATTTAAGAATTTTATGCGATTATACTGAGCGAAGACCAATTAATATGCCTACTTTTAATCAACTAACAACTAATTATTAAAAAAGGAGAAAACAAATGGTTAAAAATCAACCCCAAAACAATGTTACAGAAAATCAGAAAAATTGGCTCTTTTTCTATGGTGATGGAAACAGTCATAATGTTAATATTGCTGACCTTCCTGACCCTCCACCTTGGCGAAAATTTAAAGAAATTAAACAACCTAAATCAGAACAAACAGAAAAATCTCCAGAACTAATAGAACTTGAAAAACAGTGGCAAACTCTTCAAAAATTAGCAAATTCTGAGAACAATAAACGGGGTAGAGAAAAGGGTCAAAAATTCCGTGTTTATTCCCCAGAAACAGAGGAAAATGATTGTGAAGAACCACTGGTTAATGTTGTGGATGCGGTAAATGCTGCAATATATTTACGACGCCCTCTTTTAGTAACTGGAAATCCTGGTTCCGGTAAAACCTCTTTAGCTTATGCGATCGCTTATGAATTAAAATTAGGGCCAGTATTGAATTGGGCCATTACAGCTCGTTCTACTTTGCAGGATGGACTTTATCGTTATGATGCGATCGCTCGATTGCAAGATTCCCAGTTGCATAAAAATCAACTACAAGATATTGGTCAATATGTTACTTTGGGTCCAGTGGGCACAGCTTTTTTACCATCTCTGCATCCGAGAGTATTATTAATTGATGAAATAGATAAAAGTGATATTAATTTACCAAACGATTTGCTACACTTATTTGAAGACGGAAAATATGAGATTCCTGAATTAGTGCGTTGGGCTGATAAATCTCAAACAACAGGTAATAATCAACTACAACCAGTAAAAGTCCGGACGGAAGATATAGGAATTAAAGCTTCTATTATACGGGGAAGAGTTCATTGCTCCAACTTTCCCATCGCGATCATGACTAGCAACGGGGAGCGAGACTTTCCTCCTGCTTTTGTGCGCCGCTGCCTGCGAATAAGAATGCCAGATCCAGATACAACAGCTCTTAAAACTATTATTAATGCTCATTTTCAGGACGATAAACAAAGTGAGAATCTGAAAACAACAACGGAGCAACTCATTGAAGCTTTTTTAGAAAAAGAGAAACAGGAACGGGCAACCGATCAGTTATTGAATGCCATTTATATTCGTAATAATCTTAGTCCTGAAGCTTTTACCGATGATTTACAAGCTTTATTATTGAAAGGTTTATCAACTACAGATGAACTTTAACAATACGTTCAATAATTAATAATTACCTCTCCTTAAGAGGTTGTCTGAGAAGTCTCATTTGCTAAATCACGCGCCCCCTAAATCCCCCATTCAACAAAAAGCGCAGCATCCTCTGGCTTCCCCCTTTCCAAGGGGGACAGGAGGGGGATTCCCAGGGGGACTTTTAGAAGCAAATCGACTCTTGTTCCCCCCAAAGTTGGGGGGCTAGGGGGGCAAAATTAATGCTGTAACCAGAGAAAAATATGACTGATAAAACTGATAAATTTGACCGTTTAATTAGGCTATTAGAAAAAGAATTGAAGCTCACAGGAACAGAAATTACTGAAATTCTTTGGTTAGCAATGCAGCGTCAATCTCATTCTTCTGCTCACAGCTCAAAAATACCAATACCTTTTGGAGATAAAATAACAACAGAAGAAAGTAATACAGTACCACTGACATCTTCTGCTGTAATACCAGAAAATCCTACATATCCAACAATTCCTCAAAAGAATTCTTACGCTGAAGTTGCTCCCAAAACTGATTCTGCATCTTCCGATAAAGGTTATTTACCCATAAAAGTTCCTGATGTTTCTTCACTGCGTCACCCTCTTAAAATTGCTAGAGCATTTCGTCCCCTCATGCAATATATTTCTTATGGTAAAGCAGTTTTATTAGATGAAGAAGCTACTGTTGAAAACATTGCCGAATTAGAAGGAATTTGTGTTCCTATTCTCAAACCTCCCCTAGAACTTCAATTTGATTTAGCTTTAGTGGTAGATAGAAGTGATTCCATGATTTTTTGGCGACAAACAACTCAAGAATTACAACAATTGTTCAAACGTTATGGTATTTTTCGGAATGTACAAACTTGGGGAATGGTGACAGATACCGAAGGAAAAATTCGCCTGAAACAAGGAATTAGGCAAAACAGTTACTCCCATAATTTTTATTCTCCCCAAAAACTTATCGATCCTACTCGTCGTCGTTTGATTTTAGTGGTTAGTGACTGTGTTAGTAATATTTGGCGTAATGGTAAAGCTTTTTCCTTGTTAGAGAGTTGGGGAAAACATAATGTTGTAGCAATTGTCCAAATTTTACCAGAACGGTTGTGGTTAAGAACAGCTCTAAGTTTAGGGGTAATGGTACAATTAGATTGTTTACAGCCTATTGTGCCTAATTGCAATTTATTTGTCAGAGAAATTTGGTTTGGGAGCGATGATAATTTACAAATTGGGATAAAAGTTCCTGTCTTTAGTTTAGAACCAGAACTGATAGAAACTTGGAGCGAAATGGTAGTAGGCAAAGGAACTATTGGTGCTGGTGGTTTTGTTTTTTCCTCTTCATTAAAACAAGAACAAAATCAAATAGTTGAAAATACAGAAACAGAAAGTTTAACCAGTGAAAAACGGGTGTATAACTTTGAGATGAGTTCTTCAGAAATAGCACAAAAATTAGCCAAATTACTCTCTGCTGCACCTGTGATTAATTTACCTATTGTACGGTTAATTCAAAAAAATTTTATCAGTGAGTCTCAACAAGTTCATGTAGCAGAAGTCTTTCTTGGCAATATTCTCAAACCTAAATCTTTGATTACTCCTGATACTAATTCTGATGAAGTTCAATATCACTTTATTGATGAAGAAGTGAGAGATATTTTGCTTAAAGATAGTCCGAGAAAAAATTCTCAGGAGATTATTACTGTAATTTCTCAGGATTTTGCCAGGCGACTAGGTAAGAGTCTCCAAGAATTTTTTGCATTGCTGAAAAAACCGGATGAGTTAGAAAGATTAAAAACTGAAAATAATGTTGCAGATTTAGATGTTAAATATTTTGCTACAGTCACAACTAAAGTTTTAAAAAGATTAGGAGGAGCTTATGCTCGCTTTGCTGAAGAAATAGAAAAATCTCAGGATGAAATCCCTGGTAATACTGCTATGTTAAAAGGTATTAATTTAGATGATTTTGAATCATTTGATTTTACAGCTAAAGTTGCTACTATTGTTAAATTAAAAACTATTTTATTAGTTGAAGATGAACAAAGAGTAATCCAAGAAGTATCAGAAAATTTATCGTCCCAATATGGCATTAATGTCAGAGGAACAGATAGTATTAATGAAGTTATTGAACAAGCAGAATCAGGTGAAATAGATTTGATTTTAATTAATTATGACTTACCTAACAGTCGCTACCAAGATAGACAAGTTAATGGGTTGGAAATTGTCAGGATTTTGAAGGCTAATTCTGATATTTCTCCAAGCTTACCTATTGTTGGTTTTTCTATGTTTAATGATTTAGTTGATGAATTTATTGAAAGTGGCGCAGATGGGTTTTATTATAAGCTAGAATTGTTATTGAATAATGATTATCAAAAGTTTGTTGATTATTTGCAAGAAATCTTTCATAAAGCTATTGAAAATACATCCTCGAAACCAGGAAAGAATTACGCGATCGCTATCGGCATTAACCAATATAACCATCTACCATCCTTGCGATATTGTGTTAGAGATGCAGAGGCAATAAAGACTCGATGTGAGTTGCAAAAATTTAGCAAAGTTGACTTATTTACAGAAGTAACTTCAGTAAGACTAAAGGAATTTTTTGCAGAGAAATTTGAGAAACCATTCCTCTCAGCAAACGATAATTTGTGGTTTTTCTTTAGTGGTCATGGTTACTTAAGACAAGGTATAGATTATCTGATGTTGGTAGATAGTAAAACAGAGGAAATCACAGAGACAGCTATTTCTGTTAATTATCTTGTAGAACAACTATTTTCTTCAGGTGCGGGAAAGGTAATCTTGTATTTGGATATGGATAGACTATCAGGAGAAAGTTCCCCCACCTCTAGTTCTCCTTTACCAATTAAAGATGAGCAGGGACTCATAGTTTTCTATGCTTGCAAACCTAATACTGCTGCTTATGAAGTTGAGCAGTTTCAGCATGGATGCTTTACCTATGCCTTATATGAAGCCTTATTGTCAACCCAAGGCAACTTGAGCATAAATCAACTTGAGAAGTTTTTGAGCGATCGCCTCCCCGAACTTAACCAACAGAATAACCAAAATACGCAAACCCCACAAACATTTATTTCTAGTAGAAATAGAAACCTGGAAGAATGGGTTCCTTTTCCTTCAGAGTTTCAGGTTTTTCAGTACACAACACCAACAGTCAACCGACGGGGAGAAATAATTAAGCAAGATACTAAGCTTGCCCAATACTTCACCGAAACCCTTGCAGATGGTATTGACCTAGAAATGGTAGCTATTCCTGGTGGTACTTTTACAATGGGTTCCCCTAAAAGGGAAAAAGATAGCATAAATCGTGAACGCCCCCAACATGATGTCACTGTTCCTCCCTTCTTTATGGGTAAATATCCTATTACTCAAGGACAGTGGAGAGCGATCGCTTCTCGAACAGACTTGAAAGTAAATTTAGATTTAAACCCAGATCCATCTAAATTTAAAGAACCATACAAAGGTATAAATAGATGGCAAAGGCCAGTAGAGCAGGTAAATTGGTATGAAGCAGTAGAATTCTGTGAAAGACTCTCAAAACTAACCGGAAAGAATTATAGGCTGCCGAGTGAAGCCGAATGGGAATATACCTGCCGTGCTGGAACGACTACACCCTTTCACTTTGGAGAAACTATCACAGGAGAGTTAGCTAATTATCGTGCCTCCAAAACTTATGGTAATGAACCAAAAGGTGAATATAGAAAAGAAACTACTCCTGTGGGCAAATTTCCTCCCAATGCCTTTGGATTATATGATATGCACGGGAATATCTGGGAATGGTGTTATGAAAAAAAACAGTTACTAAGGGGCGGCTCCTGGTTCAGCTCTCCTAATTGGTGCTGTTCTGGGTATCGCAACACCAAGTATAGGCGTGACTTTGGCACCTACTTTATTGGTTTTCGTATTGTGTGTTCTGGCGGGAGCGAATGAAGTCAGAAGTTAGAAGTTAGAGAAGGAAAATGGGGAGATGCCTGCTAAAGATATTTATCATGATGTGGTGAAAAATGCTTTGATTAAAGATGAATAGACAGTTACTAACGATTATTCCGTTGTTATGAGGCACACCCATCGCGGGCAAGATGCGCGCACTACAATATTTTCACTATTCATCTTGTACATAATTTGCCCGAAATATGCTGTAAGGATCTAAAACTGTACCTCATAGATTAAAGAACTGCTATACTAGACAATAATTAATCTAAAATACAGCCAAAAGCCTTATGAAAAACATTAAATTCAACGACTTAGAAAAACAAACTTTATTAGCTCAAAAAGAACTGATTTCTATAGAGCATGAAGGAAAAACTATTGGTTATTATTATCCAATAGGCGATCGCGAAGCAGCCAAAAAAGCCAAAGAAGAACTTGACACAATTACGGAGAAAACATTACCTCAAACGGGATTAACAGAAGAAAAAATAGCATCAATGTTTAGTAATATAGATCACGAAGCTGTACATAAAGCAGTAGAAGAACTTGACATACTTATGGAACAAATATTAGCTCAGACAGGATTGACAGAAGAAGAATATGTATCAATGTTTATGAATGCAGTTGAGGATGAGAAATAATGCGTCTAGTTGTTGATACAAACATTTTAGTAGCTGAACTTCTGAGAAAGCGGGGAAGAGCTTTAATGAATTCCCCAAACTTAGAATTATTGTTAGCTGAAAAGATGAAAAATGAAGCTCAATACGAATTACAAAAGCGAATTTCCATAATAGTTAATAAAACTAACTTAACTCTAGAACAGGGACAACTGGAATTAGAAATAGCTTTAGGAATAATTGATAGGAAAATTGTCACTTTCCCTTTATCTGATTATCAATCATTTGAGGCAGAAGCAAGAAAGCGTATTCCTAGAGATCCTAATGATTGGGAAGCAGTTGCCCTAGCATTAGCGTTACCCGCAGCAATTTGGACGGAAGATAATGACTTTTTTGGTTGTGGATGTCCGACTTGGACTACTCAAACTTTATTACTGCAAATTAACTAATAACTGCGGGCATTCCGGCCTGCACTAGAAGATAAGAAAGAGGTACACCCGAAGCGGGCAAGATGCCCGCACTACAATATTTTCAACATTTACTTTGTAAATCATTGACCCGAAATATTATGAAAAACATTAAATTAAACGACTTAGAAAAACAAATTTTATTAGCTCAAAAAGAACTTATTTCTATAGAGCATGAAGGGAAAACTATTGGTTATTATTATCCCATAGGCGATCGCGAAGCAGCCAAAAAAGCCAAAGAAGAACTTGACAGAATTACGGAGAAAACATTACCTCAAACGGGATTAACAGAAGAAAAAATAGCATCAATGTTTAGTAATATAGATCACGAAGCTGTACATAAAGCAGTAGAAGAACTTGACATACTTATGGAACAAATATTAGCTCAGACAGGATTGACAGAAGAAGAATATGTATCAATGTTTATGAATGCAGTTGAGGATGAGAAATAATGCGTCTATTTCAGTTATCAGTTATCAGTTATCAGTTATCAGCTTTTTCAGTTATTAGCGCTTAAACTTATGGATATAAATAACAGTATTGCTTATCAGAAAGCTTACCAATTTGCTATTAGAATTGTCAAAGCTTATAAATATTTGACTGAAGAAAAAAAAGAATATGTATTATCCAAACAACTGTTGAGAAGTGGAACATCTATTGGAGCTAATATAGCAGAAGCAAATGGAGGTATATCTCAAGCTGATTTTAGGGCAAAAATGTCCATAGCTTACAAAGAAACTCTAGAAACAAAGTATTGGCTATCTCTCCTAAAAGATACTGACTATATTGAAGAAAAAGCCTTTGAGAGTATTCATCAAGATGCAGATGAGATTAGCAAGATTTTATTTGCTATAGTAAAAAAAACTGATAACTGATAACTGATAACTGATAACTGAACAGGAGATCCTAATGATTGGGAAGCAGTTGCCCTAGCATTAGCGTTACCCGCAGCAATTTGGAGGGAAGATAATGACTTTTTTGGTTGTGGATGTCCGACTTGGACTACTCAAACTTTATTACTGCAAATTAACTAATAACTGCGGGCAAGATGCCCGCACCACCGAATTTTCAACGTAGTCGAGGATTCAAAAAGTCAGAAGTGAAGAAAAATGTTGAAACCTAAAATTGATTAGACTTTTATTTTCAGAATAGAAATTATGGCGAAAACACTTCCAATCAAACGTCAAAGCAAAAGGTTCCGAGGCTACAGAGAATATATTGATAAGGTTCCTCTAGAAATGGTATTAATTCCTAATGGAACCTTTACAATGGGCGCACCAGAATCTGAAGAGGGGAGTAGCAGCAGAGAAAGACCCCAACATAATGTAACTATCTCGGCATTTCTAATGGGGCGTTACCCTGTTACTCAAGAGCAATGGAGAGCGATCGCTTCTCGAACAGACTTGAAAGTAAATTTAGATTTAAAAATAGACCCATCTGATTTTAAAGAATCATATCAAGGTATTGATAGATGGCAAAGACCAGTAGAACAGGTAAATTGGTATGAGGCGGTAGAATTCTGTGAAAGACTCTCAAAACTAACCGAAAAGAATTATAGACTGCCGAGTGAAGCCGAATGGGAATATGCTTGCCGTGCTGGAACCACAACACCCTTTCACTTTGGAGAAACCATCACAACAGACTTAGCTAATTATCAAGGGACGGACGGTGAGAAAGGAAAATGGTCTGGCTCTTATGCGGAAGGACCTAAAGGAGAATATCGGGAACAAACTACACCTGTAGGCTATTTTGATGTAGTCAATTCTTTTGGACTCAGTGATATGCACGGAAATGTTTGGGAATGGTGTGCAGATGAATGGCATGATAATTATGAAAATGCTCCTACTGATGGCAAACCTTGGCTAAATGGTGATGATAGTCGTTCACCGCTACGGGGCGGTTCCTGGGACGTCTATCCTAATTACTGCCGTTCTGCGATTCGCTCCCTCAACAGTAGGCGCGACAGCCACTACAACAATATTGGTTTTCGTATTGTATGTTCTGGCGGGAATAAATGAAGTCAGAAGTTAGAAGTTTTTATGAAGCTAGAAGTTTTGGAGTTGGGAAATAATTTGAATAATCAATCAAACAATTGCTATTTGTCTAACCTCAGATATATAATTCAGATCAACTATAAAATAAAAGGGCTTTGTTGCACAAAAATCAATGAAACTTAAACGTTTAGAAATCAATTGTTTTAGAGGAATAAATAAATTAACTATAGATTTTGTTACTACAGAACCTACGGTATTTATTGGAGTTAATGGAGTCGGTAAATCTAGTATTTTAAACTGTATAGCAATTATTTTATCTTGGCTTTTAGTTAGAATTCAGTATGAACCAGAAGTTACAATTTTCACTAGGTATAATCAAAGAGATCCATCGAAAGGGAAATCTTTTAGTAAACAGGATATTACTAATGGATATGAAGAAACTTATTGTAAAATGATTTTGTCAATTGATGGTGTAGAAAAGGAGATAAGTTTGAGTAGTAAAAACAACAATAGAGATCGAGAAATATCTCTAAATTTACCATCAATAGCGGATAATATTCGTACTAAACTGGAAGATGATTCTCAACAAGATATTCCTCTAATTGTTTACTATCCTGTTAATCGTTCTATACTTGATGTTCCTCTAGAAATCAAAGACAACTATACCTTTAGACAAGTTAATGCTTACGAACAAGCACTTGATGGAATACAAATTAATTTTGATAGCTTTTTTAAATGGTTTAGAGTAATAGAAGAAACTGAAAATGAAGAACGTCGAGATGATATAGAATATCGCGATCGCCAACTTCAAGCAGTCAGAAAAGCTATATATTCCATACTAGGAAATGACTTTAAAGATATAAGAGTCCGCCGCAAACCTTACCCAAGAATGACAATAAAAAAACAAGACCAAGAACTTGATATTGAACAACTATCTGATGGAGAAAAAAGCTTATTAGCATTAGTAGGTGACTTAGCAAGACGTTTAGCAATGGCTAACCCAAGTTTGGATGCTCCCTTAAAAGCAAGTAGTGTGGTACTAATAGATGAAATTGAACAACATTTACATCCAGCTTGGCAACGTCAAGTAGTTCCTAAACTTACAGAAATATTTCCTAACTGTCAATTTATTATTACTACTCATTCCCCACAAGTTATCAGTCAAATTAAACCAAATAGCGTTTATATTTTAGAAAAAACAGATGATAATATTGTTGTCAAACATCCTTCTAGTTCGTTTGGTAGAGATAGTAATCGTATTTTAGAAGACTTAATGAAAGTTCCCGAACGTCCACAACAAATCAAAGAAAAATTGATGGAATTATTTCGATTAATAGATAGTGGAAATCTGGAAGAAGCTAGACAACTACGGCTAGAAATTGAAAGAGAAATAGGTACTGATGAACCAGAATTTGTCAGAGCAGATATATTGATTCGTCGGCGGGAGAATTAGCATCGTGCCAACGAGAAAGAGAAAAAAATGAAACTCAACATTGTGGTGTAAGATACTCTTTAATGAAAGTTTTCAGCCGTTTAAGCTGGAAACTATTCGCTAACTGCAAAATCTCTTGGGCAAAAGGAGAAAAAGTAACATCGGATGCTAGAAGCTCTTCAGCCACCTCCACAACACTTTGAATATCACCATCTTCTACTAAAGTGAGTAATTCTTGTAAGACTTCCACTGCTGGAGCAACAATTTCTTCACTTTTTCTAACCTCAGTCACCTGAGCTGATGCTATGGTTTTTTGCTCATAAACCCACTCTAAGTCGAGATACTGCTGTAAAATTTCTAATAATCTGTCAGTTTGTATAGGTTTGGGCAAAAATACATCGGCTCCGGTATCAATTGCCTCTTGTTGATTACTTTCAAACACACTAGCAGAAGAAGCGATCGCCACCACATCCTTCAACTTTTCCGAACTGCGGATATACTTAAGTAATTCATAACCATTCATTACTGGCATCATTAAATCGGTAATCACCACATCTGGCAGAGATACCATCATTTTTTCTAGAGCTTCCTTTCCATTTCTCGCTTCACTCATTTCAAAGCCAAGCATTTTTAACAAGCTCACCACCACCGAGCGATTTTCCGAACGATCGTCAACAACTAAAACACGGAATTTTTTACCTTGATAACCCAATATAATTCCCTGGTTGAGAGTTCTCGCAGCCATTGTCCATTCTTGTGCTTCTGGAACTTCCAGATCGAACCAGAAAGTACTGCCTTTACCTACTTCACTCTTTACTTCCAATTGACTGTCCATAAGTTTGACAATCTTTTGACTAATAGCTAACCCCAAACCCGTGCCTTCTTTCTGTTTTTGGCGATCGCCCACCTGTTCAAATGGCAGGAATATTTTCTGTTGTTGTTCTGGGATAATGCCTACTCCTGTATCTTTGACTTCAAAGTGCAGACGATATCCATCTGACAACTTTTGTGTGGTGACGCTAAAGGTAACGCTACCAATATCGGTAAATTTAATCCCATTGCTCAGGAGATTGATCAATACCTGCTGTAGTCGTTTTTCGTCAGCACAAATGCATATCGGTAAATTTTTATCGGGGTAGTAGTAAAAATTTATGCCTTTTTGTTCGGCTCGAATGCGACATATTTCCGCCACTCCTTCGAGGAAAGAGGGAAAATGAAACTCGCTTGCCAAGAGTTCGAGTTTGCGGGCTTCAACTTTGGAGAGATCGAGAATATCATTGATTAACTTCAGCAAGTGAAAGCCACATTGTTTGATAATATCAATATCTTTTTTTTCTTCCTCACTCATGGTTTCAGAATACTCAAGGATTTGAGCATAACCAAGGATACCATTGAGAGGAGTGCGGAGTTCATGGCTCATATTGGCAAGAAATTCAGTTTTGGCTTTGTTGGCTGCATGAGCAGTTTCTTTGGCTTGTTCCAATTGTAAGATGTAAACTTGCTTTTCGGTAATTAATTGTTTGACACGGCAGATCAGTTGATTTAGAGATATTGCTAATACACCTATTTCATCATTAGTTTGGACTGGCACTTGCAGATTGAAGTTAGAATCACGAGTAACTAATTGAGCAACATCTGTAACTGCTTGCAGTGGCTTGGCAATAGCATGGCTGGTATATAAAGCTAGAATCAGAGCGACTCCTCCTGAAAGGCAAAAGCTAAAAACAATAATTTGATTTCGTAGAAGTTGGGCATCATTTAAGGCTTGCTCGGCATCTATTTCTCTTTGAATTGCGAGCTGATAAAACTCTCTCATCAGATCGGGAGCTTCAATAAAAGCAACAAACTCTGAACTTTTAACTAAATTTATCAAGAGTTGTTCAGCAGTTTCTAAACCCTCAACTTTCTCGGTTAGGGGTTGTACTGTTTTTTTAAAAGTAATTACACGCTGCTTAAACTCCTCAACAGTGACTTCATAGTCTTCTAAAAAAGCTTGCAAATTTTCGAGGGTTGCTGGTTTTCCAGAATTATTGTGTTGAGCGAGCAATTCCTGAATATTTTGCAGTCGTTTGAGCAAAGCACCACTCTCTCGACGAAAAGTTTCAGGATCTTGAAGGTAAGGAGCCAGTTGTTTAGTTGGGCGGTTGTAGAGAACATCAAGTTGCAGGGCGCTCAAAAGTCGGCTTTCGTGGGAGGCTATATTTTGTTCTTTTTGTGCCTTGCTTTGATAGTAGTTACCAATCGCAAAACCTAATGCAGTTCCAGCAAATGCTACACCTAAGGCGATCGCATAGCCAGAAATAATTTTACTTTTGATGGACATAAAGTGAAATTTGAGAGAGCCGAATTTACTATACATAGGAAGTCATTTCAGTTATCAGTTATCAGTTATCAGTTGTTAGTTATCAGTTGTTAGTTTGACATATCTGTTTGCTTGCACATTATCTTTTCCCTTATGGGTTTAATACCCCACCGTCAACGGAGGTGCTTAAAATTGTTTGGAGTTAGTAGACGCGGAGCGGCAGATCGTTGACTATCCCCATACAATTTTCCCTTCTGCCTTTCCTACGGAATGCTGCGCAAACAGCATAGCTGCCTTCTGCCTTCTTCAATTTTTTCTGTTGGGTATAAAACCCGTTGTCTATACAATGTTGATAATTGGTTGGGGCTTGATATCAAATCCGGTTGAATACTTATTATATAGTTGAAAGTAGGGGAGTGGGGGAGTAGGGGAGATTGAAGGCTTAAAGTATAGTTATAAACATATACTATATAACCGGATTCTATATGAGTACCCATCCACTTCTTCCTTCTTCCTTCTTCCTTCTTCCTTCTTCCTTATTCCTTATTCCTTATTCCTTCTTCCTTCTTCATATCATCGGAATTTTGATTGTAAATATTGTTCCTTGTCCAAATTGGGAATCGACTGTGAGTGTGCCATTGTGCTTTTCTACAACAATTTGTTCGGCGATCGCCAGTCCTAAACCTGTGCCTTTCCCAACAGGTTTTGTGGTAAACATTGCCTCAAACAAACGTTGTTTAATGGATTCGGGAATGCCAATTCCGTTATCTGCAATTTGGATAACAATTTGTTTATCGGGGTTTATTTGAGTTGTAATCTTAATTTTGGGAACTCGATCGCCCAATTTTCCCTGGATAGTTGCTTCGTCGAGGGCATCAATTGCATTAGCAATGATATTCATAAATACCTGATTCATTTGTCCTGGATAACACAGCACTAAAGGCAATAAGCCATAAGACTTAATTATTTCGATTTGGAGGCGATCGGCATTACCTTTGAGACGATGTTGCAAAATTGTCAGTGTACTATCCAAGCATTCATGCAAATCTGCCAAAACTTTAGTTTCACTATCTGAACGAGAAAAGGTACGGAGTGAGTTTGAGATGTTTTGTATCCGTTCGGCACCTAATGTAAAAGAGTCTACAATTTTGGCTATATCTTCTAAGACAAATTCTAGCTCCAAATCCTCAATAGCTTCCTTTAACTTTGGTGAGGGTATGGGATACTCCTGCTGATATAGATTGATAATTTCAGTCACTTCAGCTATATGATTTCGCAGTGGCTGAAGATTGTTGACAATAAAGTTAATCGGATTATTAAGTTCATGGCCAATTCCCGCCACCATTTCACCAAGGCCAGAAAGTTTTTCTTGTTGCACCAGTTGCACTTGGGCTTTTTGCAAGGCTGCTGTGCGATCGCTCACCTGTTCTTCCAAGGATTCTGTCAAGCGTTTTAATTGAAGGTGTACCCGCAGTCGTGCTAAAACCTCAGCCCGATCGAACGGCTTGGGAATGTAATCAACAGCACCAAGGGAAAGTCCTTTTGTTTTGCTTTCTGTATCAACAATAGCAGTGGTAAAAATAATAGGAATAGATTGAGTTACAGGATTGGCTTTGAGCCGACGACAGGTTTCAAACCCATCTATTCCAGGCATCTCCACATCCAGTAAAATCAGTTCAGGGCTATTCCGTTCAACTAAGGCCAAAGCACTTTCTCCATCCATTGCCACCCGAAAACGAAATCCAGCAGCACCCAGTGTTTCTGAGAGTACTGATAAGTTGGTGGGGTTGTCATCCACAATTAATATAAATGGAGAGTCTTTATTTTTTAACATAATACTTTTCTTCCTATCTTCAATAATTATTGCATTTCTGACAAAACAACATGAGAATTAAGTTAGGCTTTGTTAAGTTTAATCATTATTTTTTAATATATCTTAAAGAATATAAACAGGACTTACGCACGAGGTACGAAAAACTATAAAAGGAAAGCAGTCTGCCTTCTGCCTTCCTTCTTTCAAAGTATAAGTATTCAACAGAACATGATATAAGTCCCGTGCAAGTTATTTTTCAAACAACTTCCATGAAATCATCAATACCGATCGCACTTGTTTCTACACCCTGTAAAATAATTGAAAGTCGATCGCCACTAATGCGAGTATCATTACCTATCTGAGAAATACTTAACTGCTCGAAAGTCAGACCGTCCTTTAACCCAATGATATCTATTCCATCTTCAAAATCAGCGATCGTATCGTCGCCAAAACCAAACCCAAACTCAAACATATCCCCACCTGCTCCACCAGTGAGAATATCGTCACCCATTTGACCGCCAATAATATCATCCCCTATACCACCATCAACTCGATCGTCACCTTTACCTCCGTGGAGCAAGTCATTACCATCCAAACCTTGGATAACATCATCACCTCTATTTCCGTACATAAGATTATTTTCAGAAGTTCCGATTAGATCGTCATTATCATTTGTACCCATAACAACATTAGGAGCAATAACCGACTGAGTTCTCTCCCAAACACTTTCCCCCACTTCTCGCCCTAACTCCCGAGCATTGAGATCCCCATCATCAAAATGAATACCACCATAAAGACGAGAAATACCAGCTTCATCAGCAGCTTCACTAAAAGTATCCCACTCTAAAATAACAGTTTCTTGGGGCGTCACACCAGGTTCAAAACGAGACTCACCCACCTCAAAACTTATCCCCGCCCCAAAATCATCGCTACCAGTAAACCGTTCCAAAATTTCAGCACCCGCAGCACTGAAAGTACTATGACCAGATACATATTCAGAAAAAGGAGGTGAAGGATCGCTACCAGGAGTTTGATAAGTGAGAAAATCAGTTGCCAAAATAGTTTGAGTTCCTTCTCCCGGCGCTGCCCAAGCATCAATAGCAAAACCGCCAAGCTCTGGATTAAATTCTCCAATTAAACCTAGTTCTCCTAATTCCCGGACAGTGCGCACAGGTCGAGCATAATCATAAAAAGTTTTAGATTCCCAAGCAGCAATACCAGCATCAAACACTGCATTACCCATGTTAAAAAACAGTTTCACATCTTGGTCTAAAGTATGATTATCCCTAGCAGAAACAAATTGTCCGAAAGTCATCCAAGTTCCAGGAGGGAAGGATGTACCATCCGCATCTTCCCAAAATTCGGCAATTAATTTTTGCTCATCTGTCAAGTTAGCACTAAAATCGACAACTCTTTGTGTCTGTTCGATAAATTCAGGATTAATAATTGTTCCCACAATATCGGGGGTAATATCTACCACAGACTGGTCCGCTAGAGTAATTGTGCGTGCATCCAAGTCCACCTCACCATCTACAAGTAAAAATGGTTCTGGTGCTTCCGGTCGTATTTCTTCCAGGGATGTGAGGCTAAAGGGTGTAACACTTCCCCACTGGGGAGTTAGGAATGTTTGCACTCTTTGTTCCTCACCGGGTAGAGCATCAATGGGAACTCTTTCGGGAGTCCACAGTTCAATGTCGATCGGGTTTCCAGTAGGATTAACGGATTGATATCTACTAATATCAGAATAGGGAGTACCGTCACCGTTGGGGTCATTTCCTAGTTGGTTGGAGCCATCATTACGACGGAATGTTAATAGTGCTTCTGCGGAGATATTACCAATACCAGCGGGAGTAGTTGTATCGGTGGT
Organism: Cyanobacteriota bacterium; assembly: GCA_034190295.1. Lineage (GTDB taxonomy): Bacteria > Cyanobacteriota > Cyanobacteriia > Cyanobacteriales > Microcoleaceae > Okeania. Next base: position 1,034 of record JAXHSW010000024.1, on the reverse strand, counting down.
TGTGTTGTTGGGATCGTACCCCAATTCCGCCATTACTTCATTGAAAATTTCTACTTCGCTAGGGAATAGCTCCGATAGTACCCGATAAGCAGAAAAACTCATGGCTTCAGTTTTGTTGACATCAGTGTTTTCTGACTGGGGGCGTTGGAGGCTATCCTCTAATTGAGTTGATGTGGCTAATGGATCGTAGGCGCTCCAAGCGTCATAGGTGGCTGTGTGTAGGATGCCATAAGCACGAGAGGCAATGGTCGGACCGGGGGAGGTGTTGATGACTGCTTGTTGTACTGCTCTATCCCACAGTACGGAAATGCTTGGTGTAGCATCTTCTACTGTGACGAGTTGAGTGTCAGGGTTGAGGATGAGATTGATGTTGTTAGTATTTGGAGATGCAGAGGATGTAGAATTCATAATATTATTTAATTAATACAAATAACTAATAATTTTCAGTTACTATTATGTTTATTTTGAGCAGGAAGAACTTGCAGTCATTTTCTGATAACTTACCTTCTATTTACTATCATGCACAACTTTATCTATCAATGACAACAGTATAATTATGGATTTCTCACAATTTATCTTTCTATAAATTATCTCAAATTAATAGTGATAATACTGATAATAATGACCCAGATTTAGATTAACTAATACCATGCATGAAAAAAGAATGTGAGGATGTATTTAGGTTTCTGGCGTTGCTGAATCAAGGTATGAAAAGAAAAACTGAAGAATCTCAAATATTTGTCATTCAATAGTTTAGCAACCGTCAAAAAATACAAATCATACCCACGCATCAGCAACGCCCGGTTTCTTTCCTACTCCCCCACTCCCTGACCTATCCCTGTATCCGTGCCATAATCAGTGTGAGCCACTCCCCCACTCCCCCACTCCCGGTCCTCCCTGACCTATCCCTGTATCCGTGCCATAATCAGTGTGAGCCACTCCCCCACTCCCCCACTCCCGGTCCTCCCTGACCTATCCCTGTATCCGTGCCATAATCCCTGTGAGCCACTCCCCCACTCCCCCACTCCCGGTCC
>JAXHSW010000239.1:0-12345 GCA_034190295.1 Cyanobacteriota bacterium | reverse complement strand
GGGGAGTAGGGGAGTGGCTCACACGGATTATGGCACGGATACACGGATAGGTCAGGGAGTAGGGGAGTGGCTCACACGGATTATGGCACGGATACACGGATAGGTCAGGGAGTAGGGGAGTGGGGGAGTAGGGGAGTGGCTCACACGGATTATGGCACGGATACACGGATAGGTCAGGGAGTAGGGGAGTAGGGGAGTGGGGGAGTAGGGGAGTGGCTCACACGGATTATGGCACGGATACACGGATAGGTCAGGGAGTAGGGGAATAGTGAGAATAAAAATAATTAACAATTGGCTTTAGTCTGAGTTATTGATAAAGTAGTTCTTCTTTTAAGAGGCTAACTTATAGCAGTTTTCATTAAATACAGAAATTTTGACTTAAAAGCAGAGGGCAAAAGTTTTGTAGTCTACCTTTGCGAAAACCGCTATAAATGACCATCAAACAAATAATTTGACTTACCTACTTCATCACACTATAGATAATTTTTTGAAATTTGTATTGAATCTCCAAACTTTAACTTTAACTATCTTTCTGCACAGAACTTTCATGGCAATCTTTTAATAAAAAATCCGATCAAACTGTCAACAAAACAAAGATAAATATTCCTATATAAATGACCATAAAACAAATAATTTTGCTTACCTACTTCATCACACTATAGATAATTTTTTGAAATTTGTATTGAATCTCCAAACTTTAACTTTAACTATCTTTCTGCACAGAACTTTCATGGCAATCTTTTAATAAAAAATCTGATAGAAGTGTAAACAAAACAAAGATAAATATTCCTATATAAATGAGCATCAAACAAATAATTTTGCTTACCTACTTCATCACACTATAGATAATTTTTTGAACTTTGTATTGAATCTCCAAACTTTAACTTTAACTATCTTTCTGCACAGAACTTTCATGGCAATCTTTTAATAAAAAATCCGATCAAACTGTCAACAAAACAAAGATAAATATTCCTATATAAATGACCATCAAACAAATAATTTGACTTACCTACTTCATCACACTATAGATAATTTTTTGAAATTTGTATTGAATCTCCAAACTTTAACTTTAACTATCTTTCTGCACAGAACTTTCATGCCAATCTTTTAATAAAAAATCTGATAGAAGTGTAAACAAAACAAAGATAACTATTCCTAAACCTGTAGTTAAAAATAAAGCAGCAAACATTCTGGGAATTTCTAAGTTGTAACTAGAGATTAAAATTTGATAAGCAATACCAGAACGAGTACCTCCTGTACCTGCAACAAATTCTGCTACTATAGCTCCAATTAATGCTAAACCGCCACTAATTTTTAACCCACCTAAAAAATAAGGTAAAGCACTAGGAAATCTCAAATAAATTAGAGTTTGCCAACGAGATGCTCCATATAGCTTAAACATATCGCTCAAGTTTTTATCAACACTATTTAATCCCAAAGTAGTATTAGAAATAATCGGGAAAAATGCCACAATCCAAGCACAGAGAATTAAAGCTGCAAAAGTATTATTTTTGAGCCAAATAATAATTAGAGGAGCAATAGCAACAATAGGAGTAGTCTGTAAAATTACTGCATAGGGAAATAAACTTCTTTCAATTAATTTATTCTGAGCAAATAACATGGAAATTAACACTCCTGAAATTACTGCTACTGCTAAGGCAACAACTGTAATTTTGATAGTAATTAATAGAGAAGCAAATAATTGATTCCATTCCTGAATCATTGTCTGAAATACTAATATTGGGCTTGGTAATAAATAGGGAGGAATATTCATTACTCTCACGGAAATTTCCCAGGTTAGCAGTACTATAATTCCTAAGATTACTGGAGCAATAATCTCAAGAGAAAAGAGCTTATTCTGAATTTTATTTTGTGGCTTGGTTTGTGTTAATGGTTGTTTATTATTCTTATTAATTTCAGTAGGTATCATCAGAGAATAGATTCTATTTTGTATCTGTAGTTTTTTTGTATAATACCAAATTGATAAATGTTTGCTACAAATATCTAGTGCCGCTACGCGGAAGTTAAAAGTCAAAAGTCGTAGGGGCGTTAACGTAGTTATGCGAAGCAAATGGTATTGGCTAACGCCAAGCTCCGAATTGCGCCCTCAAAAGTATTGATTAGTAAGGCTTTTAGAATTTTGTAACTGGTCAGTTATTTCCGTCGTCCTGCACTAGGGTATTTCTTAGGAGTAAACCCACCCCTAATACCATTTATCAAAAACTTTTCTACATTTTATTGAGTAGGGGACCCACCCCTAACCCCTCCTGGGAGGGGTCATTTCAGTTATCAGTTATCAGTTATCAGTACCTCCGACTAAAGCCGGAGGCTTGAAAATACGCTCATTGAATTTTTTTCATCCCCCTAAAAGGGGGAGGCTTTAAACCCAATATTTCGGTTAGGGGTGGGTTATTTATCCCCTATTCCCTATTTCCTCTTTTCTGGAGATGTCTATTTTTAACAATTAATAATTAATAATTATCTCTCCTTGAAAAGAAGAGGATTGACTCAAAGGAAATTTTTTTCTTTTTTCTCCTTTAAAGGAGAGGGTTTAAACCTTAATTATTCAGTAATTTTGCTTAAATCCCCTTAATATTAAGTCCTGTTTAATATAATATAGTTGTTGCGAAACTGTTGAGTATCTAAACTATATAAATTCCCAAAAAACGTGGGGTACAACATTAATTTGTTGCGCGGGAGTAAGGAGTTATGTGCAACCTCCGTACAGATTAGTAATTCGGGCAATAGGGAATAGAAAAGAAGAAAAACAACTGTACCTAAGTAACTTGAGCAACCCTATATATTAATTATTTTTCAACAATTAATAATTAATAATTAATAATTACCTCTCCTTGAAAAGAAGAGGATTGACTCAAAGGAAAAATTTTCTTTATTATCCCCTTAAAAGGGGAGGCTTTAAACCACAATTTGCGGTAAAAAGGAAGGCTTAACCCTTAACAAACAATATAAAATCTAAATACATCTTAGTTTAAATAGATTTTAGCTATTGTTAAAATCTATAGGTCAAAATTATTTCAAGCATTTTTACCGAAAAATTGTGGGTATGCGTCTCCCTTTTTAAAAGGAGAAAAAAAGAGAATATTTCAGATTTCAAGCCTCCTCCGAAGCAGAGGTACTGATAACTGATAACTAAAATGACCGGATAAAGCGATCGCTCCAATAATAAATCCCCTTTAATTGTGTTGCCAAAGATAAAACAGAGACCCAGTTAACAATTCTAAATCTCTTTTGATATACCGAACTTGATATAATTTTGTTTTTATGGGAGATATCCGAGGGTTTATCGTAAAAAAATAAAAATGAATTTATTATTTTGCTTCTTCCCAGAAAATATTTGCCTGATTATGTAGAAGTACAATGATATTAGTAGATATTAGTAGGCTAAGATTAGTTATTACTAAATATTAAGGCCACAAACTAAGATGTCAGTATAGTTAAGCATCTCAAACTAGCATCTAGATTTGATTACCGAAAAATTGTGGGTATGCGTCTCTCCTTTTAAGGGGATAAAAAAAAGAGCATATTCGCCAAGGTTAAGCCTCCTCCGAAGCAGAGGTACTGATAACTGATAACTGATAACTGATAACTGATAACTGATAACTGAAATGACCTTCCATCCAAGTGCAAGAAAGCCCAAAATAATTTTGAAGGTAGCTGAATTATCAAAATTACAGATATAACGTTTCTCAGACTAATGAGATATACCTATCTTTAATCTCTATTCTATTCCCTATTCCCTGTTCCCTAAAACAAACGAATGTTGTACCTCACCAGTATGAGAGTTGCTATATAAAATCTACTCACTTTAACAAATACTTTTAAAGTCCTTAAATTACAGAAACAATCGAATTACTTTTGTTAGCCTGAAAGAAAGCAATTTTATCCCTCTTTTATCTTGAAGTAGCAGTCAGCACTCAGCTAGCCTCCTGCGGAGGAACTACGTTAACAGCAGTCAGCTTTTCAAGGTGTATAATGGGGGTTTTAATCCCCATAAAAGGCGCACCACTAATTTTTTCAAATAAGCGTGGGGGACTTAAACCCTCGAATTTTTAGCGCTCCAGCTAAATGCTGTTTGCGGAGCATTCCGGACCGAAAAGCTGATAGCTAGTTAAATATCTATTCTAAAGAATTATCTAACAGGAAAAAAATGACTTTATCCTTCAAACAATTGACCTTATATTTCTCTCTATTATCTATTGGTGGTGGTACAGGATGGTTGGGTCATCGTTATATCCAAGCCAAAGGTTTGACCATAGACTCTAATGTAATACCTGTAGTCAAGCAACAACCGCCAGATTACCTGTCACGTTCAAATTCTGAAAATGCTGTACTTGAACCGACTAACTATAACTTTATTGCTCAAGCAGTAGAAAAAGTAGGTCCAGCAGTAGTCCGTATAGATGCAGCTAAAAAGTTAACAACTCAAGTTCCAGAAGCTTTTCAAAATCCCTTATTTAAACGTTTCTTTGGGGAAAATTTACCTATTCCAGAAGAACGTGTTAAACGTGGTACTGGTTCTGGAGTAATTATTAACTCTAATGGTCGCTTAATAACAAATGCTCATGTAGTTAGTGGAGCTGATACAGTTCAGGTGACACTGAAAGATGGTCGTGTTTTTGAGGGCCAGGTTAAAGGTGTAGACTCACTAACAGATGTGGCTGTAATTGAAATTGAGGCCACAGGTCTACCAGAAGTGTCCATTGGCAAATCAGAAAAATTAATTCCGGGACAATGGGCGATCGCTATTGGTAATCCTCTCGGTTTAGATAATACTGTAACGGTAGGAATTATCAGTGCTATTGGTCGTAGCAGTTCTCAAGTAGGTATTCCAGACAAACGAGTGCGTTTTATTCAAACAGATGCCGCGATTAATCCTGGAAATTCTGGTGGACCACTTTTGAATAGTCGCGGTCAAGTAATTGGCATTAATACAGCTATTAGAGCTGATGCTCAAGGATTAGGATTTGCTATTCCCATAGAAACTGCAAAAAGAATTGCGGATGAGTTATTTGATAATGGGAAAGTAGAGCATCCATTTTTAGGTATTTCGATGGTCGATTTAACGCCAGAAGTCAGAGATGAAATTAATAAACGACTAGAAACGAATATTCAGCAAAATCAGGGTGTTGTGATTATGCGAATTATAGAAGATTCTCCGGCAGCTAAAGCTGGTTTGCGTCAAGGAGATGTAATTCAGAGAGTAGGTGGAGTGGCAGTTAAAAGTCCAGTAGAAGTTCAGCAACAGGTAGAACAAAGTTTAGTTGGAAAAGATTTAGCAGTAGAAGTAATTCGCGATCGTAAGATTACTAAAATTCTCGTGAAACCCGATACTTTTCCCCTCTCAGTCGAATCGGAATAAATAGACATTTCCGAAAAAGAATAGACTTTTTGCAGAAGTAGGCAACAGGGAACAGGCAACAGGCAACAGGCAACAGGCGATAGAGAATAGGGAATAGGGAATATATAGGAAAAAAGTATTGTAAGCATTCAGCAGTCAGCTATTAGCTATCAGCTATTAATTTTAGGGAAGGTCATTTCAGTTATCAGTTATCAGTTATCAGTTATCAGTACCTCCGACTAAAGCCGGAGGCTTGAAATACTGAACTGAATCTTTTTTCATCCCCTTAAAAGGGGAGGCTTTGGACCTCATTTTTTGGTAAAAGCAACCTTTGAAGTTGAAAAATAATAAAAAATTACTGCCAAAGTCTCAGGACCAAACCTGAGAAGTAATTATTCATTACTAATTGTTGTTTGCGCAGCATGACAAACGGAATAGCTGACTGCTGATAGCTGTTTGCGCAGCAGTCCGCAGGAAATGCTTACAAAGTATTTTTGCAAATATTGAGATGCACCCACTTTTTCCTTCTTCCTTCTTCCTTCTTCAGCAAATATCAACTAAAATCATAAATTATGACAACTATTATTACCAGCTCCCAGTTAGAATTAACATTAACAGAAGTCGCAGGAACAATATTTTCTATTACTGGTAATGATACTTTTATTTTGACGGCTGATAATGGTCAAAACTTTTTTGTTGACCTCATAGATGAACTAAATACTTCAATCTTAGACTTACAAATTGGTCAATCAATCACAGTAACAGGATTTGTAAATGTAGAAGATAACCGATTAAATCTCATTAATACTATTCTGATTAATGATGATTCAACCAGACCTCCACCACCAATTTTCGGACAACAAACTATATTTGGAACTGTTGGTTTTGTAGTTGACGATCGCCAATTTATCTTGAATTCTAATGGTCAAATATACTTTGTTAACTTATTAGATGAATTTAATGCCATAGCTTTAAATTTACAGCCAAATCAACCCATTGCAATTTCTGGAACTGTAACTCTAGAAAATGGCAGAATAGATGTTAATAGTACCAGTATTATTGATGGTGTAAATATTCCCACTCCACCTCCTTTTATACCAGACGGTCAATTTCCACCAGGTTCCATTATTGGAAATAATACTCCTGAGTTTATTCAAGGCACTCCTAACAATGACACCGTTTTTGGACTAGGTGGTAATGATACAATTGATGGGCAAGCGGGTGATGATAGTTTGTTTGGTAGTCCCGGGAGTGACAGTATTTTTGCGGGGATAGGCAATGACACCATTTTTGGTAATGAAGGAGCTGATACCATTAATGGCGAAATAGGAGATGATAGTATTCTGGGCAACCAAGATAACGACCTTCTAGGTGGTGGTGAGGGTAACGATACTGTCCTGGGTAATGAAGGTAGTGATGAGATAGATGGGGGTGGGGGTGATGATAGTTTGGTCGGCAATGTGGGTAGCGATAGTATTTTTGGTAATGTCGGTAATGATAGTATTGCTGGAAATGAAGAGAGCGATCGCCTTGATGGTGGAATAGGGAATGACAGTATTGCCGGAAATGAAGGTAATGATAGTATTTTTGGCAATGATGGTAACGATAGTATTTTTGGTAATCAAGATAATGACCGTCTGGAGGGAAATTCAGGTAATGATACTATTCGTGGAGGTAAGGGTAACGATATAGTTGATGGTGGTTTTGATTTTGATTTCATTTTAGGAGAGTTGGGTAATGATGAGTTGAGTGGGGGAGAGTCTGAAGATGTAATATTTGGCGGTAGAGATAATGATTTTCTTGATGGTGGTGGTGGAAATGATACCCTCAGTGGAGATTTGAGTAATGATACTATTGTTGGTGGTATTGGTAATGATGTGATTATTGGTGCAGGTCGTCAGTCTGGAGAAAATGAGATTGATTTTTTGACGGGTAGTGCGGGGGCTGATGTTTTTGTTTTGGGTAATAGTGATGTTGCTTATTACAGTGGTGCAGGTAGTAGTGATTATGCAGTAATTACTGATTTTGATAATCTTGAAGGTGATGTAGTTATTGCATTTGGTGGTGATGGAGTTGTGTTGGGTCCTTCTCCTATAGAGACTCAAGGAGGTACTGGAGTTTTTGTGAATGGGGATTTAATAGCGATTTTTATTGGTGTCACGGAATTGGAAGTTCAAAGCGGGTTGATTTTGATTTAGTAAGGAATCAGGAGTCAGGAGAAGGCTGTTAATTTTTTCCCCCACTCCCTGACCTATCCGTGCATCCGTGCCATAATCCGTGTGAGCCACTCCCCCACTCCCTGACCTATCCGTGTATCCGTGCCATAATCCGTGTGAGCCACTCCCCCACTCCCTGACCTATCCGTGTATCCGTGCCATAATCCGTGTGAGCCACTCCCCCACTCTCTATGGTATCCGTGTATCCGTGCCATAATCCGTGTGAGCCACTCCCCCACTCTCTATGGTATCCGTGTATCCGTGCCATAATCCGTGTGAGCCACTCCCCTAACCTTCATCCCTTGACCTGCCAACCATCCAGTTGTCCATGCACTTTGAAAATTAAAACCTCCAGTCACTCCATCAATATCTAATATTTCACCAGCAAAATATAACCCCTGACAACAACGACTTTCCATAGTTTTAAAATTAATTTCTTTCAAACTCACCCCACCACAAGTAACAAACTCTTCCTTAAAAACCCCCTTACCCTGAACTTGATATTTACCTTGAGTTAATTCTAAAATCAACTTGTTAATAGCTTTCTTTGATAACTCCCCCCAACGTTTTTGCGGGTCAATATCCGCAGCAATAATTAAACCTTCCCACAAACGGCGTGGTAGAGAAAACGGACAACTATTAACGATCGCTTTCTTTTCCTGACTTTTGAGTCCTAATAACTGTGTTCGTATATCCTCTGGGTTCAGGTGGGATAACCAATTAATCAATAAATCAGCTTGATAGTCATTTTCATGGAGAAACCTTGCACCCCAAGCGGATAATTTCAAAACCGCCGGACCACTTAAACCCCAGTGAGTCACAAGTACAGGTCCGATTTGTTTTAATTTAGCTGTCGGCAGTTGTAAACAGACATTTTCAACCGAAATACCTGCCAACCCTTGGAAACGTGGGTCAGAAATCTTGAAAGTAAATAGAGAAGGAACAGGTGCTGCAACCTGATGACCCAATGCTTTTGCCCAACGATAACCAAGGGGACTACTGCCAGTTGCTAAAAGTAGGCGATCGCATTCCACAATTTCTCCCGATTTTAATCTAATTTCAAATAAATGATTATCCCCCACCGTTGACTTCCGTGTTACAGAAACCACTGCTGCACCCGTGCGAATACTTACGCCTCGGTCTAATGCGACCCTAGTTAAACACTCAACAATTGTAGCAGAATCATTAGTAGTGGGAAACATCCGTCCATCTGCTTCTGTTTTTAACTGTACACCTCTCGCCGTAAACCATTCCACGGTATCACGAGCTTGAAATTGAGTAAATGCACCCCGAAGCGCTTTACCACCCCTGGGGTAATTTTGAACAAAAATTCCTGGGTCGAAGCAAGCGTGAGTAACATTACAACGACCACCGCCAGATATACGCACCTTAGCCAGAGTTTGCCGCCCTGCTTCTAAGATAGTGACATTTGTGTGGGGGGTGCTACAGGCGATCGCTCCAAAAAAACCTGCCGCTCCCCCACCTACAACTACAATTTTAAGAGGTGGGAAAGACATTTTAGATGTTGCTGAATTAGTGTATAATATTAATTTTAATCACTTAGGAGTCTACCCACCCCTAATATCAAGTCTCATTAAGAACGCCATAATAAAAATATTCTTCTTTTGAGAGAGAATATTCGGTAGTGCGTCAAGGAAGTGTGGGAAGTTGGTTCGTGTGGGAAGTGCAGTCCGTGCGGTCCGCGTGGTCCGTGTGGTCCGTGTGGTCCAGTCCGCTCGAAAGTAGGAGGAATAATTGTACCTGTATCTTTCTGGGAAGTGTCTGTCTTTCGTCCTAACTTTTTGGTCTTAAAAGGTGAAAAATTTGCATTTTTTTCCCGACAAAAATCCTAAAAACTTTATATATCAGTGCTTTTAGATTAAATTTGCCAGCCCTACGCAGGCGAATCCCACACTTTACTGATGCACAACCGAATATTCTTCAAATATCTCCTTGTTCCCTACTCCCTACTCCCTACTCCCTACTCCCTACTCCCTAAATTTTTCCGAAGTGGTTATTTAAAGAGACATGATATAACTCCTCCCAGGAGGGGAAAGACCGAGGACCGAGTCAGAAGTCAACCCACCCCTAACCCCGACCGTGGAGAACCCACCCCTAACCCCGACCAGGAGGGGAAGAAAGAAGAAGAAACAGGAGTAGGAGGAGAAAGTTTTTTGCTCGCTGTCTTATCCGGACATGATATCATACCTCAAATCAGCAACCCCGACATTTTAAATATATTAGACATCTCCAATAATAAAAAATCAAATCAATTATCGTAGATAAATCATCAATTCTTTTCCTCTACTCTGTACAGACCTTGCATGCAACGTCCCTACTCCCTACTCCCTCTTTCCTGAGAGGTCTATTAGTTAATCTTCTACTGGTTCAAAATCATCTTTACCAACTCCGCAAACTGGGCAAACCCAATCATCGGGAATTTCTTCAAAGGGTGTTCCTGCTGCTATTCCTGAATCTTCGTCTCCTTCTTCTGGGTCATATATATATCCACAAGCATTACAGACATATTTTTTCATTTTAATTTATTCCTCTCTAATAGTTCACCTGGATTTTACAAGCTTGTGGGTTAGAGGTTCCACTGTCAAATTGCAAAGTTTTGTTAACTTTTTGGGTTGTCCTGCTCGCTAACGTGTGAAGAGATATATTTTTTAACTAGCTATTAGCTTTTCGTGATAGTCATGCGGAGCTAACAGCATTTAGCTATCAGCTAAAAATCCAAGGGTTTAAGTCCCCCACTATATTTGAAAAAGCGCGTGGTGCATTTTATGGTGGATTAAAACCCCCATTATACACGCAACTAGAAGCTAATAGCTGACCGCTGAGGTGCTGACTGCTATTTCAATTTCTTCCCAAACTCCCCACATTCCCCTCCCAGGAGAGGTTATACCAATTCCCATGCATTATTGCTATACTTGGGTAGTACTTCAGTTGTCAACTAATCGGTACAAGCAAAATTACTTTGCATGCTAATTTCAGCTTGCGTTAATGTTAATTATTCTTATGTTTGCTTCTCCCCCACTCCCCCACTCCCCCATTTCCCCTCCTGGGAGGGGTTAGGGGTGGGTCCCCTGCTCAACAAAATGTAGAAAAATTTTTGAGAAATGGTATTAGGGGTAGGTCCCCAAACTCCCCACACTCTCTCTACCATTACTATGCACCACTACAACTTTTTGATGGTCTTTTACTGACTTCGGTCAAAGTAGACTAAAGCAAGAATGTTTTCCGGAATGTCTGTACTGTTAATTGTAGTTTTGGCTTTGTAGTTTATCTATCTGAAAAATGGGAGATGAAGGGTAATTTCAGTTATCAGTTATCAGTTATCAGTTATCAGTACCTCTTCTTTTTTTCCAGATATCTAAATATGTATTTTTACAGGTAGATGATGATGAATTTAATTTTAATTTGCGACAATTACTAATTGTTAAATTAAATCAGCTTTGACCAGAATTTAATTCTAACAGGAGTTACGCAAATTATTAGAAAATACGCTATCCGTAGGGGGCGAAATCCGTAGGGGGGGCGAATGGCATTCGCCCCTACAAGATATGACGGTTGGTGCGTAAGTCCTGTCTAAGTAAAAAAAAACTAATAAAGCAGGTAACAAATGGAAACTGAACTCACGCCTAATGGCAATAACTTACTCGCCACCGATAATGCAGAAGCGATCGCTCTTTCCTCTGGAGAACTCGCTAATTTTCCCGATGGGTTAGCTGCTCTTGGTGGCAACGATACAGTTACGGGGTCTTCAGACTCAGAGGCGATCGTGGGAAACCGGGGTGAAGATAGCCTTTTTGGTGGAGGAGGTAATGATACTCTCATGGGTGGCAAAGACGATGATACAGTAGAAGGTGGCAATGGTAACGACTTAGTTCGTGGCGATCGCGAAGCTGATGTTGTTAGAGGGGGCAATGGTGGGGATAGTTTATTTGGAGGCAAAAATAACGACCGCCTCTTTGGGGATGGGGGCAATGATGTTTTATTTGGCGATCGGGATAATGACACTCTCAGTGGTGGTTTGGGGCAAGATACTCTCAATGGTGGAGCAGGTAGCGATGTCTTTGTCTTAGAAAATGGTGCAGGTGTGGATGAAATAGCTGACTTTGAAAATGGTATTGATATAATTCAACTACCCGACGGTTTAAGTTTTGACAATATCAGTCTAGAAAATAGTAGTGGTAGTCAGCAAAATACTGCGATAGTCGATCGCCTCACTGGAGAAACTATAGCGCTAGTAAATAATAGAGTTGTTGGGAGTCTCAGTAGCGCCAATTTTTTATTTGAACCCCCTTCAAATACCGAAACAGATAATCAAAATTTCGTTAATAGAGTTATCGAACTGACCAACGAAGAGCGCACCCAGTTGGGTTTGTCTCCCCTGAGTACAGACCCATTATTAGGTCAGGCCGCGCAAACTCACACAGAGAATATGGCACTGCAAGACTTTTTCGAGCATACAGGGTTAGATGGTTCGTCAGCAGGCGATCGTATTGAAGCTACAGGTTACGATTTTTCAGCTTGGGCAGAAAATATTGCGGCAGGGTATTTGACACCGGAGGAAGTAGTAGAAGGATGGATGAATAGTTCCGGGCACCGCGCCAATATTCTCGATCCAAATTTGCAGGAAATTGGTGTTGGTTACTATTTCTTAGAAAATGATACTGGTAGCGTTAATTTCAACCATTATTGGACACAAGTATTTGGAACGCCTTTGTAGAGGGGGAGATGGGGAGATGGGGGGATGGGGGGATG
>JAXHSW010000238.1:12316-12677 GCA_034190295.1 Cyanobacteriota bacterium | reverse complement strand
TCTCTATTTTTCTCAGATATAAAGGTAACTCTAGAAATATCTCCTTCCCCTACCTAGACTGCTGAGGATAAAAATCTCAATTCAAAAATTAAAATCTTTATCAGGCAAGAAAACTGTAGCGCTAGATATTTGTCTCTATTTTTCTCAGATATAAAGGTAACTCTAGAAATATTTCCTTCCTCTACCTAGACTGCTGAGGATAAAAATCTCAATTCAAAAATTAATATCTATCAAGCAAAAAACTATAGTGCTATATATATTTGCCTATATTTGCCTGTGATGGAAAAATAAGTCTCGGAAGATTTTCTCTACTGATGCTCAAAATCTCAATTCAAAAATCAATATCTTAATCTGGCAAAAA
>JAXHSW010000238.1:0-12216 GCA_034190295.1 Cyanobacteriota bacterium | reverse complement strand
AACTATAACGTTATAGATTCGCCTGTATATTCCCTAAAGTGGAAAAATAAGTCTCGGAAGATTTTCTCTACTTACGCTCAAAATCTCAATTCAAAAATCAATATCTTAATCTGGCAAAAAAACTATAACGTTATAGATTCGCCTGTATATTCCCTAAAGTGGAAAAATAAGTCTCGGAAGATTTTCTCTACTTACGCTCAAAATCTCAATTCAAAAATCAATATCTTAATCTGGCAAAAAACTATAGTGCTATATATATTTGCCTATATTTGCCTGTGATGGAAAAATAAGTCTCGGAAGATTTTCTCTACTGACACTCAAAATTTCAATTCAAAAATCAATATCTTAAATCTGGCAAAAAAACTATAACGTTATAGATTCGCCTGTATATTCCCTAAAGTGGAAAAATAAGTCTCGGAAGATTTTCTCTACTTACGCTCAAAATCTCAATTCAAAAATTAAAATCTTATCTGGCAAAAAAACTATAGTGCTATATATATGTGCCTATATTTGCCTGAGATGGAAAGGTAAGTCTCAGAAGATTTCTTCTACTTACGCTCAAAATCTCAATTCAAAAATTAAAATCTTATCTGGCAAAAAAACTATAGTGCTATATATATGTGCCTATATTTGCCTGAGATGGAAAGGTAAGTCTTTAGAAAATTAATATACCCCAATCTTCATTCCTACCTACTCGCTAAAATAAAGCAACATCTCAAAATATCAATATCAAATGTCTGCTAACCCTCCTACCGCCGTCCTCGTAGATGGCCATTCCCTTGCCTTTCGTTCCTACTACGCTTTCGGCAAAAGTCGTAGTGGAGGCTTAAAAACTTCTACAGGCATTCCCACCAGTGTTTGTTTTGGTTTTCTGAAGTCTTTGTTGGAAGTTATGGAAACTCAAAAGCCAGAATATTTAGCGATCGCTTTTGATTTAGGACAACCTACATTTCGCCATGAAGCTGACAAAAACTATAAAGCAGATCGAGCAGAAGCACCTGAAGATTTAATTGTTGATGTAGAAAATTTGAAGGACATTCTTAAAGCTTTTAATATACCTATAATTACTGCTCCTGGTTATGAAGCGGATGATGTATTAGGAGCTTTAGCGCAAAAAGCTAGTACTGCTGGTTTTCGGGTCAAAATTCTTTCGGGAGACCAAGATTTATTTCAATTAATAGATGTGGAAAAAGGTATTAGTGTTTTACATTTAGCAGCAGGTAAAGGTAGTACTCCTAAAGAATTTGGTCCTGAAGAAGTTAAGGAAAAATTGGGGGTTTTACCTACTCAAGTTGTTGATTATAAAGCTCTTTGTGGAGATGCTTCTGATAATATTTCTGGTGTTAGGGGTATTGGGAAAAAGACGGCAGTTAAGTTGTTGAATGAATATGGTTCTTTAGCGGAAATTTATAGTTCTCTGAATAAAATTAAAGGAGCAAATCAGAAAAAACTTGAAGAGGGAAAAGCTGAGGCAGAACATTCTCAGTTTATGGCAAAAATTGAAGTAAATGTGCCAATAAATATTGAGGTGGAAGATTTGCAGCTCAAAAAAATCTCTCGCTCAGAAATTGAGCCTGTTTTGCAAAAGTTTGAATTACAACATTTCTTAAATCAAATCCATTATTTAGAACAACAGTTTAGTGGGTTGGCAGGAATTGAAGTTTTGGCAGAAGAGTCGGAAAATAAACCACAAGAAAAGTCAGATAATATTTTGGTTGAGGAGGAGAATGATGATTGGTTTTTCAGTGCAGAAGATACAAAGGTAGCTCAACAACAAACCACAACAAAATCAGAAATTAAACCTCAAATTATTGATACTCCAGAAAAGTTAAATCAGTTAGTAAATATTTTAAAAGAACAGAAAAATTATGAGACTCCCGTGGCTTGGGATACGGAAACTACATCTTTAGAACCGCGAGATGCAGAGTTGGTTGGTATTGGTTGTTGTTGGGGAAAAAATATAGAAGATATTGCTTATATTCCCACCGGACATAAAGTAGGAAAAAATCTAGATAAGGGAAAAGTATTGGAGGCTTTAAAACCAATTTTAGAAAGTTCTGATTATCCAAAAGTATTTCAAAATGCAAAATTTGATAGATTGGTTTTTCGCTGTCAAGGAATTAAATTAGCTGGGGTTGTTTTTGACACAATGTTGGCAAGTTATGTATTAAATCCTGGAGCAAAACATAGTCTGGAAGAAATATATATTAGATATCTGAGAACTGCTGGAATAAATCTAAAAAGTTATGGTGATGTGGTCTCTAGAAATCAAACTATTGCTGATTTAGAGATTCTCAAAGTTACTCACTATTGTGGTGCTCAAGTTTTTGTGACGTTTCAGTTAGTAGAAAAATTAAGAGCTGAATTAGAAAAAGCTGATAAAAATAAACCTTTAGAAAAATCTTTGCACAAATTATTAGTAGATGTAGAACAGCCATTAGAATCTGTTTTGGCAGAAATGGAATATCTGGGAATTAGCATTAATATTGAATATCTCAAGCAATTCTCAGTTCAACTGAAAAAAGATTTAGAATTAATTGAAAAAAGAGCTTTTGAAACTGTAGATAGTCGAATTTTACAGGAATATCTCAAAACTGAAATTCAAAATATAGAGACTGACTCATTCACTAATCAACAAGAATTAAAAAAAGCAATATCTAGCCCCATACTAAAAGCTTATGTTACTAAATTATCAAAAGAGCAAAGACAGAACTCAGAAGAAATTGAAAATCAAATCAATCAAGCAGAAACAAGTGACTTTTTAAACCTGAACTCACCATCTCAATTAAGCGAACTACTATTTAATATACTCAATCAAAATCAGAAAAAATCTCGGAAAATTAAGACTGGTTACTCTACAGATGTAGTTGTCTTAGAAAAATTACAAGAAGAAAGTCAACATCATCCCATCATTGATGAAATATTAAATCACCGAACCTTATACAAACTATTTTCTACCTATGTCGAAGCCATACCAAAATTAGTTCGTACAGATACTCAAAGAGTACATACAAACTTTAATCAAACTCAAACAGATACAGGACGTTTATCCTCCTCCGAACCAAACTTACAAAATATTCCCATTGGTACAGAATTTTCTCGGCAAATTCGTCAGGCATTTATCCCTAAAAAAGATTGGTTATTAGTCGCCGCAGATTATTCACAAATTGAATTAAGAATATTAGCTCACTTGAGTCAAGAACCAGTATTGATAGAAGCTTATCAAAATAATCAAGATGTACATACAGTCACAGCCAAACTATTATTTGAAAAATCAGAAATTACATCAGATCAACGTCGAGTTGGTAAAACAATAAACTTTGGCGTAATTTATGGCATGGGGGCACAAAAATTAGCAAGGTCTGTCGGAATAGGAGTGAAAGAAAGTAAACAATTTTTAGATAAATATAAACAGCAATATTCTCAAGTATTTGAGTATTTAGGAAAGTTAAAAAAATCAGCGATCGCTCAAGGTTATGTAGAAACAATATTAGGTCGTCGGCGTTATTTTGAGTTTGAATCTAAGACTCTCCGAGATTTAAAAGGTAGCCAACCAGAAGAAATTAACTTAGATGAATTTAAACGTTTAAGTCAAAATGATGCTCAACTTTTAAGAGCAGCAGCTAACTCGCCTATTCAAGGTTCAAGTGCAGATATTATTAAAATTGCCATGATAAAATTCCATGAAATATTGACAAATTATCAGGCAAAATTATTATTACAAGTCCATGATGAATTGGTATTTGAAATTCCATCATTAGAGTGGGAAGAATTGGAGCAGGTAATTAAATCTACAATGGAAAATGCCATAGATTTAAAAGTACCGTTAATAGTAGATATTCATGCAGGGAAAAATTGGATGGAGACCAAATAATATTATTTCTCAAAAACTTATGTTTTCTTGAGTGGGGAGTAGGGGAGTGGGGGAGTAGGGGAGTGGGGGAGTAGGGGAGTAGGGGAGTAGGAGAGTGGGGGAGAAATAAACATAATAAATGCGCTCCTAGGGTGCTAATTATCAAAAAGGTGATAATGCTAGTGTTAATTACTTAATAATTGAAGTACTACCTAAGAGACTGTTTGTAAAAGGAATAGACATCTCCAAAAAAATAAAATCAATTATTATCCATAAATTATCAATTATTTCTCCCTGTTCCCTATTTCCTATTCCTTATTCCCTATTCCCTAAATTATCAATTATTTCTCCCTATTCCCTATTCCCTATTCCCTATTGCCTATTCCCTAAATTATCAATTATTTCTTTCTGTTATACCAGTTCCCCAAAATAATGCTATACTTGCGATGCGACTTCAGTTATTAAGTAATTAACTTATGTTGAATAACCTTTTTGCTACTTTGAGGTAAGTTAATGTTAATTATTCTTATTTTTAATTCTCCCCTACTCCCCTACTCCCCTACTCCCCTACTCCCCTACAATGCGAAAATATAGAAAAGTTTTTGAGAAATGGTATTCCCTATTCCCTGTTCCCTCTTCCCGATAAAAGGTTTTGATTGTGCAAGAGATATGTTAAACTCCTGACTGTAGTTTACTAATAACTTTTATTTGAGTAAATCAATGGATACCAAAAAATTAGTTTTAGGTGGAGTTGGTTTGGTATTAGCTAGTGCGATTGTTGCAACTGCTGCTAGTGTTGAACTTAGTGTTGAACAAGAACAAGTAATATGTAAGCTGAAAGAGACAGTAGAAGAACAAGAAAAAGCTGGCAACAAACTGGTTTTCTGGCCACTAATTGGAAAAGTTAAAGAAAGAGTAGAAGTTCCTTTTACAGCAAAATTATCTTCTAATACGTCCTACACTATTTTAGGGGTATGTGATGATAATTGTAATGACTTAAATTTAACTCTTAAAAATCAAGAGGGTGAAAAAATAGCCAATGATGAAAAACAGGATGGGATACCAGTAATCTCTTTTACTCCCACAGAAAATAGCGATTATCGAATTACTGCAAGACCAGATAAATGTTCAACTGAGCTATGTGAATTTGGTATGGTTTTATTTGTTCCTGAAAGTGTCGATCTAGATGTGGCCTCTGAACTACCAGATGATTTATATCTATTCAAGTTTTGCCAACAGTAAGTAATAAGTTAGTAAAAGTAATTAAGTTAAGTTAATGTTCTCAAAATTTTTCTGAGAAGTAATGAGAAATAAATAGTTATACGAAGAATTAATATTTTTTTGGTTTGACCAATACTCATATAGTGAAAAATGCTATAAGATTACTGAATGAATGTGAAGTATATTGGAAATGCTGATATTTCCTGCTCTGGTGTTCCCTACTCCCTAAAAACTAAAATTTTTTACCTATCCAGATAAGAAAGTCTATATACTTTTCTAATTACAACTTAGTTATCAACTAAGTTATAATGACAACTTAGTCACCTATACCATTTTCAAAATATTGCTAAATTTAGAGTTAGTTAGGGAATGGGTAGATTTATTCAACAATTAATAATTAATAATTACCTCTCCTTGAAAAGAAGAGGATTGACTAATTATGAAAAATTTTCTTGATTATCCCCTGAAAAGGGGAGGCTTTAAACCACAATTTTTCGGTAAAATATAAGTTGTTAAACAAAATTAGACACAAGCTTTATTTGTTGAATTTTATAGAAATATAAATGTGTGAAAAATCAGCCTGGATAGTTAATCTAACTAATAATTATACTACCAAAAAAATTTTATTGAATGGGGATTGGGATCGACCCTCATTCATCTTCTTATTTATAGCGGTTTTAAAATAGATAGACTACAGTGGTCAACATTCTCCTACTCCCTACTCCCTACTGCCTAACCTCAAATAATTTTGTAGTCTACTTAAATGAAAACCGCTGTAAACAAAAAACTAATATTAATACTTCATCTGGTTAGGATAAATTAGTTATTAAGAATTGATAAAATATTGACTTACGCTTAGGAACTACTGAAAAAATATAATTCAAAGAAAATAATGTTTTATATGTAGTTACCAATATTCTCATCCTATACTCAGTAGTAATCTAAGGATCATTTCAGTTATCAGTTATTAGTTATCAGTATGCCTCATAAGCTCGGAACTGCGTAAATAATTTATACTAACCCCGATTGATTAAAGCATTAGTAGTATTGTCAAAAAAAGTATATTATGGTATCTAGGAAAAACTTAACTTGACTCCTGAGAAGTAATGAAATAATTTTGACTAATAAGGCCGTTATGAATATTAGATTAAAATAAAATATACTATATGATTATGGCCAAGGGATACCAGCACAGATGTCTTTAACTTCTACATCAAAAAAACAGTCTACGATCCGGCAGAAAACCGGGTCAAAAAATCTGTCTAGTAGTATAGGAATCAGAAAAAAAATAAGTTTTGGCTATATATTACCAATAAGCATTGCGACTTTAGGAATACTAACAGGGCGTATATTCGAGTTAAATTATAAACATCAAATTAGAGAAAAAATAGAACAGGCTCAAGAACAAGTAGATTTACTTACAAAACTCACAACAAAAGCATTGAAGGTCAATCTAATTCAAAAAGAGCGGCCAAAATCTGTTAATGACCGGAAAGTTTTAGAAGCAAAAATATCCCAAGAATTATCAAGTATTTATGAGGTTAATACTATTTTTAAACAACTTCAATTAATACAAGAAATTGGAGATAAAAGTATCCAGAAAAAATACTATATTCCGCTGCAAAAATTTATCCAGACTTATTTTAATCCTTTGACAACCTATATTCAAAAATTAGAAAATTTAGTTCAAGAAATTAAACAGATTCCTCCTGAAACAAAATCAGCATCACTTAGTCAAATTACTAATAGTGATAGTGAAGTAGCAATAGAACTAGAAAAATTATCACAAGATTCAGAAAAGTTAGCAACACTACTTAATCAAAGAGTAGAACAAGGATTTAGAGATTATCAAAAAGCAGAAGCATTAGGAATTAAAATATTAATAGGTAGCCTACTACTATCGATAATTATTGCAGTAATAATGGCTATCTATACCAGCAGATCCATCGTAACTCCCCTCAAAGATATCATCAAAGTTGCCCAACAAGTGACAGAAGAAGCTAACTTTGAACTCCAACTTCCTGTCACTACAGAAGATGAAATAGGACAATTAACTTTATCTCTAAATGAATTAATTGGTAAGGTGGCAAAATACACAGAACAACTCCAGGAAGCTAAACTGAAAGCAGAAGCAGCAAACCGTTCTAAAAGTGCTTTTTTAGCTACTATGAGTCATGAACTTCGTACACCTTTAAATGCTATTATTGGATATAGTGAAATTCTGTATGAGGAAGCTGAAGATGCAGGATATCAAGACTTTATGTTGGATTTAGATAGAATTAAGATTGCAGGTAAACACCTTCTAGAAATGATTAGTGATATCTTGGATATTTCCAAAATTGAGGCAGGTCAAGTAACACTTTATTTAGAAAGTATTGAAGTTGAAAAGTTAGTTCAAGATGTAGTTGGTACAGCAAAAAATCTCACAGAAAAAAACCGTAATACTTTCAAATTAGTTTTAGGAGAAAATTTAGGTACAATGTATGCTGATATGCCAAAAGTGAGACAAGTACTGATAAATTTATTGGGTAATGCAGCTAAATTTACACAAGATGGTTTGATTACTCTGAGTGTGGAAAGAGTAAATAAGAAAAAGGCGAAAAATTCTAAAAGTCAAAATTTACAGTCGTTTAATAGTTCAAATGGTTACATAGTTTTTCGGGTGATAGATACTGGTATTGGTATGACAGAAGAGCAGTTAAAGCATATTTTTCAACCTTTTACTCAAGCAGATGCTTCTACAACTCGTCGGTATGGTGGTACTGGTTTAGGGTTGGCAATATGTCAACGTTTATGTGAAAGGATGGGGGCAAGAATTTACGTTAAAAGTAAATCAGAGAAAGGTTCTACATTTACTGTTTGGTTTCCAGAAAAAGTAATGCTTTGATTGGTATTTAAAAGGGAGATGGGGAGATGGGGGGATGGGGAGATGGGGAGATGGGGAGATGGGGAGATGGGGGGATGGGGGGATGGGGAGATGGGTAGAAGTAAACATAATAATAACTAGCAAAAAGGTGATTTTGGCTGTATTAATTATTTAATAATTTAATAACTGAAGTGTTACCTGAGTATAGAATTAATTCATTGGGAATTGGTATAAAAAACTATTTTTTTAACTAAAGTTTCTGCAAAACTACAAATTAAAATTAAAGGAAAACAGATTAAAGAAAAATGAAAAAATCTGCAAGCAACTATAGCAATCACCGAATCAGATGTGAGAATTGAGGTGTTCCTTTAAAGCATAGAATGAGGAAATGCTTACTAGAATATAGCAGTTATCTTATTCTTATGTATTAGTTTCTTCCCTCCATACCTCCATTACCTCCATACCTAAAACAAAAGTCTCCAATATCTCACACCTAAAATCATAAAAATATAAAATAAATAATCCTAACCAATTTACAGAAAAAACTTGGGAAGCGACCGCTAGGACACCAGATATTGCTAAAACCTCCCAACAATAAATTGAAACCGAACACTTAATGAAAGTTTTGTTAGAACAAAATGGACTCGCAACCAGTCTATTAAACAGAGCAGGAGTATCAACTTCCAAATTATATCATGTTCCCCATATTACAAGAACAGACAGACACCTTTAATTGTCCAAATATAAACAGGCTAAATTATACTTGATTTAGAAAATATTGATGTCGATCGGTTAATTAAAGATGTGGTTAGTACAATCAAGAATATTACAGAGAAAAACGGGAATACTGTCAAATTAATCTTAGGAGAAAATCTGGGTAATATATATGCACAGATATCAACAATAACTTTATTAGTTAAAACATTCAAAATAAAAAATATGGTGTAGTTATACTCAGTGTCAAAATGCTAAACAGTCAGGAACTGCAAAATAATCAAAATAAAAATGTTCAGTATTTGAATAGTTCACAAAATTATATAGTTTTTCAGGTCAGCAATCTTGTAATCAAAAATTAAGATAAATACCAAATGTTGCACTATCATCTATTACCGAATCATTAAAGGAGAAAAAAAAACCTACCGCGTCAATCCTCTTCT
This sequence comes from Cyanobacteriota bacterium, assembly GCA_034190295.1. Classification (GTDB taxonomy): domain Bacteria; phylum Cyanobacteriota; class Cyanobacteriia; order Cyanobacteriales; family Microcoleaceae; genus Okeania. The sequence goes on along the minus strand of JAXHSW010000238.1, from coordinate 3,119 downwards.
TGAAAAGAAGAGTTCGTTAATTGATAATGGATAATGGATAATTACCTCTGGTTAAAACCGTTCTTGATTGAACATCAGGAAATATTATTTCTTTATTTTTCCCTTGAAAGGGGAGGCTAATAAAGCTGAATTATTTAATTAATAATGATTAATGATTAATTATTCGGTAATTGTTAATTATTAATTTTTGAAGCCCTGAAAATGATTGAATGTGGAGAAACGATCGATGTTTATAGTAATTTTAAATAAAAATGAAACACTTTTTATAGTGAAAGTTTTTCAAGGTAAGAAATGCTTTTGTAAATCTCAAGTGAAATGACTATATAAAATAACAAAGTTAATAAATTTTTTGATAATTATTAGCCAGTTATTGTTAATTATTCTTATTTCTACTAATCCCCCTCCTGGGAGGTTAGGAGTGGGTTCCCTGCTCAATAAAATCTAGCAAATATTTATCAAATTGGTATAACGCCCAAGGGTGAATACCCGATAATAAAAAACGGTTTTTTCTACTAAAAATTATGCAACACTACAAGTTAAAATTAAAGAAAAATAGACTAAATAAAAACGAAAAAATCTGCAACTAAATAATCCTAAGCAATTTACAGAAAAGACTTGGGAAGCGATCGCCTTAACACCAGACATGGCTAAAACCTTCCAACAACAAATCGAAAGTGAACTCTTAATGAAAGCTTTGTTAGAACAAAACGGACTCGCAACCAGTCTATTCAACAAAGCAGGAGTCTCAACTTCTAAAGTACAAAAACATACAGACACCTTTAATTGCCCAAATAGAAACAGGCCAAATTATACTTGATTTAGAAAATGTGGAAAGACAATCTAGGTTTATAGTAATTTCAAATAAAAATGAAACACTTTTTAGGCTGAAAGTTTTTCAAGGTAAAAAATGCTTTTGTCAATTTCAACTGAAATGACTATATATAAAATAACAGGCTTAATCGCTTTTTTGATAATTAGCACGCCAGTTATTGTTAATTACTCTTATTACTACTTCTCCCCTACTCCCCTACTTCCCCTCCCAGGAGGGGTTAGGGGTGGGTCTCCTGCTCAAGAAAATCTAGCAAATATTTATCAAATTGGTACAACACCCAAGGGTGAATACCCGATAATAAAAAACGGTTTTTTCTACTAAAAATTATGCAACACTACAAGTTAAAATTAAAGAAAAATAGACTAAATAAAAACGAAAAAATATGCAACTAAATAATCCTAACCAATTTACAGAAAAAACTTGGGAAGCGATCGCCCTAACACCAGACATGGCTAAAACCTTCCAACAACAACAAATCGAAAGTGAACTCTTAATGAAAGCTTTGTTAGAACAAAACGGACTCGCAACCAGTCTATTCAACAAAGCAGGAATCTCAACTTCTAAAGTACAAGAATACACAGACGCATTTATTAATCGTCAACCCAAAGTTAAAAATACACCAAGCAATATCTACTTAGGTCGTAGTCTCGACACCTTGTCAGACAATGCCGAAAAATATCGTCAAGAATATGGAGACGAATATATCTCCGTCGAACATTTCATGCTTGCTTATCTAAAAGACGACCGCTTTGGTAAAAACCTTTATCAAGAATTCAAACTAGATGAAGCCAAACTTAAAGAAACTATTTCCCAAGTTAGAGGCAACCAAAAAGTAACAGACAAAAACCCAGAAGGTAAATACGAAGCTCTAGAAAAATATGGTCGCGACCTGACAGAATTTGCTCGCGGAGGTAAACTCGACCCCGTTATTGGACGAGATGATGAAATTCGACGCACTATTCAAATACTCAGTCGTCGCACCAAAAATAACCCTGTACTAATTGGTGAACCAGGAGTCGGCAAAACAGCGATCGCTGAAGGTCTTGCCCAACGTATTATTGCCGGAGATGTTCCTCAGTCTCTCAAAGACCGTCAGTTAATTGCCCTAGATATGGGTGCTTTAATTGCTGGTGCTAAATTTAGAGGCGAATTTGAAGAACGTCTAAAAGCAGTTCTCAAAGAAGTCACCGACTCAGACGGTAAAGTTATCTTATTTATAGATGAAATTCACACAGTTGTTGGAGCAGGTGCAACTCAAGGAGCGATGGATGCAGGAAATTTACTCAAACCAATGTTAGCTAGAGGAGAACTCCGGTGTATTGGAGCAACAACTCTTGATGAGTACCGTAAATACATCGAAAAAGATGCTGCTTTAGAACGTCGTTTCCAACAAGTTTATGTAGACCAACCAAGTGTAGGAGATACCATCTCAATTTTACGGGGTCTCAAAGAACGCTATGAAGTACATCACGGCGTAAAAATATCTGATAGTTCCCTCGTCGCTGCTGCTACATTGTCTACTCGATATATTAGCGATCGCTTCCTCCCGGACAAAGCGATAGACTTGGTGGACGAAGCGGCAGCTAAACTCAAAATGGAAATTACTTCTAAACCAGAGGAACTTGATGAAATTGACCGCAAAATTCTGCAACTAGAAATGGAAAAGTTATCACTGCAAAAAGAAAGTGATGCTGCTTCTAAAGAAAGGTTGGAAAGACTAGAAAAAGATTTGGCTAATTTGAAAGAAGAGCAACGCACCCTAAATGCTCAGTGGGAATCAGAAAAAGGTATCATTGGTAAAATTCAGACTCTCAAAGAAGAAATTGATAAAGTTAATATTGAGATTCAGCAAGCAGAGCGAAATTATGACCTCAACCGTGCTGCTGAGTTGAAATATGGCAAAATGATTAATCTACAAAAACAAGTAGAGGAAGCAGAAACTAAACTCGAAGCAACTCAAACCAGTGGGCAAACTTTGTTGCGAGAAGAGGTGACAGAAGCTGATATTGCTGAGATTATTTCTAAGTGGACTGGTATTCCCATCAGTAAGTTAGTGGAGTCAGAAAAAGAAAAACTGTTACACCTCGAAGAAGAATTACATCAACGAGTTATTGGTCAGGATGAGGCAGTCACTGCTGTTGCTGATGCCATTCAGCGATCGCGTGCAGGTTTAGCAGACCCCAACCGTCCGGTGGCGAGTTTTATTTTCCTCGGTCCTACTGGTGTGGGTAAAACAGAATTAGCAAAAGCATTGGCAGCATATTTATTTGACACCGAAGATGCGATG
>JAXHSW010000237.1:0-12820 GCA_034190295.1 Cyanobacteriota bacterium | reverse complement strand
GGAGATGGGGAGATGGGGAGATGGGGGGATGGGGAGATGGGGGGATGAGGGGATGGGGAGATGGGGGATTTAATATTGAAGTGTGGATAGAATTATAAACATATACTGTATAACCGGATTCTATATAATAATTAATAATTACCTCTCCTTGAAAATAAGAGGATTGACTCAAAGGATTTTTTTTATTTATTATCCCCTTAAAAGGGGAGGTTTTAAACCACAATTTTTCGATAAAAAGACGCGTGCAGGAGATGTCCCTTTGACAAAAAAGATAATTTACGCTCTAAAAAATGGTATTAAAGCTATTCCCATACGATTCGGTCCGACTGACTCGTGACTCCTAAGAAATACCCTAGATATTTGTAGCAAACATTTATCAATTTGGTATAACCCCTCCGGTGGAGGGGAAATAGGGGATTTGAGAAAAGCTCCAAAAATATTTCGCCTTAAAAGGCGAGGTTGCGCGACCCATATTATTTCGATAATTGATTTTATTTTTGACTTTTGACTTTTGACTTGAATAATTATTTTTGACTTTTGACTTTTAACTTTTGACTTGAATGATTATTTTTGACTTTTGACTTTTGACTTTTGACTTGAATAATTATTTTTGACTTTTGACTTGAATAATTATTTTTGACTTTTGACTTAAATAATTATTTTTGACTTTTAACTTTTGACTTTCGACTTTTAACTTTTAACTTTTAACTTTTGACTTTTGCCTTGTGCGTAGCACTAAGTTCCTGTCAAGTTACGGATTTGTTCTTCTGAAAGTCCATCATTAGGACTATCGCTCATTTTAACTGTTTTACCCTTAGCACCCATTTTCACAGTTTTGCGGGTTCCTGAAGATAGTTTACGGGTTTTGCGTACTTCTTCAATACCAACATTGAGAGTTTTTAACATTGCTTCATTTCCAATTTTGACAGTTACTCGTTTTGCTGTTTCCAGCAGTTTTGCTGCTTCATCGGGGTTACTATCAGCAACTGCTGCTGCATTATCTACCAATTTACCAATGTTGCACTGTTGCACATATCCCATAACTTCAGGATTTGTTTGAGCAATTCCACCTTGTCCAGCAACCAACTGAATAACAAGGTTTTGAGGGGGTAGTTCTCCTCGTCGCTGTTGACCAGGAACGTCGTAGGTCAAACCTAGTTGAGCAATACGAACCCGTGATTGCGCTCTGCTATCAATATCAAATTCTAGAATAAAAATCGTATCGTCATTAGCGAGAGCGCTGCCGATGAGATAGGGTTCTTGAGTAACAGGAATATCGGCACGGTCTGGATAAACACGGTTGATTCGTTGCAAACTCACCCCTTTGACAGTACGAACACTAAGCTTGAGGTTATTAATAACTTCTGCCTGAGCTTGTTGTACTTCTTGAAAAATAGTCTGTGGCAGCTCAGAAATAGGGATATCTGTGGTTCCAGCATTACTTGCTCTTTCCACAACGTTAAAAACTCGACCTCCAGTGTTATCGCTTAAATATACTAATAAGTCTTCGTTGTAGTCACCGACACCGAGAGCAGTAATAGGAATTCCAGCTTGGGCAAATTCTACCGCTAGTTCTCGACAGTCAGTTTCATCAAATGTTTCTCCATCTGTAAAAATGAGTGTGCGACGACTGCTAAGAACAGAGTCTTTCAAAAGTTTCAGGGATTCTTCCATTCCCAAAGCCATCCTTGTACCACCACTAAAAGTTCGCAATTTGGAGATGGCTGTTTGAAGAGTGGCAGTATCTGTGGCAGTAGTCAGGGGCAACACAACTGATGCTGAATCATCAAATTGTACTAGGGCAATACGATCGCGAGGGTCTGCTTTTGTATCAGTGACCAGGCGATCGAGAGCTTCGACAACAATATCAATTTTTGGCTTTCCTACTCCACTATCATCATACATTGAACCACTGGTATCAATAACAAAGGTGAAGGTTGTTGAGGGACGACTTGCTGAAACAAGGGCGTTCGGGCGCAGTTTTAGCATGACAAACAGTTTTTGTCCGGGGGTATCAGCAGCTAGAAATTCTCGATGGGGGGTAATGGTTACGTCAAGCATAATTTTTTTGAATAATAGGTTTAGTTAAAAAAGCGGTCAGCACTCAGCACTCAGCAAGATTATTTTTTTTTAGCAGGACTTACGCATGCTTCACCTTGAAAACGCCATCTTTAGGGACGCCCTTCGATAGTTATGCGCAAGCTTTTGGCATTTGCGTTCCGCACCAGTTGCCGAATTGCGCCCTCATTGAATTTAGTGTCCGTGCGTAAATCCTGTTTAATTATTGCTCTACCGATCTAATTTAAAATCATTTACAGATAAAGCTTTTAGCATTTTTAGGGCTGGAAAAAGTGCTAGTTTTGAGGTCAAAAAGGTTCCAAAAGTTAGCAGAAAAGGCTCACTAGGACAGAAAAATTAACGGCGTTGCTGAATACTGGGATGATTTCGGCTGACACGGGGACAGATCAACAGCTCAAGACGGGGATTATGGTTTTTGCTCTCTGACAAATAACGTCCCGCAATTATGCAACGCCAAATTAACAGACCATTTTTCCGACTACCTCCTCTAATATAGAATCCGGTTATACAGTATATATATATGTTGATAATTCTATCCACACTTTCTCGCCTTCAATCTTTCCACCTCCCCTTGGACCCACACTTCCCACCCGGACCACACGGACTACCCCCAAACATAAGATAAGTATTCAACCGGATTTGATCTAAATTCCCCGTTCCTCCTGTCTCCCCCTCCACGGTCGGGGTTATATCAAGTCTCATTAATTAGCCATAATAAAAATATTTTTCTCTCAAAAGAAGAATATTCTTCTAATTTCTCTTTGTTCCCTACTCCCTACTCCCTACTCCCTACTCCCTAAATTTTTCCGAAGTGGTTATTTAAAGAGACATGATATTAGGGGTGGGTTGTCTCCTGTCTCCTGTCTCCTGTCTCCTGTCTCCCACCCTTACCAAAAGACTTCCATAAGCAAACCCTAATTAAATATCAATGGAGGAAAAGCTCCATTTTTGGGGCAAATTTGGCTTAGATCGGGAGGAAATAAATCGGGAATTGAGAAATCTCCTGGGTCTTGAAGTCGATGAATATTATCGAATTCGAGTGGGGGGAGATTGAGGCTGAGACTGGTCAAGCGATAGCCCCTGTAGATGTCTTCCATCCAAGTTTCAACAATAGTTTTTAGATGGTAATCATTAATCGAACAGGATGTTTTTTTTTGGAGAGTTGAGCGCAGTTGTTTACGAAATTCTGGATTAAATAAGCGTTCTGGATTATTTTCTAACTCATAACCCAAGTCTAAACTGTACTCTACAGGATTTAAGTTTGGTTGACTTTCGTTCGCAATTTTAAGTATGTATTTTACCATAAGTTAAGGATACTTTTTATCATCAGGACTTACGCACCAAGCGCCATATATTGTAGGGGCGAATGGCATTCGCCCCCTACAGATAGTGTATTGTCTAAGAATTTGCGTAAGTCCCGATCGTAATTTTTATTTGCCAAGTTTGATTCTTTTGAACTAATTCAGCACTTACGCGCGGACACTAAATCCCGTTAGGGTGTCATTCGGAGCTTGGCGAAACGCCAATGCCATTCGCCCCTACAGATGGCGTTTTTAAGGTTAATTTGCGCAAGTCCTGTAATTATTAAAATACTTACAGCGCTTCCCGTTGCCTGTGAGGTACACCCCGAAGATGGCGGTAATTGCCTCACTACAATATTTTCATCATTTACCAAAAAATGAGGTCCACGCGCCTCCCCTTTTAAGGGGATGAAAAAAAATAAAGTTCAATATTTCAAGCCTCTGACTTTTCTTCGGAATGCTGTGCAAACAGGTAGACAGAGGTACTGATAACTGATAACTGATAACTGATAACTGAAATTACCCTTTACCTCATTTGCCCGAAATATGCTGTAAGAACTATTAGATATCTCCAAAAAGAAAAAATAAAATCAATTATCGTACAGGAATTATCAATTATTTCTCCTTGTTCCCTATTCCCTATTCCCTCTTCCCTCTTTTCTGGAGAGGTCTACTTGAGAAGATTTTTTTGTTGGATTTCTAATAAGACATCTCCAAATTTACGACTTGAGCCATCTGAAAGTTCCTGTTTTAAAATTTTCATATTTTTAAACTTCGGGTGTTCTTTAATTGAGGGGTCAAATTCTAAAATAACTTTTCCCTCTTCAATATACATCTTAGCAAACTTTGTCGGAAAGCCTGCATCTCTTGATAAATAAACATGAGCATTTCGGGAGCTACCAAGTTCAATAGGTTCTGTTCCCAAGGAAATAGTCGTAGATTCTGAGTTGCTCCAGCGAAGCAATAATACTGCTTCCCGGTCTAGTTGCTCACTCAGAGCGATCGCTAACCCAATGCAAAATCCTAAAACGGCCGCTCCTGCCAAACGAGCTGGAATCACACCTACTACTGCATCTAATAATAGAAAACAAATCGCTCCTAAAACGCCCCCCAACCCTCCAGCAAAAAAGGCTTTGTCACGAGGTAGGTTAGGCACAAATAGAGACATCCCACCACCTACAAGGGTTCCGAGAAAAGTCCAACCTGTCATTCGAGCTACAATTAATAAAGCCGGGAGATTAGCGGTTGGCAGAAGCGCCAATTGACCGATCGCCCCACCAACTACTCCAGCGAGGAAACCACCCCCACTTCCCAGAGCAATTTCTTGGCTCGACAGCAACCGACGACGGAGGTTATAATTTTGTCCAACGATTAAGGCCAATCCTATTCCGAGAGCCAGAAAACCTGTCCATACTCCTGTGCGGAAAATGCCGAAGACTAAGCCGTAATCACCACCTTTGTCAGATAGTTGTTGGATTGCTTTTTCAGCAGACCGGAAAGCTTGGTCTATTCCTCCAGAGTTAGCAAAAAACACTAGCTTTGGATTTCCTGTCAAGGAGGTGAGATAGTTACTGTCTGCATCTCCTGTTCCTACCGCCACCAGGTTAATTCCTGTAGCTCGGATTTGTCGAGCCATAGATTCTGAGGACTGAGGGTTGTTGGGTTGACCGTCTGTAAACAGGAGGATATTGGGAGCGTTTCTGTTTTGTAGAAGAGAGGCGACTGTGTTCAGACCTTGAGTAAGGTTTGTATTTCCAGATGGTCTGAGATTAGCGATCGCTTGTTTGAGTTCAGTTTCATCGGCGTCAAAATTAGTCAGAACTTGGGAGTTGCTGGAAAATTCTACAATGGCTAATTTCTTAACGTTTAAGTCTTGTCGTTCAACGAACCCCGTAGCTGCTGCTTGAACTTCTGGAAGTTTGCCTCTCCCCATGCTAGAAGAAGTGTCGATCAGGAGAACGACCGCTTGAAGTTGGGGAGGTCGTCTGGTTAGAGACAGCCATATTTCACCGAATATTGCAGCAGCTATCAGACATCCAGCGCCGCCAAATATTCCGAATAGAATTGGTTTAGGGAGTTTTTGAGTCAAGTTTTGTAAGTTCATTATAATTTATTTTTTTGAGGTTAATATTTTGATAAATTATGCTTAGTTAAACTTATGGAATAACTGGTTGTTTTTTTAGTAGATTTTCCCCCTTATAAACACTCAAGTAAGAATTATTAATGGTATATTTGTATGTTTTATTGATAGCAACATATCCTTCACCATATTGGTTAGCAGGGAGAAAAATAGAATCATGATTTCCTGTTTTTTGAATCCCGTGGTAATATAATTTACCTTTTTTCTTATAAATAAATATCTGATTACTATTTGTCTGAAAACAATCTACTAAATTAAAACCATTTGCTTTGACATTATAACTATCATCTAAAGGCACATCACACTGTTTATCTATAACTTTGGTTGTTTCTGTGTTAAGTATTGTTTCTGTATTAGCTTCAGACAATTTCATTTCTATCTCGAAAGTTGTAGTTCCTTTTAAGGAAGCGAGATGAACAGCATAGTTTCCGTTCACTGGTAATTCCACTCCAGAAAGTAATTTGCGCTCTGGAGTATAAATCCAAACACAGAGTCGATCGTTATAGCTATAGCTCAGTTTTTGTCCCTTTTTTCCCTCAAACGTAAACCCCATATCATCATCAGAGCTAATTTTTCCTGTTTTCTCAACTGCTTGTCCGTCAATATCGATCGTCTCTGAGTTTACCAAACTTCCTGGCGGTGTATTAGGACATTTTGTTTCTGTATTAGCTTCAGACAATTTCATTTCTATCTCGAAAGTTGTAGTTCCTTTTAAGGAAGCGAGATGAACAGCATAGTTTCCGCTCACTGGTAATTCCACTCCAGAAAGTAATTTGTTATCTGGAGTATAAATCCAAACACAGAGTCGATCGTTATAGCTATAGCTCAGTGTTTGTCCCTTTTTTCCCTCAAACAAAAACCCTATATCATTATCAGAGCTAATTCTTCCTGTCTTCTCAACTGCTTGTCCGTCAATATTAATCGCCTCTGGATTGGCCAAACTTCCCAGGGGTGTATCAGGACATATTGTTTTTGAGTCGGGAGTGGGAGTAACTGTTGTGTTGTTGATTTGAGAAACTTCTGGTACAGACTGGCAGCTACACAAACCAAAAAACAGAAAAACCAAGAAATACCCAACTCTAAGCTTTTTTAAACTTAAATAAATTTTTTCGGCTTCTTTGAGCATAAAATTTTACCATTAGCTAACGCGCATATTTATGAAGATACGGTTAGGGGTTCTATAATTATAGCAAATTCAAAAAGTTACCCATTTTTCGATCAAAAATCCTCTTCAGCTTCTTGCTTGAGTCGCTGACTCCAATTCCAGAAAGGTACAATTCCTCCTAATCCCAACAGAAACAACACGAACCCCGTCATTATTAATCTAGTTGGCCGTGGCAGCGATCGCCCAAAGGCATTAATAGTATAAGCCTCCTCTGCAGTCTTTACATCCTTTCCATTAACTGTAGCTGTCACAAAAACCTTCGATTTAGAGCCACGTTCTGGGTTAGGTTCCCGATAAACAATCTCGTATTCTCCTAACAGAGCATTGAGAAACAATTGCAACGCCTCCGCAATATCATCAGCATCACCAGAGAATTCTGAAATTCCTCCTGTTGTTTCTGCTATTTCCCGCAAGCGTTTAGCATCCACAAACTCTTCATCTGGAACAGGTCTATATGGATCGTCTGCTGTCTCAATATCAGCGCGGGTTGCTGGCCGTCCCAAACCGTACTTTTCTCCAAGATATTCCGGCGTTAAACCATATCCCAAAGTGTGAACAACAATATTATCGTTACTCTCCAGTAAATCAATTAACCTCCTAAAATCTCGTTCTTCGTTAGCTTTGTTATGGTAGCCGTCAGACAGCAAAATCACTGATAGTCTGGGTTCCGGTTCCGTAGAATCTTCAGGAACATAAAAGTCTTGGTCTTGTTTGTCACTGAGCAAGCGAATAGTTTCTTTAAGGGGGTCGTAAATATTAGTGGATGCACAAGGAGTTTTTTTAGCCAGATTGTCCAGAAAGTTTTCTTGTTTGGCATCGTTCGCAGGGAAAAATTTAGATTTGATCTCCTCCTGCTTCACTTCATAACTCTCACATTTTCCTCTTCCTTCCCCAAAAGGAATAATTGCTACTCTGGTATTGCCACCACGGGAACTCGTTGTTTCCAGAAATCGTCGCGTAGCTTCTATCGCTCCCTCAAGTTTCGTAGTACCACTACTGTCTTCTTCGTTCATACTCCCGCTAAAGTCAAGTAAAACTACAATCCATGCTGGAGGAGGAACAGTTTCTTCAGGATTTTTCCAGTCGATAAATTTTTGTACCACTTCGTCATCGACGATCGCCTGAAAATTCTGTTCTTCAAGCAACATTGCCGGACGTTCTCCATCTTCAGTAACTTTAACGCGGAGAGTAATTTCATCTTCCTTGACCGTGGGACGACCAACAATTTCAGCAGTCTGTCCCAAAACTGGACTATTAAAACCTAGTACAGCTATGGCAACACTACTAAGCCATCGGATCGAAAAAGCGGTTATAGAAGACCATGCGGTAGTATTCGGGAACTTCGATATTATCATCTTGAGTATTAGTGTAGAAAGTAAAGACATAGTTATGTTTTAGGGAAATATTATGACTTTCCGATTGACTTTTAAACCACCATCTGTAGGGGCGAATGGCATTGGCTAACGCCAAGCTCCGAAGGGCACCCTCGCCATAAGTAGAGTCTCTGCGTAAGTCCCGATCTAACTATAGCAAAACTACTAAGCCATCGGATCGAAAAAGCGGTTATAGAAGACCATACGGTAGCATTCGGGAACTTCGATATTATCATCTTGAGTATTAGTATAGAAAGTAAGGACATAGTTATGTTTTAGAGAAATCTTACGACGGAAACTAAGTCGTGTTCCATTAATGGCAACGCTGTCAAAAAACTTTGGATTTGGATCTAAAACTGCGTTTTTTCCTTTGATACGGATGTCCGCAGCGTGCAGAGGGAGATGGGGAAGGCAGATATCAGCTTTGCTAGCTGAACCAATACGAATGGTTCCCTGGTTGGGAAGTTCCATAGACAAACCTTCCTCAATTTTGTCATCATCATCGTGTTCGTATTGAGAACGATAACTGATAAACTTGAGTTGGGAACTAACTATCCTGGGATAGTCTCGACTGAGGACTGTCCGACGGGGATCGATATCGTTGTATTCTTCCCCTGAATACTCAAATCCACTTCCTGCTCTCAATGCTGGTAAATAACTAGGGGTAAAGTTGGTAATACTAAAGGCAATTCCCAAACACAATCCCAGAATAGCAAAGCCAAAAGGATCTTCGTAAGGTTTGAAAGCTTCTGGCATGGTTCCCTGAACTCGACGCACTAACTCGAAGGCGCTGGCAGCTATGAGACTGGCAATACTAGCTGCGAAAACGCTAAGAAGAAGGCGTTTTTGGAAGTATTTGGGGTTGCCAACTTCAATGCTACGCCATCGCCAGCTATACCCTTCAGCGAGACCAACGGAAGCTCCTACTATCAACCAACCACAGATGCGAACAATGACAGGGGAAACTGCTATTCCGGGAGCTAAGAGGATTTGGTAAATGCCGCCTGCTGTTAAACCGGAGATAATTCCTATACTGAAAGCAATGAATAAGGGAGCGGGTAGCGTCCGCAAGCTAATTTTGGGACGAGTGGGGTTACTCAGGAAAATTTCGTTAGCAACACTACCGATCGCTAGGGAGATAGCGATGCAGGGAAATAGGATGATTTCGGGAAAGATGGGAATTTCGGCTTCGGCCAAAAGATTAAATAAGCCAAAGTCACTAAGGAAAAGTTGTCCGATGTTCCATCCTAGAAGGGCGGAAATTATGCCGGAAAGAATATAGAAATAAGGTTTCATTCTGTACCACGTTTTTGTTCTGGATTAGGTTGAGTATTTTTGAGTTATTGAAGTTTTAAGCATTGGCTGCGAATATCATCTTCTAACCATCCTCGCGTATTTCCTTCAGGAGAAATTACTCCATCAGGTTTTGAACCTTTTTTGAGTACCTGATAGTCATAAATAGCATTACTAAATTTTTGCCAGTTTGCGTCATTTTCTGTAATTGCACTGTACTGAAACTTTTCTGGTTCTGGTAATTTGATTATTTTTTTGATACAGTGGATGACAATGCCTTTGTTGTTTATCTCTTTTAAATCTCTATAGAATTCTTTGGGAATTTCTAATCGTTCTAAAGCTTTTTCTTCAGCTAGTTCTCTTATTTTTGAAGTGAATAGCTTTGTTATTCTATCAATTGCGTCATCAGTGTCTTTATATTTGATTTGATTTTCTTCAGAAAGAATAATTGTTCCACTTTCTTCTTGATTACCTTCAGTTTTACCATTATTTTGTTTGGGAAAAATTTGTTGATTTTCACCATTTTTTACGTCATCATTTGGAGTTTTACCTAGTAGCGAGCCAGTAATAAAATTCTGAAATTCTAAACTAAATCTACCCGATGCAAAACCTCCAGTAAATACAACTAACAAAATTATCAAAGCTTTAAATTTCGACATACTAATCTCTCCAATCTCAACAGTTACACAGAAAAAAAAACGAAGCTTCTCTGTTAATTCTTGAACGCTATCTCCTAAATCTTTCCTTCGATATATCTTCTTTTTAAAAAGTACAAATTCTGATTTGTTCCTTGAAAATTTATCAAATAATGGTTTCGGAACAGTTCCCTCCCCTATTTGATAGAAAATAGTAGCCAGTTTTGCAGTTCCTACTTTCTCAAACAACCTCGTCCAATTCCTATAATTACGATCGTGTTGTTCTGGCGGATACCAAAACTTATTAATTTTATTCAATAAACTACTCCATTGGGGATATTGATTCCTCAGAGACTGCAACTTCTGCTTCTGCTTCTGTTCAATATAATTTCCCATAAGACTGAGGACAACCTCCAACTCCTTAGAAAGCGATTTTTGGTAAAACTGACTCCACAACCCTGACTCAGTTAATAACGACTGAGATTGTTTGAGAATTTGCGGCTCATCAACCAATTCATCAATTACATAACAAATACCAAATTTGAGCCTTTCTGAAAGGTTGGGAAAATCATCAGTAAATTTAGGTGCTTCTTGTAACATCCATTTTTGTAAACTTAACGAAGTAGCGTAATGTGTTTTCCATTCCTTTGATTCAGCAAGCCAGTCGAGAAAATAAGGCAAAAACTGTGGAATTAACATTGCTTTTAACGTCAATAATCGCACATAGCGATCGCCATAAATATTTTCACTGAAAGCTTGAGAAGCTCCCTCCTTATCTAAAATAGATTTCCAATAATTCTCATCGAGTTGTGGGTTTCCCAGAGCATTGTCTAAAGTCTCGATATGTTCATGTTTCACCCGACCATTCATAACTGCTTGAATTGCTGTTTTAATCCCAGATTCTCCCGATGTCGGCACTGGCAAACTTTGACGGCGATTTAAAGCTTCCCTAATCACCATTTCTGCTTGAGAATCAGCAGGATAAATCACTTGAAAATACTCCGGTCGTTCCAACATTGCCACTTTATAAGCCCATGCGCGATCGCCATTGCGTTTCAGTTTTCGCGTCATTTCATTTAACAGTAATGGCGTACAAGACTTTGCAGCAGGAACACAAATTGGTGACGACTGCTTCAAAATCTCTTGAAACTCATCTAACGGAACCTCCTGAGAACTAGGATTTACTGGGTCATGTTCCCCGATCGCCTTCTTATCAAACGGGTCAAACACCAATGGCTTCTTCATCCAGCGCAAAATAGTTTCAATGTGTCCATCTCCCTGACACAGAAAATAACGGTATAGGGACACCCCCCGTCCGCGATCGTCTCGACCCCGCGTCACCACCGCCACTACGGACCAGATTTCCCCGTCTCCTCTGACAATGCGCCCTACGATCGCTGGGTCTGCTGTCACCACCCCTTCTGCTAAAGCAAACTCGCGATTAGCAATTGAATCTAACACCGCTCGCGGAATCTGGTCAATCGTCCGGTTCATATACTCTCCGGTAAACCCCCCCGACTCCCATCCATTCGGCGTACCTTTTACCTCAATTCCCGTACTAAATTCGTGAATGTCTATTTTATTCGGCATAATCATAACTAGAAAAAAACTTAGCCTAAGTAAATTATAAAACAAGAAAACTCAGCCTAATCTCGGTCAAGTTCCGAGTGGCGTTGTCCGGTACAAAGCCAGTAAATCGGAGATACCAAACCAAACGGTCGCCAAAGTTTCGGCTTTTTGATGATCGAAGTCGTTCCATGTCGGGTTCTTTTCAATCGCATCGAGTTTGGTTCTGGGTAATGTTGCCCTAAAACTCCGAATGCCGAGGTTGTAAAATATTCTACCGTACCTGCACTAGATTGAGACCAAGTTTCTAGTTGAGCAGACAACTTCGGAAATCTTGATGCCACTTTTTTCGGTTGATGTCGATTAACCCACAATTCTGACTGTTCGCATTTACTCAACACCAACGCAATACGTCGATGCTTTGTCTCTATATCTGAGCGCTCTATTTCCATCAACAACTTCTCCATCCCCATAGCAAACTCATTATCCTGGCGATGACTTGTGCCATCAACCAGCATTAGTAACCCTCTTGCCAAGCAGCAATCTCCGAGATAATCTTCTAGCTTCTGGTCTCCTTTTTTATAGAGGAGGTCGGAGAAAAACTCCCCTGCATAGTCTTTGCAACTGATATTGAGTTGAACTGATTTCCTTGAACCCTGCAACCAAGAAAAACGGTCTTTTAAAGTAATGCTGAGGCTGTAATCTTTTACTTGATTGATGTCAGCATTCAGGTCAGTTGGTTCAAGTTGTAATCCCTGTTCCAGAATATCTCGTGCTTGGTCTATAAGTTCTTGTGCTTCCTCACCAATAGGCGCAATACTTTTGACTGGACTCTCCGGACTAGCATTAGGCCAGTAAGCTAAAGAGGCCAGATAAGCTGTTTTTCCCGAACCGCGATCGCCAATAATACGCAATACCGAATCATTGCCTAAAGCTTTTGGTGCAGAATCCGAGTTGAGTTTTTTTTGTTTACCAAATAATACCATTTCTTTTTTTACAGCAGTTTTCAGGTTAATGAACCACATAACGAAGTCATCAGAACTCAGAACTCAGAACTCAGAACTCAGAACTCAGAACTCAGAACTCAGAACTCAGAACTCAGAACTCAGAACTCAGAAGTTATTTTTGTATAGATTTTTGTTTCTAGGTGTCTTTATCCCTCCATCTCCCCATCCCTCCATCTCCCCATCTCCCCATCCCCCCATCTCCCCATCTCCCCATCTCCCCATCTCCCCATCTCCCCATCTCCCCATCTCCCCATCTCCCCA
>JAXHSW010000236.1:9927-12905 GCA_034190295.1 Cyanobacteriota bacterium | reverse complement strand
GTAATGGTAATGACTCTCTCGTTGGTGGTATTGGTCGCGATCGCTTCAATGGTGGTGCGGGTAATGATACTCTCATTGGTGGTGCTAGTATTGACCGCTTTATTTTCAATACAAATGATGAATTTGACTCAGACGATATCGGAGTAGATGACATTACTGATTTTGTTCCGGGACAAGATATAATTCTGCTTGACAAAAGCACTTTTACTGAAATTACCAGTGACTCAGGAACAGGTTTTAGTATCGATGCTGAATTTGCCATAGTTACCAGTGATGCTGATGCCGAAACTTCAGAAGCATTTATTGTTTATAACAGCAACAACGGTAAATTGTTCTACAATACAAATGGAACAGAAGCAGAATTTGGCAGTGGTGGTGAATTTGCTAATCTCACGAATACAGCATCTATTAGTGAGGATGATTTCTTCCTCAGAGGATAAACTCTTAACATAAACAGGACTTACGCAAAATATCAAATCATACACCATTTGTAGGGGCTAACGGCCGTTATCCCCTACTATATATGGTTATTATGCGTAATATCATGTGCCCCCTCCGGGGGAGCTACGAATTGCGGATAATTACTTATAATAAAATTTTTGTTTGTAGTTGGGCTTTAGCCCTTACAATACTTACTATTAGGGCTTTAGCCCAACTACGAGCCTAATTATAACTGTTCTACCGAACATGATATTATAATAAAATTTAAGGACTGACAGTACCGACAGTACCAAAGAAATACTGAAATTATCAATACTATTATCCAATATTTCATAAGCATTCCTCCAATATCCCCTCCTGGGAGGGGTTAGGGGTGGGTAGACTCCTGAGTCCTCACAACAGTTATTTATAAGCAGGACTTACGCAAAATACGAAATTATACGCCAACTGTAGGGGTAAATTGCATTCCTACTCACTAGATGTGGTGCCTCTGCGTAATTCCTGATAAGTATTTAACCGAACATGATATTAGACTCATATTATTTTGATAAACTATCATAGATATTGTTTGATTCACTAATTTCACTCACTTAACTATTTCGGAGTACATAACAAGATGCAATACAAATTATTAGGAAAAAGTGGACTCAGAGTATCCGAACTCTGTTTAGGTACAATGACCTTTGGCGAAGACTGGGGTTGGGGTTCGTCTCAAGAAGAAAGCCAAAGAATTTATCAAGTATTCCGTGAAGCAGGCGGTAATTTTATTGATACTGCTAATATTTACACTAACGGTACAAGTGAGAAATTTCTCGGTGAGTTTATTGCCTCGGAAAGAGAAGCAGTTGTTTTAGCCACTAAATATACCAATGGTTTGGGCGATAATAATCCAAATGGTGGCGGAAACCAACGCAAAAATATGGTGCAGTCGGTAGAAGCTAGTCTCAAACGTCTTAATACTGACTATATTGATGTTTTATGGTTGCACAGTTGGGATTTTATGACCCCACCGGAGGAAGTAATGCGGGCATTTGACGATTTGGTTAGAGCAGGAAAAGTCTTATATATTGGTATTTCCGATGCTCCTGCTTGGGTTGTTTCTCAATGCAATACCTTGGCTGAATTACGGGGTTGGACACAATTTATCGGTTTACAAATTGAGTATAGTCTGATTCAACGCACTCCAGAAAGAGAACTTTTGCCGATGGCTAATACTTTGGATATTGGAGTAACTGCGTGGTCGCCTCTAGCTAGTGGTTGGTTGACTGGGAAATATACCAAAGCTAATACAGTAGAAGAAGAGCGCAGACTAGACAATGAAATGATGAAAGATTTTGTGAATCAGAGCGGTCGCAATTTGAGTATTGCCAAAGAAGTAGATAAGGTTGCAGAAGAAATAGGAAAAAGTTCGTCACAAGTTGCTTTAAGTTGGTTATTAAATAAAGGTGTAATTCCTATTATTGGAGCTAGAAAAGTTTCTCATATAGAAGATAATCTTCAATGTGTGGATGTGGAATTATCAGCAGAGCAAATTCAGCAACTAGATAAAGTCAGTCAAATTGAACTCGGTTTTCCTCACGATTTCTTTAACGCAGATATGGTCAAAAACTTTGTGTACAATGGTACATTTGACAAAATTGAAAATCATCGTTATTCACAATTAAACTAGCTATCAGCTTTTCCTTACGGAATGCTCCGCAAACAGCATTTAGCTGGAGCGCTATATTCCATAAATAGGTAATGTACTAAAGGGGTATTTTCTCGCAACCAAGCTCTTGCACCGTTGGCAGGAGCACGATAGCGCATATATACCCAATTTCCGGAAGCAATAGCGAAAAATGACAAACAAGTTGACCAAAAAGTAAGGGTACGCATTTGAGGGAGAATTTTCCGAACTCCTCGTAATAGGGGAAATGCTAGATGTCCTGCATAAGAGATAACAACTGTTGCTAATAGGGCGGCAAAACCATGTATTGCTCCCATATAACGTTGCCAGGGACTCGGACTCAACAGGTTCACTAGAGGTAGAAACATAAATAACCCTGCTGATAGGAAACTCAACCCATAAACACAGGTGGTAGCAATATCCATAGGTCGAGGAAGTGGTGATTCTTGAGAGTGTTGAGACTTTGTAATCATAGAATCTTTCTTCAGCTAATTTAGTCTTGATTCTTAGATTAGTTATCAAAAGTAAAAAACTAGGGAAGATATGGCATAATTATTATTTTTTAAGGTTTGAGATTTTAAGGGCTTTGTTGCATGAAAGTATATTGCTGCCACACTTGCTCCGCATATTTACAACAATAACGTGCGGAAATTGCAATAACTATTGTCCAATAGTAATAATTGCAGTCGCAGGGCGATCGCTCATCAGCACAGCAATAACTATTGTCCAATAGTAATAATTGCAGTCGCAGGGCGATCGCTCATCAGCACAGCAATAACTATTGTCCAATAGTAATAATTGCAGTCGCAGGGCGATCGCTCATCAGCACAGCAATAACTATTGTCCAATAGTAATAATTGCAGTCGCAGGG
>JAXHSW010000236.1:0-9827 GCA_034190295.1 Cyanobacteriota bacterium | reverse complement strand
CAGGGCGATCGCTCATCAGCACAGCAATAACTATTGTCCAATAGTAATAATTGCAGTCGCAGGGCGATCGCTCATCAGCACAGCAATAACTATTGTCCAATAGTAATAATTGCAGTCGCAGAGCGATCGCTCATCAGCACAGCAATAACTATTGTCCAATAGTAATAATTGCAGTCGCAGGGCGATATAACTGCCGAATGGATGTTAAGAACGCTACTTTCATGCAACAAAGCCGATTTTAAGTAAAAAACTGCAACAAAACTTCAGTATGTAACGAAAATTGAAGTCGCTTAACAGAATATAACGCTTTAAAACAAAAATTGTCAACTAATTCTCAGATCAAATCTATAATTAGTTACGATGTTCGGTAAAATACTTATTATTAGGCTCGTAGTTGGGCTTTAGCCCTACAGCAGTTTTCATTTGAGTAGGCTATAGTAGGGAGATACCTACAAGGTTTTGGTTGTGACGATGTGGTTTATAGAACCCATTTGGTATCTATTTTTAAATAGATGGGGAGTAAGGGAGATGAGGTGTATTGGAGTATTTTTCAACCTTTTTCTCGTATTGCCTCTATCCCACTCCCGACTCTGTGCCTCAAAAATTTAATCGCGGGCATTGATACTAAATGGCTTCTATAAATCTGAAAAGTGCTGTAGGATAGATATTTTCAGGGGCTAAAGCCCAACTACAAACAAAACTCTTGATTCCATAATTCAATCTCCCTCACTCCCCTACTTCCCTACTCCCCTGCTCCCCTACTCGTTAAAATTGGAAGTTTTACCCAAAAACAACTCCCTACACCAACTTTACTGGTTACATCAATTTTACCTCCATGAACCTGAATTAAGGTTTGAGCGATCGCCATACCTAACCCTGTTCCTTCTCGTCGTTCAATTCTGGCACGATCGCTCCGCCACAAACGTTCAAATATATGGGGTAACTCTTCTGGAGCAATACCAATTCCTGTATCTTCTACTATAATAATTGCTGTTTCATTATCGGCAAACAAAGAAACTGTGACTTTCCCCCCTTTAGGTGTATATTGCACGGCATTGTCAATTAAATTAGAAAATACCCGTTGTAGTTGTTGCCCATCTCCCAAAACCCAGATATCTAAATCAAGATTGAAATTAAGCTCAATATCTTTTTTTTCTGCTTCACTACGAACAAATTCGATAGTGTCTTCGAGAATTTCATCTAAGGGAAGGGGAATTTTTTCCAGACTCATCAACGCAACTGAACCATCTAGACGTGCTAATAACAATAAATCTTCTACCAAATGTGTCATGCGATAACTAGCATCAGCAATGGCATCTACTTTATTTTTATCTACTAGACATCTCCAGAAAATAAATTAACCTTTTAATTAGAGCAGTTAAGGAAATAAAAATTCATCCTAAAAAATCATTTTTCCTGCCAATTTCTGTGAAAAAATCTTACCTGTTGCCTTTCGGAGCAGATGAGCTGTTGCCTACTCCTGCAAAAAATCTATATCTTTTTTGGAGAGGTCTATTGGATCGATACGTTCGGGATGACTTTGTAATACAGAAATTGAACTTTTAATCGCCGTGAGTGGACTTCTTAATTCGTGAGACGCATCAGCGGTAAATTGTTTTAGTCTCTCAAAACTTTCACCAATGGGTTGTAAGGATTTGTTGGTTAACCAAATTGCACCCCATGCAGTTAAGCTGACTGCCACCACGCCACCAATTATCAATCCCCATCGCAGTCTTTCTAACTGAATATCTAACACACCAGTAATATGACTGGCACGAATATAACCCGATAGTCTTTCAGTCTCACTTCTAGGGGGCGTATAAAATACTGGCAGAACCAAACTACGAATTTTATTTCGTTCTAGAATATTACCAGAACGTTCTAAATTATCTGATAGAGACCAGGTGACATCCAGATCGCCTTCTCGAATTATCAGTTTCTGTTTTTCATCGAACCATTCTACCCCTTGAGCATAATAAAGTAGACGGTGTTTGGGAACTGCAATAGTTCCGTGGCGATCGTATCCTGCCATTAGATCGGCAAGTTTTGGATAAGTTTTTGGATAATTACTTTGGTAATGTTCTTCTGGTAGTTCGTTTTCGTCATATTCTCCCTCTTCGTGTTCATTAGATTCATGTTTGACAATTTCTAAGGTTTGAGATGCTGCTTCTGCTAATTGGAGTAAGTAGTCATTAAATTGTTGGTTGAGGTCGTAAGTTACCCAACGTTCCACTACTAAAAATGATACGCCTAAAGTTGCTACCATTATCCCCAAATAGAAGCGCATCAAATGCCATCGCACTGTTCTTAACTGCTTAAAATCAGACATTAGGATTAAGTCGATAACCGACACCATATATATTTTCAAGAAAATTAGCAGGTGCCCCCGCATTTTTCAACTTTGAGCGCAACCCACGCACATGAGCTTTTACGGTTTCTTCTTCTGGTGGGTCTTCAAATTCCCAGAGATTATCAAGAATAGCACGACGACTGAGAATACGACTATTACTGCGGAGTAATAATTCTAGTAAAGCATATTCTTTGGGAGTCAGTTGTAATAATTGGTCGTTATACTTGACTTCGTAATGATTAGGGTCGAAACGGAGTCGTTCCCATTCTAAAATTGGAGGTAGTGTTGTTTCTTGGCGTCGTAATAATGCTCGAATTCTGGCTAATAACTCTTTCAGGTCAAAGGGTTTGACAACATAATCATCCGCCCCTACATCTAATCCTAAAACTCGGTCATCGCTAGTATCTTTACCTGTCAGCATTAAAATTAACGTCCGGTCTCCTGAACTTCGTAACTCTTGGCAAAGAGTGATTCCATCTAGTTTAGGTAAAATTAGGTCGAGGATAATTAAATCGTAAGTAAAAGTTTTGGCCAGCTCTAAACCTTCTGTTCCATCTTTAGCAATTTCCACAACATAATTGCGATCGCGCAATGCTTCCGAGAGTGGATCGGCAGCTTGTTTATCATCTTCAACTAAAAGAATTTTCATACTGGCGTTGCTGAAGCGCGTGTATGATATTAATCTTATAGCGGTTTTCATTTGGGTAGACCACAGTAGAGACCTTCCATGGAGCGTCCCTACAACGTTTTGCTTGTGAAGATGTGGTTCATCAAGAGCGAAAAGCGCTGTAATTCTTTAGGAGTCATCTGTAGGGTGCTGAAGCGCGATAGCTTCAATAATTAAGAATTTAGAATTAAGAATTTAGAATTACCTCTTCTTTTCAAGGAGAGGATTGACTAATCATGAAAATTTTTTTTCTTATCCTTTAAAGGAGAGACTTTAAACCTTATTGTTCGGTAACGCACCAGGCAACATCAAAAATTGTGCGTTACGCTCCACTTCGTTCCGCTAACGCACCCTACTGGACTATTCATTCTGACTCCTGAATTCTGAATTCTGAATTCTTACTTTTTTTAGTTTAATCTTTCCGGTCAAAAACTTCAGAAATTAACTGAATAAATTCACCATCTTGATTATATTTAATTGTCATTCGTTTATACTTATTTTCTATCACCATCTTACCTACTACTAATTCAAATTCTTCTCCTATATTTACCTTTTCAGGAACATTAATAACTATACCATCAGGCAGAAAAAATGTTTTATTTTTACCCGCAGTTGGATCTAACTTAAGTTCTGTCAGTTCTGGTTCTTGAGAAATTTGTAAATCAGGAGTCATAGACTGTTTTTGCCCCACCCAATTTCCCGATATATTCTTTAATTCTGCTCCTGGTTTTTGGTCGGGATAACTATTAAGATGTTCGCGAATTTGTGTAAACCCTGCTAACTCACCATTTTCTCCATAAATAGAAATAACGCTAGTCCGAAAATTTTGATGCTGGAAAAATAATTCACAACCAAAACGATTCCCTATTTTTAATTGTAGACACATCCAAGTTTTGGCTTCTTTACTGAAAGATAATGTCCTCATTGATTGAAATGCCGGATGAATGATTCCATCTGGTTGATTAGCAATTTCTTTCTCAATTTCCCATTGTTTTTCTTCCGTACTGCCATCAGCATAAGTGTAATTATTGTGATGAGTAATTACTGTGTTATCCTGATTAGCTGAGAATTTTCTGATTCCTTGAAAAGAGTTTATAACTTCTAACTCTGGAGAATATCTAGTCCAAATACCATACCAAGCTATTCCTTCTGGGGTATGATTTCCGAATAGGTTAGTCCAATTTTGTTCTTGTAGATTCATAGTTAATTAATTATTTTGTTTTGCTAGAGAAATTATATCAAATGTAAGCATTCAGCCGTCAGCTATCAGCTATTGCTTTTAGTTTAGGATAAAAGCAATATTTAACTGTCTTACTACAAAAGTTGCCTCCCTTGCCCTTTAAAGTTTATATTAATTTAAATACTGTCCTTTAAGGAGAGAGTCTTGTTGCGCTCTAGCTGACAGCTAATAGCTGTTTGCGCAGCAGTCGGACCGAAATGCTTACTATCAAATAGCAAATTACTTCCTACAGAAAAACCCATTTTCAAATATGGCAATAAAAAAAAGGGAGGCTTTAGAACACGATTTTTCGGTAAAGTTTTTTAACCAGCTAAATTATTCGTAGCGTTCTTTTTTATATTTCATATTAGGGGTTGCATAAATGCGGGATGATTTTAATAGTTTTGTGGAATGGGCATCTTGCCCGTTCCCGTTCCTTATATTTTCACCGCAGGTAGGGGTTTTTGGTAAAGGAGTCAGGACCTAGAGAAATAGAATAGTGGAAAAAGGTGGAAATTTCCCTCCATATTTACCGAATAATTAAGGTTTAAAGCCTCTCCTTTAAAGGATAAACAAGAAAAAGTTTTCCTTTTAGTCAATCCTCTTCTTTTCAAGGAGAGGTAATAATTAATAATTAATAATTAATAATTAATAATTAGGGTTTGCATAAGGAAAGTCTTTTTGTTGGGGTAGGAGATAGGAGACAGGAAGAACGCGCAATTAAGGAGGAGGTAGGAGCTAAGTTTTGTCTCTCAATTTTTCTGCCATAATCATCCCAAAATACTAGCTTTATGCAGCTCTTGCCACCCAAAAACTGGTACTTCTTTCAACTCTAAAACACTAAAACCAATATCAGTCAATACTTTTATAATTAATCAGCAGAGCAATAATTAATAATTAATAATTAATTGTTGAACATCTCACCACACTCTCCGCTTTTAACTCATAACTCCAAATAACCAATTTCCCAGAGTGGAATGAATCAAAAAATTATAAATTTCTCCGGTTTTCCACAACTCTTGTAGTCGTGTTCCATGATAACCAAATAAAACTAGAAAACAAAAAATCTGAAAATGATGATTTTGAATTAAAGGTACATAAAATGTGCGAATTTTTCGATTATTTATTAATTCTAAAACAATATGTAAAATTGCAATTACAAACACAGCAAAAAATATAGGTCCAAATAAATGATAAGCGATCGCTTGACTCAAATCTCCTCGTGCAACTGCCATTAGGGAGCGGGTCAACCCCCATCCAGGGCAAGGAATACCTACATAACGTAAGAGTGGACATCCTATAAATGGTATCTTCAGCCCAAAATTCAAAAAGTAGCTGCCAATAATAGGAATAAGAGCGATCGCTAGATAAACATATCGCTGACATCGCTCTTTATCTGATAAGAATTCAGAAAAGTTTTGCATTTCAACTTATTTATTAAAATAATTGGGGTGCATCTAAATATTTGCAAAAATACTTTTTTCCTATATATTCTCTGTTGCTTTCCGGAGCTGTTGCCTGTTGCCTAAAAGCGATAATTTTTTGGCTTTATTAATGCATTGAGATGCACCCAATAATTGGGTCTAAAACCCCGCCTTTTAAGGCGAAATATTTTTGGAGAGTTGCTCAAATCCCCGTTACAAAAATAACTTCTGTACGTCGCTAATCCGGCGGCTCCCCTATCTGATTTCTGACTTCTGACTTTGTTAACGACTACGCAATATATCCCAACCAAAACAACTAAGATAAATTACAATTGTTGCTACTTGTTGAAACATAACTAATTCTATAGTTTTGAGCAAAAAATTAGTCTCTGATTGAGAATAACCAGCCATCGATCCCCCTGCCAGAATAGCAATAAGAATCAAAAAAATTACTTTCCTGTATTTAAGTTTGAGCATTGTTCAAATTACTCCTGTAGTTAATTAATATTACCGAATAATTAAGGTTGAAAACCTCTCCTTTAAAGGACAATAAAAAAAATCCTTTGAGTCAATCCTCTTCTTTTTAAGGAGAGGTCATTTCAGTTATCAGTTATCAGTACCGACAACTATTGCCTGCAGCTTACGAAAATACGCTCACTGAATATTTTTTCATCCCCTTAAAAGGGGAGGCGCGTAGACCTCATTTTTTGGTAATTATTAATTATTAATTGTTGAATACTTCCTTTGTTGAAAAAACTTTAGGTAAATGCTGCATATCCAAATACTAATAAAGTTCCTACTAAGGGAATTAAGCATATTAGCAGCAACCAAGGAGATTTATTCAACTTCTTAAAAATTGTCACCCAAGCCATAATTAGCTTAATCCCAGCAATGATATTAATACATGGAATACAGGCCAAAATTGTCCATAGTACAGCCTTTTCCTCATCAGCAGCTTTGAAATTAATATATGTGCCTAAAATTGGAATCCAGGCAAACCAAGCATTTTCAACATTCAATTTTTGATAAATTTTATAACAGAAAAACGCCAGAATTAAATATCCTATCAGACCACCTCCAGTTGTAGCTGGGTCTACTTCTGCTACTTCCGGTGGTGGAGTTATTGCTTCCTGTGCCAAAAAAATTGGTAACATCACACCAACTGCTGAATTAACTACTGAAAATTCACTCAGATATAACATTTGTCTTAATTGATTAAGGTTAACAACACTGCCTCAATTTTTTCTGGTTTTTCCAGCCATTTTGGCAGTTAATTAGGTGGTAGTTGAAATTAATAGTAAAGAAATATTAATTGGGAATTGGGAGTTGCTAAAAACCCTCAACCTGGCCTTTACCATGAATATTCATGACCACCTAATTGTTAATCACCTCATAAATCATTTTTTATGAAAAAAGCTTCAATATTTTCATAAATTT
This sequence comes from Cyanobacteriota bacterium, assembly GCA_034190295.1. Taxonomy (GTDB): domain Bacteria; phylum Cyanobacteriota; class Cyanobacteriia; order Cyanobacteriales; family Microcoleaceae; genus Okeania. The sequence continues at coordinate 2,730 of JAXHSW010000236.1, read as the reverse complement.
TCAGATTTTGACTATAACTAAATCCTCCATGTCCACCTCCTGAAATAGTTAATAACTGATTCGGTACATTCGCTTGATTAAGTGCTTGGTGCAATTTCACAGCTTGATTATATGGCACACTTAAATCAGCATCACCGTGAACAGTAAAAATTGGTGGGAGTTCAGAATGTACATAATTAATAGGAGAAATATCCTCGGCAATTTCCAAGCGATCGCTCTGGTTGCCCATCCACTCCAGAGCATAATCTCGAATATTCGGCCCATAAAGTAAATCTTTAACATCTGTAATGCCATACCAATTGACCACCGCAGCTACTTTCAATTCCTCATCAGCAGAAGTAGGTAACATAGCAGTTGTCATGGCTAAATGACCTCCAGCAGAAAAGCCACTGATAATGATTTTTTCAGGATCGAAATTATACTTTTGGGCATTTTTTATCGTCCAACGTAAAGCAGACTGACAGTCTGTTACTGCTGCGGGTGCTAAGGACTTTGCTGCCAAACGATACCCCACATTCACAATGGAAAAACCCATTTTCAGATATGGTAATAAAAAAAATAGTTCCACTTCTTTTGGACGGTCTACCCAACCACCACCGTGAATAAAAATAACTACTGGGTGAGGTTTATTTTTGAGAGACTGGTAAATGTCTAATTTTAAATCGTAATTATTGACAGTCAAATATGTAATCTGTTTATGAATACGATAGTTGTTGAAAAATGCCACAATTTCAGCAGCAGGATTTGACAATATTTTCCAAGTAATTATTGGTAAAAAGTTATAACCAAGAAATACTGCTTGATATGATTTTTTAGATAGATAATTATTCATTAATGGATAATGGATAATGGATAATGGATAATGGATAATTACCTCTCCCTTTTAGGGCTATGTTTTATAAACATCTTTCTTAACATAAAAATTGACACTGGTAGACAAGTTATGTATAAGTCTTTAAAAGGTTTTTGTCAGAGAAAAAGTTTATGAAAAAGTACATTTTTTTTGATAACTTAAGTAGTTTTTCCTATCTACTATGATTCTTTCATACTTTCTCCCCTGCTCCCTGCTCCCCTGCTGACCACAAGGTTTTCAGGAGTTCCTGATAAGGGATAGCTTTTAGGGAGAGGATTGACTAAAAGGAAAAAATTTAATTTATTTTTTTCCCCTTTCAAGGGGAGGCTAACAAAGCTGAATTATTTAATTATTAATTCTTCGGTAAAGAGTAGGAGGAAAGAATTAATGAATAAACATTTACTACTGACTGCTGACTGCTGACTGCTGATTGCTGATTGCTTATTTAAGAGTAATTCGATAGAGACTTTTACTAGCTGTTAAATAAAGAGTTTTATAGTCATCATTTCCCCATGCTAAATTAGCAACTTTTTCTGGTACAGCAATAATTCCTAATAACTTTCCTGATGGAGAAAAAACCCAAACACCCCCCGGTCCAGTGCTATAAACATTTCCTTGCAAATCTACTTTCATCCCATCAGGTACGCCTCGTTTATTTGAGTCTTTTAATTCAGCAAAAATTATTCCATTTTCTAGAGTTCCATCAGACTTAACATCAAAAACACGAATATGACCTTTTTCAGAATCATTAACATAAAGTTTAGTTTCATCAGGTGATAAAGCAATACCATTAGGGCGAGTAAAATCATCAATTAATAAAGTTAACTTACCATCTGGTGCAATCTTATAAACACCATAAAAACCTAATTCTTCCTGTTCTGATTTAATTCCATAAGGAGGGTCGGTAAAATAAATACTGCCATCTGATTTAACAACTAAATCATTAGGACTATTCAGACGTTTACCGTTATATTCATCAGCAAGTGTAATTATTTTTCCATCTTTTTCAGTTCTCGATACCCGACGATTACTATGTTCTCCAGTAATTAATCTTCCTTGTAAATCTAGTGTATTACCATTAGCATTCCCAGAAGGACGACGAAATACTTTGACTTCTTGATTAGGTTGCCATTGATAAATTGTATTTTCTGGAATATCGCTAAATAGTAAAAAACCGTCAGGATGCCAGACAGGTCCCTCGATAAATTTGAAACCTTCTACTACTTTTTCTACTTGTGCATTTTCCCCAATAATATCCTGTAAATTTTCGACTGAGTTAGCTTGAGATAATTGAAAATAATTCTTTTGATAGACAAGATTATTATTATTTTTAGCTTCAGATATACTATCATTAGATATACTAACTACTGTTGTTAATAAGAAAATTGACGCGATGGTCAAAAATTTTATAATTGACATTGTTTATCTCTAGTTGATTTTACTGTTTGCTGTATTGACTAGGGAAAATATCAGAAAATTGATCTTTCCTAGTAATAAGTAGTATAGTTAATTTTTAACCTGTTACAATAATAAATTAGATATTTTTTAAAATTCTCTATCATCTGTTATACCAATCATCAAAAATCATACTGCAAAAAGGAAATTAGAAACTATTGATTTATATCCTTCTTTCTTCTTTATTCTTCCTTCTTCCTTCTTCCTTCTGTTATACCAATCATCAAAAATCATACTGCAAAAAGGAAATTAGAAACTATTGATTTATATCCTTCTTTCTTCTTTATTCTTCCTTCTTCCTTCTGTTATACCAATCATCAAAAATCATACTGCAAAAAGGAAATTAGAAACTATTGATTTATATCCTTCTTTCTTCTTTATTCTTCCTTCTTCCTTCTTCCTTCTGTTATACCAATCATCAA
>JAXHSW010000235.1:0-12945 GCA_034190295.1 Cyanobacteriota bacterium | reverse complement strand
TAATTTTCTTCCCAAATTAGCCATAAAAAAAATATAATAGGATTGCTTAAAAATGTATTTATACCAAATAAAATTCTAAAAAGAGGTTTTTTTTATCCTCCCATTCCCCCACTCCCCCACTCAAGAACTAGCTGTGCGATCGCACAAACTTATCCAACCTTGCCATCCCTTTTTCTATAGTTGCTAAGTCGGTAGCGTAAGATATCCTAATATGGTCATCTGCACCGAAAGCAATACCAGGAATAACAGCAACGTTTTGCTCTGCTAATAAAGCATTACAAAATTCTAGGGAACTGCTAGAAATTTTACTAATATTGACAAACATATAGAAAGCTCCTTCAGGTTTACTACAAGTAATTCCTGGCATAGCACTCAGTAAATCATAAATTACCTGCCGACGTTTAGCAAAAGCTTGACGCATTTCTTCCACACAGTCTTGAGATGACTCCAATGCAGCGATCGCTCCATACTGAGCAAAAGTACAAACATTTGAGGTACTATGACCTTGAATTTTCACTGTAGCGTTAATCAATTCCACAGGTGCGGCCAAATATCCTAAGCGCCAACCCGTCATAGAATATGCTTTAGCAAACCCACTACTAATAATAGTATTGTTCAAAACATCTGAGTTGGCTGCCCCAATACTGAGATGTTGAATATCATCATAAATAATCTTCTCATAAATTTCATCAGAAACTACTAAGATATCTTTTTCTACTATTACTTCTGCCAATGCCTTAACTTCTGCTGGACTATAAACCATCCCAGTTGGATTAGAAGGAGAGTTAAGAACGAATAATTTTGTTTTGTCAGTAATAGCTTGACGTAGTTGCTCTGGTGTAACTTTATAATTCGTCCGAGCATCCGTAGGCAAAATTACTGGCTCTCCACCCATCAATTTGACCATTTCTGGATAACTTAACCAGTAGGGTGCAGGAATAATTACCTCATCTCCAGGTTCAATCAGTGCCAACATCATATTAAACAGAGAATGTTTCCCCCCATTAGTGACAATGATATTTTCTGCCTTGTAGTTTAGGCCATTTTCCCTAGATAACTTTTGAGCGATCGCTTCTCTGAGTTTAGGTTCTCCCGCCGCTGGGCCATATTTAGTCTTACCAGTATCCAGTGCTTTTTGGGCTGCTGCTTTGATATGTTCTGGGGTATCAAAGTCAGGTTCCCCGGCACTAAAACTACATACATCTATTCCCTCAGCTTGCATTTCTTTAGCTTTAGCCGAAATAACTAAGGTTAGGGAAGGTGGTACTTTGCCGACTCTTGCTGCCAGTTTCATTTTTTACTTTTTTTGAGCTACTGAATTTTTTATTTTATATTGGACAGGTGATTAGGTTCAATCTAAATTATTAGGAAGTAATATCAAGTCCAGTAGCATCAGTATTTTCAATAATTGATAATTGATAATGGATAATTGATAATTACCTCTCCCTAAAACGGAATTGATTGAATAATCATGAAAATTTTTATTTATTATCCCCGATCGAGGGGAGGCACATACCCACAATTTTTCGGTAAGGTAAGAGTCATTTCAGTTATCAGTCATTAGTCATCAGTAAGGAAGAAGGAAGAGGGAAGAAGGCTTAAAAGTCTGAAAAAAACTTAAATTTCCGGCGTTGCATAAATGTGGAATGATTTTAATAGTTTTGTGGAATGGGCATCTTGCCCGTTCCTGATATTTTCCGCACGGGCACTAAATCAAGTGAGGGCGAATGCCATCAAGTGAGAGCGAATGCCATTCGCTCCCCGATCTATCCGTGTATCCGTGCCATAATCCGTGTGAGCCACTCCCCCACTCCCTCACTCCTGTAAGGGCGAATGCCATTCGCCCCTACTCCCCCACTCCCCTACGACCCTACGACCCTACTCCCTGACCTATCCGTGTATCCGTGCCATAATCCGTGTGAGCCACTCCCCTACTCAAGGCATGACAAATTGAATCACACCCCACTGACCATTTGTTAACCATAGAGGATCTTCTTCATTTAATATTTCGATTTGATCGGGTTCTAAGCTAGTTGCTACTTCTGACTTTAAAGTACGCAAAGCTACAAATGGTGTAGGAAAATAATAAGCAATATCTGACAAAGGAGTAGTAAATAACCAGTGGCGATCGCCCAAGATACGACGATAGTTAGCATCACCCTTAATCAAAATCAGACTTGCCTTAGCTAATTCCTCTTTCACAGACTCAGGCATTTCCCAAAAAGCTAGTGGCGCATTCCAAAAAAAGTCATCTCGGCAAATTAAACGACCGGTACTAATATATTCTTGTAAGCGAGTTGCCAACATTTTTACATTTTCTGAGACATCATTAGCTAAGATTTCCAGAGTGTAAAAGACATCTTGACTCATGGCATCAGAGACAAAAGTTGGATGTGCTTTCAAATGCAAATAAACAATATTGGCAGTTTGAGTAGATAAAAGGAAGTCTATCAGAAAAAAATCGCAAACTAACTCAAAACCTGCATTATCTATAATTAAATCTATCCGTTGCCCCTGAATATGACTTAAATAGTCGATTAAATTGTAAATATCATCTACTAATATGTGAGATTGTTGTTGTTGAAGGTCTCTATTAGTCGGGTCCTCTGTTTCAACTGGCCATAAACTCAAATCGGCTTGATTTCCCCACAAAGCAGTTTGCAACAGAGCCGTGAGACAAATTTGATAACTCTGTTGTTGTGGTAGAGCAGTATTTAAACCATTGATGCGATCGCCTATTTCACGAATAGCATCCATAGATTTTTCTAAACTTAAGCGTTTTTGATAACCAAAAGGGTCTATTCCTTGCCAAATTCCAGGCACAAAATAATCCGTTGCCTCCAACAAACGTCGGAAAAAATAAGCTTCAGCAAAATAAAACGGTAAATCAAACCAACTTCTACCTTCAAAAGACTCTAAGTAGGATGTCCAAGCTGCTACATCTGGTCCTGGGTCATCGATCGGGGGTTGTACCCATCCTTCAAATAAATCTACAGTTAGGGACTCTAACTGTTGGACAATAGAAGGGGGAAAATTATTGTCTTTGATAACTCGTTCGATGACACCCGGTAGTCTACAGACCATTGTGTAATGAGCAAAGGTATTGTCTTCTGAAGGCATCACGGGTAAAGGCAATAGTAAGTCACTGGTTTCAAATTCAGTCATATATTTACAGGGAGTAGGGAGTAGGGAGTAGGCAGTAGGAGGAAGGAATTGATAATTTCTGTGCAATAATTTATTTGATTTTTTATTATTGCAGATGTCTGTTAACTAGCTATCAGCATTTCAGCTATCAGCTATCAGCTTTTTGACCTTGGGTTTTAAATCCCGGGCAACTATTGCGCTGGATAGTTTAGGAGGTGTTTAAATCTCCGACTCAACGTAAAAAAAAGTCCTAATGCTGAGTGCTATTTAAATTATACACTATCTGTAGGGGCGAATGGCCATTCGCCTTTACTACCTATCGCTCTTAAAGGTGTCTGTATACATAAATTTTTCGGTAGTACTATATTGCTAATTTGATCTTTGATAGATATATTTCAATAATGGATAATTGATAATTACCTCTCCCTGAAAGGAAGAGGATTGAATAAAAGGAAAATTTTTTCTTGTTTCTCCACGGCGAGTGAAAGGCTTTTTACCTTAATTATTCGGTAAATTTATAGAAATACTCTAAAATGACAGTAGTTGCTTTTGATTTGGATGGAACACTTAGTAATCCCTCTAAAGGTATTACGGCTTCAATTAACTATGCTCTGGAGAAAGTTGGTGCGTCGAGAAAAGAATCTGCCGATCTAAATCAGTATATTGGACCACCTCTGAATGAGATTTTCTCCGAAATACTGAATACAAGAAATGCTGTAATTATTGAGGAAGCAGTTTCATATTATCGGGAAAGATATGTTTCTATTGGATATATGGAAAACGTTTTATATGAAAATATCCAGGAAGTGCTAGAAGTTTTAATTGTTCGTGGAATTAGATTATACGTAGCAACATCAAAGAGAACTGACATCGCCAAATCTATAATCAAATATTTCGATCTTCAAAGATATTTTGTACAAGTATTAGGCTGTGATGCACAACAGCAAAAGCACGATCTTCTCAAAGAAATAATTAAGTTAAACGATGGACATACTCTGTTAATGATAGGCGATCGCTCTTACGATATGAATGCTGGTCGCAAGGTTTCAGCTAAATGTATAGGTGTTCTGTGGGGATATGGAAGTTCTGTTGAATTAAAAAAAGCAGGTGCTGATGTACTTGTCAGAAACACTTGTGAAATGTTGGATTATATTAAGATGGTTCATAACTTTGGCGTTGCTGATTTGTAATGTTTTAGAGAAAGGTGGGAACAGTTTTTCATTAACTACACAGACTGGAAGGGTAAGTTGAAATTCTCTGTCTATTTCCTGGCAATGTAAAGTTAGTAACTGGGCGATCGCCCTTAATGGAACTAATTTGTACGCGCTTGGCTGAAACTTTTACTATAATTAAATTTGAGGTGCTAAAATTCCAAGTATATTTCACAGTCCATAAACTTCATAAGTGCAGTGTCTACGAATTAATCAGAGTTTAAAGGATTCTTACAGCAGCTCAAGTGGTCAAGCGCGTAAGTTTTCGTACCGAAACTACAAGGATAGGGCATAATTAAAGCTTTTCTATGTAATTGGGTCAAATATAGCGAAGCTGCTATGAGGGGATATCTATAAATGAAAGCCTTACTATGTAAGTATCTCAGGGGCGGTAGCTTTCGCGATCGCAACTATTTTGCCCCTAAACCCGCTTCGCCCCCAGTCTGATAGTTTTGCGCGTTTTCCTCTTGTAGAAGTTCGTCGATTTTCGCTCTTAACTTGTCTTGCCAACCTGAAATTTTTTTGATTCCGTTGAACATCTCGTCATCTACTCGGACAGTCAGATTATTAGACTTGGGTTTTCCTGGTACTTTAGGTTTCCATTTATAAACTGATAAACCAGGGTTTCCTCCTGGTCTCCCACACTTCTTACTAGAGGTTTTAGTCTGCTTCTTTTTTCTTGTTTTAGTGGCCATATTACAGTCCTCCTATTGCTTGCATATATTATAAGTTATATTATAGCTAGTAAGCAAGCAAAAAAAAATATAAAAATTCTTTACATTTCTTGGTATGCAAGCTATTATAATCTATGTAGAGGTAAATAAACAAGTTATACAAGTGGACAATTAAAAAGGACACCGCCCTCTCCTAGCACAGTTGAGGCAATGTCCTTTTCAAGTCCCCGGTAAACAAGCATCAGGAGACAAATCAATGATATTTTTCATCAATCCAGTTTCAATTATATTACAAAATTTCAGCCAAGGCAAGGCTTTATTACGAGCCTACTTGGGTCTAACTCAAACAATGGCCACTAAACCAATTACAAATTCAGTAAACGAAACACGATTTTACTATAACCGCTTATTAGGGTACTTAATCCACCACCTAGAAAACACGATCGCTGAGATTGAGGCTGCCGATACCTACATAGAAGAGCAAGAGCAACAGAAAAGCAATTCAGAGACTACCTACACCCCACAGAAGGCAGAAGCTGATGACAGTTTATTTAGTGAACAGCCTCCACAAGATACACCAAAATCTGAGAAAATCGAATCACCATACTCTAAAGCTGAAACCGAAACTTTAGAAGCTGTAGAAGCGAGTGAAACAAGGAGTAGTTTGCAACAACCTGAACCTACTCTCACTGAACTGAAGCAGCAGCTATTATCTAAGAAAAATAAATTAGAACTAGAGCAATTCAAGTCAGAGATAGGAGCTGAGAAGGCTGGAGAGATTTGGGAAAGCTGCACAATTCCTGAGCGCAACTTTATCAAATGTATTAACGCTACCACTAAAAAAGCAGCCTTACCTTTTGATTTAGTTAGTTGGCTCAATCCTCTAGGAAGACGAGAGATAGGGCGTTATGTTGGGTTTTACCGTGGAGGAAAACAGTGCAAAGAGAACGAACGAGTCATTTATCTACCAAAGCATGACACATTCAAAGTCGTGGACAAGCGATCGCTCAAAGGAGTAGATGCAAAGTCTCAAAAACCGTGCCCTCCTGACCTGGCGACTAAGTTAGAAGCTGCATTAGAAGCAAAACCAGAACCAGAGCAACCAACAGCTCAGGAAATAGCAAATAAAACTTCACAGGATTAGCACCCGCCCCAAAGCTTCAAAGTGTTTCAGAGATTGGAAGCAAGCCAGAGTGGCAACCATGAGAGCTAAACTTAGAAGTACAAACAGAACTAGACCTCAAAACCGAACCAGCGCCAGGGAAAAAAAAAGTCTGAAGCCACCGCTACACCACTCTTAGAACTGGTTGCGGGCGATCCCCCTTAATGGGACTAATTTGTACGCGCTTGGCTAAAACTCTTACTCTCATTTAATTTGAGGTGCTAAAATTTCAGGTAAATTTCACAGTCCATAAACTTCATAAGTGCAGTGTCTAGGAATTAATCAGGATTTAAAGGATTCTTGCAGCAGCTCAAGTGGTCAAGCGCGTAGGTTTTCGTACCGAAACTAGCGATCGCCCGAAGAAGGCAGAAGGCAGAAGGGAATATTGGCCTGAAAAAAAGGATTAGGTTTTTAGCAGAAATAATGGTAAAATTGTGATTAGGATATTGTCTCAAATATCCATCAAAACTTCTACTTTATATGATGAAATCCCAGTGATTTTACATAAAATTTCCATGTCAGAAATTACTATTAATTTACCAGAAGAAATTTTTTCTGCTCGTCGTTTAGCTCCTGAAGAATTTGTTCGGGATATGCGTTTAGCAGCAGCTATATATTGGTATCAAAAAGGGGAAATTTCTCAAGAAAAAGCGGCTCAAGTTGCCGGGTTAAACCGTCGAGATTTTCTCGCTAGTTTGGCAAGGGAAAAAATAGATGTGTTTAATGTTGATTTTAAAGACTTACAACGAGAGTTAGACCGTGGCTGAAATTCCGGCAGTAAATACTTCGCCCTTGATTTTTTTGACTCAAGCAAATTTGCTCGAGTTCCTGCAAATGCTGAGTCCGAAAATTATTGTTCCTCAAGCAGTAGCTACAGAAATTCAAACATACGGAAACACAGATGTAACTGCCCAAATGTTAGCTCAAACAGATTGGTTGGTTGTGACTCAAACTCCTGCTATTCCTGCTGTGATTCAAAGTTGGGATTTAGGAGCAGGAGAATCAGAGGTTTTGAGTTGGGGATATCATCACTCTAATACAGAAGTGATTATTGAGTCAAGCGCGTAAGTTTTCCCACCGAAACTAGCGATCGCCCATTACTGATGTTCACTTTTTATCGGAGGCGTTTGCTGTGAGAGAAAATCACGCTTTATTTCTACTTGAGAACAAATAACCTCAACTACAAGATTCCCATAAATAGTAATAATATGCAATGGAGGTCCACTTTCAATATCTTCACTAGAAAACGAATATTTTTTCAAATCGCGATTTGTTACTTTTCGATATTCATGAATAATTTCGATAGCATCTATAAAATCTTCTTCAGAAGTTAAAGAGTCTTCAAAAAAATATTTTTGAAGACTTATTTTCTTTCCGAGCTTTCCTTTTTTCTATAGACTTTTATAGACTTCGGGCGATCGCCCTTTCTGGAACTAATTTGTACGCGCTTGGCTGAAACTTTTACTATAATTGAATTTGAGGTGCTAAAATTTCAGGTAAATTTCAAAGTCCATAAATTTCATGAGTGCAGTGTCTACGAATTAATCAGGGTTTAAAGGATTCTGACAGCAGCTCAAGTGGTCAAGCGCGTAGGTTTTCGCACCGAAACTAGCGATCGCCCGGAAAGCTAAGGGAAATACCAAGGCGGTTTGGTTTTGCGATATGCGGACTAATATGCCTAGTTTTGGTAAACGCATTCCTTTAACTAGCTATCAGCTCTCAGCATTTAGCTGGAGCGCTAAAATTCGAGGGTTTAAGTCCCCCGCTATATTTGAAAAAGCGCGCGGTGCACCTTTTATGGGGGTTTGTAGACGCGGAGCGGCAACTCTAGAGTATCCCCAATTATACACCTTGAGAAGCTGATAGCTGACCGCTGACCGCTGACTGCTATTTCAACTAATCAGCGTTTCCAAGATTTTGAGGATTGTTACGGCTATGACTCCAATGGTGGCAGTCAGCGTATTGACTTGAGAGAGGAAGGGCGGTTTTGTTGTTTCAGTCGGGAGGAAATAGAGAAGCGGGGAGATAATTTGCCCGAAACTGATGAAATTGCTGCTGAGATTTTGCAACGGTTACAAACTGCTACTGAGGAAATGGAAGGTTTAATGTTATTGTTGGAGGATGAAGAAGATTTGGAGGTTTTAGAGAATGACGCTAAATAGTCCCATTGTTGAGGCTATCAATCAGGTTTTGCTGAATCTTGCACCAGAGAAACAGCAGGAGGTATTAGACTTTGCTGAGTTTATTCTCAGTCGGTCAAATATTTCAACAAAGCTAAAATCAAAAGCTGTTTTGGTTCAGGAATTGCGGGGAGTATTTAAGGAGTTACAATCTATGCCTGAAATTCAGGAAATAACAGAGGCAGAGATTATGGCAGAAATTGACGCTTACAGACAAGGTAAATGAAAGTTATTGTTGATACAAATATTTTAGTTTCTGCTGCTCTGAAAGATAAAAAACCTGAACAAGTTGTTTTATGGGTGGCATCAGAATGTGAGTGGATTGTTTGTGCTGAAATTTTAGCAGAATATCAAGATGTTTTACAGCGCAAGCGATTAAAAATAAACCAGCAAAAACGGGAACGGTTATTAAATCTAGTTCAGGTTTTAACTATCAGAGTTGAAGTTGATATCGCAGTAGATTTTCCCAGAGATAGAAAGGATGCTAAGTTTTTAGCTTGTGCGCTTTCTGCTCAAGCTGACTATTTGATTACAGGTGATGCAGATTATTCAGAAGCACAATCATTGATAAATACTAGAATTATTTCTGTGGTTGAGTTTATGGATTTGTTTCAAATTACTAAAGAGGGAGAGTTGTAAAATATGCAAACAACTAAGGAGTAATGGCAGGACAACAACTCCACTCTGAGCCATGCTGATTTGACGATATTAGGCATGGATTAGACAAATGGCTTGCTGTGGTCTACTGAAATGAAAACCGCTGTAAGTCCCCCACGCTTATTTGAAAAAGAGCATGGTGAGCCTTTTATGGGGGTTTTTATCCCCCATTATACACCTTGAGAAACCGATCGCTAATAGCTAAGTGCTACTTAATCAGAAATTGTCAATTTCGCCTCTACTAAATCAGCACTACGCTGCAATTCAAAACCCACTTTCTCACAAACTCGTTGCATAGCTGTATTCTCAGTTAAAATTGTCGCCACAATTCCCTCTAACTGCTCATCTCGACCAATTTGCACCAGTCGCAATAACAATTCCGTTCCTAACCCCTGACGTTGATAGGGGTCGCTCACTAACATAGCAAATTCTGCTTCATTTACCCCATGTGACTTACTCAAGCGACCTACTCCTAAAATCTCATGGTTTCCTGTTTCCGGATTTTTATAATCTACTACCAAAGCCATTTCCCGATTATAATCAATAAAGCAAATCCTAGTTAACCGTTCGTGAGCAATGCGTCTACTCAATTTGAGAAAATTAAAATAACGCAAATACACACTTTCCTCAGACAATGTTTTGTGGAACTGAACAATTAACGGTTCATCCTCTGGACGAATAGGACGAATAGTCACCTCAGCACCATTTTTCATTTGCCAAGGTTTGATATATTGAGTCGGATACGGACGAATAGCTGGCGATGGCAATTTTTCTACACCCACATTCTTGTCATGGAGAACTACCCGTGCATCCAAAGCAATTAAACGTTCTGAAGAAGCCAACAATGGATTAATATCAATTTCCTCGATCCAAGGTTGCTCTACCACCAACTGACTAAATTTCACCATTAGCTTTTCCAATGCTGCCGTATCCACAGCTTTACGCCCCCGAACACCTTTGAGAGCTTGATAGATTTTTGTTTGTTCTATCATGCGACGAGCGAGAGTTGTATTCAGAGGAGGTAATGCTATTGCCCGGTCTTTAAACACCTCTACCAATTGCCCACCCGTACCAAATAGCAACACCGGACCAAACTGCGGGTCAATACTGCTACCAATAATCAATTCATAACCAAGGTCTAAGCTTAACATCGGTTGCACTGTCACCCCTAAGAAATGCTTGGAACCAACTTTCTCAGCTACGGATGTTTGAATATTCTGATATGCCCATTTTACCGCTGCTGCATCTTTGAGATTTAACTGCACTCCACCCACATCAGTTTTGTGAGTAATTGTCTCAGAAAAAAGCTTCAGCACTACGGGATAACCAATCACATCCGCGTGTTTCACTGCTTCAGCTTCAGTTTTGGCAACCAATGTCTGCACAATAGGAATACCATAAGCAGCCAAAACCTGTTTCGACTCAGATTCGGTGAGAATAGTTCGGTTTCCATCCTGAGCAGTTTTGATAATTTGCTCGACTAGAGAAGAGTTAGGACCTTCTTCTTGTTCTTGTGCCAGCACTGGTGTTTCATATATTCCTTGCAGGTTATAATGATATTTCCACATAAAGTTAAACAAACGTGCTGCTGCATCTGGATAACGATAAGTGGAAATACTAGCGCGATTGAGAATTATTTCACCCGTGGTTACTTCATCTCCTCCCATCCAACTTGCTAATACTGGTTTTTTGGCAGTCTGAGCATAATGTTTCAACTGTTCTGCGGTTTGAGTGGGGTCGGTCATAGCTTGAGGTGTCAAAATTACTAGCAAACCGTCAGTATTAGGGTCTTTGACTGCTATTTCTAGAGTTTTGTGATAACGTTCGGGGTCAGCATCGCCAAGAATATCAATGGGGTTACTATGACTCCAGTGAGTGGGCAAAAACTCATTCATTTGAGTAATGGTTTCTTTTGCCAGTGGAGCAAGTTCCCCACCAGTAGCAATCAATGCATCAGTAGCGAGGACTCCTGGTCCTCCAGCGTTAGTAATAATTGTCAATTTTGGTCCTTTGGGAATCCGTGGCTGTTTTGCCATCACTTCTGCCATATCAAATAGTTCTGAAATACGATTCACCCGCAAGACTCCACAGCGACGGAAAGCAGCATTGAGAACTTCATCGCTACCTGTGAGGGAACCTGTATGAGAAGCAGCAGCTTTGGCAGCAGCCTCGGTTTGACCTGCTTTGATTACTATTATTGGTTTGGTTAACGTTACTTCCCTAGCAGCAGATAGGAACGACCGCGCATTACCAATGGATTCCATATAAATTACAATACTCTTGGTGTGGGGATCGTCACCGAGATAATAAATGAGGTCGCCCCAATCTACATCTAGCATGGAACCGATGGAGATAAATGCGCTAAAACCAACGTTTTCGGGGAAACTCCAGTCGAGAACGGCAGTACAGAATGCTCCACTCTGACTAATGAAACCAACATTACCAGGGTTAGCCATTGTGCTAGCAAAGGTGGCATTGAGTCCACTATGAGGGTTCATTAACCCTAGACAGTTAGGGCCGATAATTCGCATTTTGCCCCTAGCTGTTGCCATGATTTGTCGTTCTAATTCTATGCCTGCTGGTCCAATTTCTTTGAATCCGGCTGAGACCACGATCGCGCCTTTTATGCCTACTTCTACACATTCACGCACAGCATCAGGGACCATTGGTGCGGGTATGGCAATAATTGCTAAGTCTACTGGTGCTGGTATGGCTTTAATATTTGGATAAGCTGGAATTCCTAGCACATTATGACGCTTGGGATTAACCGGAAAAATTGTGCCTCCAAAAGGATTGCTGAGTAGATTCCAGAGAATTGTGCGCCCGACACTGCCGACTCTGTCTGTAGCGCCAATTACTGCCACATTTTCTGGGGCAAATATTGAGGTTAGGGGTTGTCTCTCCGCTCTCAGAATATCATAAGTTGGATCTGTTGTTTGTTGAGGTATTTGTAACATTATTTTTTCCCCTTTTTTTGCAGTTGATTATTATTTTTCTCAACTTTGAACTTGAAACGATTTCTAACTTAACACTACTTTCAGACTGCTGTACTTGTCTAGATATTTCATTTTTGAAAGGTTAAGGGAATCTTAAAATTTATCTTCTTTGTCAATGGACAAAAATATGCTTTTTTTACTCTTAAACTATTGACAATATTTTATCAAATTAATTTTACTTAGTCAAATGAATCTAGTAATGAAAATACTGTAACATTGTCTTGTGAACAATAGTATAATTGTTGTATAGTGCCATACATTTATCTAGATATTTCTCAGTGAAAATAAATCTTTTTTGTCAGAGTTTGATATTTTTTTTAGGCTCCGATACTATATATAGCAATTCCCATGCTGATGAGGTACGCGCATTCGTTTGTTTTAGGGAGTAGGGATTCAACAATTAATAATTAATAATTAATAATTACCTCTCCTTTAAAACGGATAGGATTGACTAATAATGAAAATTTTTCTTTATTATCTCCTTAAAAGGGGAGGCTTTAAACCACAATTTTCGGTAAGGAATAGAAAAGAAAAAAAATTACTGTACCTAAGTAGCTTGAGAAACGCTATCAGGACTTACGCAAAACACGAAGTTATACACCATCTGTATGGGAGAATGGCATTCGCCCCCAGTAGATATGGCGCTTGGTGCGTAAGTCCTGGCTATAATAAAGATAATCAAGTTGCTGAAAATTATATTCTGGGAGTTTTTAACAGAAAATATATCAATTTTACTTGAATAATTGGATTTGAAGTGAAGTAATATCAAACATCTGTGGTAAACTCGACTTATTCCATTCACCGTACGAAAAAAACTGTAGAAAAATGAAACAGCTTTTATCTTGATATTGGATTAACCAATAATGGCTGTACGGCACAGCTCACTATTCCCTCGGCAGTAAATGCCTCTGGGAATTTCTT
>JAXHSW010000234.1:0-13033 GCA_034190295.1 Cyanobacteriota bacterium | reverse complement strand
TAATAATATTGGTACTGTAGTCATAGGAAAAAATGATAACTGGAAACAAGGAGCAAATATAGGCAAAAAAAACAACCAAAATTTTACCCAAATACCACATGATAAATTAGTCAAGCAAATTACTTATAAATGTGAGCTAGCAGGAATCAAGGTGATAGAAACAGAGGAAAGCTATACAAGCAAAACATCTGCCCTTGATCTAGAGCAACCAATTAAACATGAAACTTATGGTGGGAAACGAGTCAAACGTGGTTTATTCAGAAGTGCAACTGGTATAGTCATTAATGCCGATATCAATGGCAGTCTTCAAATATAAGATAAGAAATTCCCAGGAGCATTTACTGCCGAGGGAATAGTGAGCTGTGCCGAGAGCGCCAGTATTGGTTAATCCAATATCAAGATATTAAGCTGTCACGATTTTCTACAGTTTAGTTCGTACGGTAATTTGTTTGCCAATATTATTGAGAATGTACAAAAAATAATGTGTAAATATGCCAGAGCACATTGCGATAATGGTCCTGTATTGTCAGGACTTACGCACTGACATATACATATAGAGTTTTGTGCGTTACGCTACCGCTAACACATCCTACCAATAGCGTTCATGCGTAAGTCCTAATTGTAATTATTTTTGTTACGAGACACGGCAGTGGGAGCATCTTGCTCCCGTACTAACGATTGCTTGTTCCTATCTACCATTACTATGCAGGACTACCAAATTTCATAGCCACGTTAATTGGTGATTATCGTCTTGAGGTAGGTCTTCTTCCTGACACAGAGGGAGTTCTTCCTGTAATGTACCTAGACGGAGTTTTCTGAGCTGCAATGAGGTCAGCAAAGCTAACTTGTGGTGGTCGCCGTAGTCGGATCAAGTCATTCTTAATAGATGGAGACTTCTGAGGTAACTCATTATTGATTTTAGTTATGGCTTCAGAAATACTAGCTTGACTGTTACTATTGGGATATTGAAGCTTGAGTGCATCACCTAACTTATCAGCAATTTTCCTTAACCCTTCTTGTGTCGTATCATTATACTCTCCTGGGTTAAATTTAATTAATGTACTCGTGGAAGCATCATTATCTAGAGTGCCAACTTTTTGGATAGTGATACCATCTAAACTCTGTTGAAAATGATGTTCCATAAAAGCTTTGACTGGCACTGGAATATCAGTGGGTGGTGTGATTCTATCGTCACTTAAGAGCTTCCATTGTTTTAACTCTGTCTCAACGTTGAGTCGATCTTCTGGTCTTCCCTGATTTTGCATCCAAGTTGGTAAATCTAATGAACTTTGAGGTGATACAGTCCATGTCAAACCATCCCAATCAGCAATCTTAAAATCCTCACCGTTAGGCCCTTTAGCTCGAATCATTGTTCCTGGTGAGAGTTCAGAGTCCGCTGTAGAATAAATTGTGCGTAGCATACCTGCATAGGATTTGTTACCATCACTTTGAGTACCATATCTGGGTTTATGACGATCGGTATTAGGTGTCAGTTCATGATAAACTCCAGGAGTAGTAAGTTCTTTTGCCATTTTTTTGAGTTCATCGTTGTCATCCCTGTTGGCATCATTGGCGATCGCCTCTAGCCTTGCTTTCACTGTCGGATCGAGAGGTATCCTACCCTGCTTTTTAATCTCATTTGTTACTGGTGTAGTAAAATAGTAAACAAATGGCAGGGGGCGATCTTGACCACCTATAGGCATTAAGTAAGGTTTAACCGTTTCACCAGAACTATCTTGGTATTGGTAATCTAGTCCAAATTGCTCAATCGCATTTTTGGCAGATAAATTTCGAGAATACTCATTAAAGTGACTGAAACCACCCACTGTCATAGCTCCAGGGTCTGTTCTGACCAGCTTTGCCATTTCGGTTTTAGAGATGACCTTCGTAGACATTTCCACACTCGAAGCGTTTTGCAAGCGAGTATAATTCTGATGAAGCAAACGAATAACAATCTCTATATCACTATCATTATAATTTTGTGGTTCCCTGGTACTAAGATCGTTTTGAAAAGCTGTTACTATCTTGTTACCGTATTTTTTCAGATCTGCATCTATTGCCTGACCTCGAATTATCTTGTCTACTATATCCAAGGGAACTGATGCAAAGTGACCGTACTTGTCAGCAATTTGCCGATATAGCTCAACATTTGCGGTAGCTCTGTTTCTCCAACTTTGAGCAATCTGAGTTAATCTGCTAATCGTGATTTGGCCGGCTTGACTACTCTTGACGTAGTTAGCAATTTGAGCAAGTAATAAAGGATTAGAATCCTGTAACAGTTCTGTTTGCCTATCGGACAAGTTTGGCACATCTAAGCTAGCTTCTGAAAAATCCAGATTTTGCCAACTACTGGATTCGAGCATAACTTGCTTCTTGGCATTGTCATCTGCTGCCTCATTTACCCTTTTAAGGGCATCATCTGTGAGGCGATGAATTGTAATGTTAGTGACTTTAGGATCGTCTGTAAATTGAGCCATCCGGTTACGCAGTTCAGGCAATTCTACGTTCCAGAAAATTGTAGTTGCACCAATATTTTTTGGCAGAAAGACATGGACTTCACCCTCAGCATTGGCAGCTATTTCCTTAGACACGCTAGCCCAGACATTATATTGATTGTCCCATATATAACCAATGCCCCGATCGTCTTCAGTAGCAATTTTCAGTACATCCCAAAGTTGACCAATAGGTGTTCGATCGAGAGGTTGAGCATTTTCATCAGTAACTCCGGCGCTTCTAAGAATATCTTCGTCATCAACAGCAAATCGACCGATAGCAAAGGAACTCCATAATAGAAGTTCGCCACGAGCAGCTACTGGACCAAATGCTCGAATAAACTCAGATACTTCCTGGTGAAAGGCTTCAACTAAGTTTTGTCTTCCTGTTTCCCCTGCTGCTCCACCTTCATAGTAACTACCATAAGAGCCAACGCCTTTGATTCGATTATCGTATAAGGCTTTAACAAAAGTCCGAAAATATTCGTCAGCTCTAGCTCTATCTATAGTTCCATCTGAGTGTTCTGTAACTTTATCAATAAAATCCTGTTGGTATTTCTCTGTCATTTTTTCCAGAAAGTTTTCCCAAGAAGTAATCGTAGTGTTGGCAACGTTAGCTTCAGGCATGATTCTTAATCTCCTAATTGAATTAAAATTATATAAAATCCGGATAATTACTATATCCAAGTCCGCAGCGACGGTCACTCCGTGGAAGTAAGCAATCTCAGGGTTTTAGGAGATTGCTTCCTATCGTCGCAATGACGACCATTCAACTGGATTCTATATTACTTGATATTTTGATACAGCAGATTCCACCTTGGCGAGGTACACACATCGCGGACATTCCGGCCCGCACTGGGAACATTTAATTTTTAATATCTGTACTTCATCTGCTTGGAATCTGCTGTAAGAACACAGCAATGCTATGCTCTTAAAATCTTACTTTTGACTTTTGACTTTTAACTTTTAACTTCCGTGAAACGGTATTACTAGGCATCCTCTGATAAACCGTAGTATTGTGCCAGATATGCAATAATTTCTGGTGAGTGGGGTTGCAATTCTGGTAAGTGCTGCTCTAAAGCATCCCGCACTGCATCCGCAAACTGCACAAAATTATCTGTTTTATTCTTCACAAAAGGCTCCAATGTTTTAATCAGTTGCCAGTTACTTTCAATATTCAATGCTCTTGCATCCTTAGCTAACTGGGAGACAGCATCATCATTAAAATCTTGTAGCAGACGACTGACAAAAGTGACTCGGTGCATAATCCGCCAGCAGGCAGGTTTTTTCTCAGTTTGCCTGGCTTCCCGTAGAGCTTGAGCATTAGGTTCGTCGCTTTGCTCAATCCAGATCGGGTCTACTACCTTAGCATAAAAGTCTTCAAAGTTTTCCGCTTTCGGTTCTAAGTAGAAAGTCATAAACCGATAGGCATCCACCTTGCCAGGAACTTTAATGGGATTACCCTCAGTATCATACTGAAGCAAATAATCTACATAAGTTGACTCCCAATCTTTTTGGTCTTCAGGAACTTCATACTTATACAAGTTGTTCTGGGGATTAACCTGAACTTCCAGTCGAAAAGATTGAGAAGTTTCAGCACTTTTAGATTGAGTCATATTCAGATGACCGCCCGTACTACCATTCAAATCAAATCCAAAAGAGCCAGCAGCAGATACATTTAAAGAAATACCGCCAGTAAAATTGGTATTAAAAGAATAGGAACCACTACTTGATTCTTGCTTCACATCCATAGTATTAGTGGTTTCAGCATAGAATCCCCCATCCGCTGTCCAGACATAGGTATTAGCAATATTGCGAGTAGCAAATTTTTCCGGTAGACTTTGGTCTTTAGTCAGAGCATCAGCAAGACTGCCAAAGGTGCTAGCAGCTCCTAAACCTATTCCTCCAAGAGGAATAGCTCCAGCCGCACTGGCTAAAAGTCCAGCATTGGTGCTCATTACATCTTTGAGAATGCTATTGGATAGGGGTGAAGCATCGTAGTTGTCATAATAATTTTTCAACTCTGCTGCTTCCCTCTCTATTTGTCGTTTGAGAGCATAGGTTTCTATGGGTTTAAAGTAGCTATATTCTCCATACTGAGTAGCTTCAGGATAATCTGGGTCAGTTTGCACGCTGCCATCGGGTTGATAACCAACTTTCCCATCTAGGGTTCCCTGTTTAGTATAACGGGGGTTGATGGGGAACGAAATAATATTCCAATCTTTGGGAATATCAGGGTTGGGTTGAAAACGATAGGAAATCAGAGCTTTATTATGAGCTAAACGCAACGCAAAAACGTCGGCTGTTTCTGATTGCACCAAGGCAAATCCCTGATTATTAGGAACATACCGTTGGCCTAAGCGGGGATTGAGCAGATTATTTTTATCTTCCCAATAACCTACCGCAGTTGCCCGCATATTTCTGGTTACAGTTCGCCCGCTAGTGATTCTGCTTTCATCAGTCCAACCGCCGGAGGATTGAAACTTGCCACTACCTGAAACCTTGAATGCTACTTTGGCTTTGAAGGAAATACCAAAACCAAGGGGAGCAAGTAGAGTCCGCAGGTCTAACTCTACACCTGTAGACATTGCTGCTTCAAAGGAAGAATCAAAACCATTTTCTTTGGAACTGGAGAAGTTATAATTGACATCTTCTGCTTCAATTAATTCTACTGTGCTAGCTTGTTTGTAAGTGTCAGTGTCTCCGAGGGATATAGGACCAACAGTCATGTTTTCACTTGGTATAGGTGGTGCACCTTCGATGTAACCAATAATCTGAGGGTCGAACTGTACCTGAGAGATCCATTCAGTAATCAAATTACCGACTTTGTAACCAGTAATTAACCGCCATTTACCCTCATTATTGATATAAGTGTAGCAGCGTTTGAAGACTCCAGTTAGATTCTGCTGGCTGTCATATTGCATATCGCCGTACTCGGTGACAGCAGGACTACTATCTATCTGAACGTTGAATACAGTTTGAATTGCTGCTAAGGCTGAACGCACTTGGGGGATATCGTTACCGATCGGAGCATCAGAAAAAACAGATGTAGGTTTGTTAGCATCTGCTCCCAGAGGGAGATGATTTCCCATCAAACTGCTGTCTTTAAATTCATTATCTATAATTTCATCAAAGGTGTAATTAGCAAGTAGGTCTTGCTTTTCTCCTTTGAGACGGGTAAAGATATTGTCGAGAATCTGCTCTTGAGTGCGTACTACCTTCCAAACTCGTACTTCTTCGAGAATGCCATTGAAACATTCTTGGTAACTTGCACCATCTTTGCGACCACCAAGGGTGAATTGATGATCTCCCCAGTCAGTCAGTGAATCATTTGATGCTACTGATTCTGTTGTCAGGGCAACGCCATTACTATAAAGGAGTAACTCCGAAGCTTCCACATCTGGATTTTTACACCAAGTAGCACCTTTGATTTGAGCGTGGTTGCCTCCTTTGAAATCATTTGCGAGATTACCTTCGTTTTCTTCCAACTGCCACCAGGCAACTAAACCTTCTTCCTGTCCGGTAATATTTTGATGAATTTCACCTTTTTCTAGTGCCCGACTCCAAAGCTTGACTTCGGAAATTTTACCTAGAAAATAACTCTCACCTGTTCTGGCAATTTCTAGGGGTTGACTATTACCTTGAGGACTAACAGCAGGTTCAATGACTCGGCTACAGACAAGTTTTTCATCTATATACATTTTCAGTTCTAGCCACTGAGCAGTTCCTTGACCGCCGATCGATGTCGGTTGTTGTGAGGAACTGGAACTACTTTGAGATTGCAAACCATCCTTGAGATTTTTACCGCGTTTTTTAGAGGCAACGTAATCAGCTTTCATTGCCTTATCAATTTTTTGATTTTCACTAGAGGTAAAATTACCAGTCTTGGCATCAATATTAGCTACATCTCCAGTTCCCCAAGCATCGGGGTCTGCTCCGCTGTCTGTAGTGTCCGTAATTTTTTGACGAGTAATAGCGATTTTGTGAACTGTATTGGTCTGAATTTTGTTGGCAGGAGACTCTAATTTATGAATCGTACCTTGACTGTCTTCAAAGGAGAAAGTCAGTTTACCTGATTCTGCTTGCAAAGCATAGGGTACACTTTCTTTTTCTACCCCAGAACCCATCAGACCTTTACTGAGAATACTGCGTAGGTTGGTATCATTCACCTGTATTACTGTTTCTATGGTCAAGTCTTCACAGAGATTGAGTGCCCGGTTTTTGCCACAGTCGAGATAGTCGTTACCATCAAAATTCAGGGCATAGGATTGGTGATAACTCAGAGCCAAATGATTCCAATTATTAAGGGGAAGGGATTCCTTAGTTTGGAAGAACTGAATTGCTTCTGGAGAGCCATCACTAACTCCTACTCCGCCAAAAACTTTGTAGGTATTGAAGAGAGAAGAGACATTAGTAGGATTGCCATGTATAGTTCCATCATTGCCGTTACCGCTATAATCCTTAGCTATACCTTCTTCAAAGTACCAGTAACCTACTAAACCAGATTCGTTACCAGTGAGTCTTCGATCTTTATTAGTTTGAATTTGTTCTTCACTGCGGGCATAGTTCCAGATGCGAATGTCGTCAATTTTACCTTTCCAGACATCTCTACTGGTATCGTTTGACCAAGCTCCAAAAACCAAATTATAATTAGTATTTACACTACCAAGAGTAGAAGCAGACTCAGAATCTGTTAATTCCCCATTAAGGTATAGCCGCACCTCATTGGTTTCCCGATCGACTACACCCGCTAAGTGATACCATGCTTGCTGAGTTAATTTCTTGGTTCCATTGTTCAGGTCTAGACGACTTTCACTATCACCCAGGTGAAAGTTAGCTGTGTCTTCAGTACCTATTCTTAGCATCCATCCGGCATCAAGACCACCTGCTGCTTTTTTACAAACTGCTGTTCTATAATCAGTAGATTCACTCCGATAAACCCAGACTTCAACTGTAAAACTACCCGTGCCAAAATCCAAGGCGTTGTAGTCAGGAATCTCTACATAATCTGAACCATCAAACTCTAGTGCTGAAAGGCTTTCTTGCTTTTGTAATCCCAGAGTATATTGACTATTTTCTGATTTATGATGTATTACCCGACCAGTATCAATATTCTTTCCAGCATTACTATTCCTTGCGAGGGGGGAAGATGAGATATTTTGAGGATTACCATGTATAGTTCCATCATTACCGTTACCACTATAATCCTTGGCTGTTCCTCCTTCAAAATGCCAGTAACCTGCTAAACCGGCTTCGTTACCAGTGAGTTGGCGATCTTTATTAGCTTGGATTTGTTCTTCGCTGCGAGCATAGTTCCAGATGCGAACATCGTCAATTGCTCCTTGGAAGTAGTTACCTATGTTTTGGCCTCTACCAATATTCAATGATTTGGTAGGAATTCCAATCGAACCTGTAAATGTTGCCGTCACTGGCTGTGGGTTGCCGTCAATGTAAGTAATTATTGTATTTGAGGTATTATCCCAAGTAAATGCAATGTGGTGCCATTCATTATGACTAGGAGCATTGTTGTCGCAAGCAGTTTTCTGGCCAGACCGCTGCAGTTCAATACGTATCTTGTTATTGTACCAAAATATGGAGTATCCATAATCGCTCCAACCTCCTCCCGTGTAAACGATGAGACCTTCTGTATTACCGCTTTGATGTTTTACCCATGCTTCGACAGTAATGCTTTCAGTAATTTGGATTTGGCTACCGCAGTCTATATAATCAGTGGAGCCATTAAACTCTAGTGCTGAGGAGGACTCTTGATTATTAAGATGGCCAATTAACTTAGGCTTAACCCATGCCTCTATAGTTAGGTTGGCAGTAGCATCCATCTGAGGTAATTTATTGTCAGCTAGAGCCAGATATTTATTTTGCCCATCAAAGTCTAAAGCCAACCCAGGGGGATCGGCTACCCAACGACAGGAAGGAGCATCCCCTAAACTTGTAACTGTGCCATTGGGAATTGTGCCTGCGGTTGCCTCCGAATAGACCAGAAATTGTCGGGAACTCTTTTCTTGTTGTAGATTTTCTTGTTGTAGATTTTCTTGTTGTAGATCGCTATAGTTTATTAAGGCTGGAGGAGATGACACATTTTGAGGATTACCATATATAGTGCCATCATGGCCATTGCCACTATAGTCTTTGGCTGTACCTTCTTCAAAGTGCCAGTACCCTGCTAATCCAGATTCTTTACCGCTAAGTCGGCGGTTCATATCAGCTTTGATTTCTTCTTTGGTGCGATCGCGTTCCCAGATACGGACTTCATCAAGTTCACCATTGAAATATCTGGCACTGTTGCTTTGGCTTATCCTGCCAATGACAACATCTAGGGAGTCGGTAAAGTCACTTGGAGCAGATTCTTGTACTTGTAGATCGCCGTCTACATACAGTGACATATTGGTGCTGCTCTTAACCGCTGCCAGATGATGCCACTGACCATCAGTGTAAGTATTTGTAGTGAAAAGGCTAGTTCCGCCACTGTTTCCTGTTGGTTGGCGATGCAAGTAGCGCAAGGTTCCCCGATCGCTGACTTCAATCAAAATACCGTGGTCGTAATGAGTACCAGCAAAAATGTCTACTGTAGAGGAGACAGAGGTCTTGAACCAGGCTTCAACAGTGTAATTGTTGCGGGCAAAATCAATTACTCTACAATCTATATAATCACCCGATCCATCAAAACTCAGTGCTGAGGGAGTTACAGAAGTATGGGCAGATGCATCAGGAGTATTGACAGCATAATCGGAAGCGTAATCGTATACAACCAAATAAACTGGAGTATCTTCTTCTACTTCTAGAGATGCACTGTTGACAGGGATACTGCTGGAGTTGACTGCAACTTCTGCACTTGTAGTAACTTTAGTCTCACCAATTTTTAACACCGCACCTGCTGCTAGCTTGCGGTTTGTTGTTTCTGTGAGAGTTAGTTCGGTGACTGTATCAGATGTTGCTGCTACTTGTGCTAAATAGAGGGGTTGTGCTTGTCCGTTGAGAACTTTACTAAACATACGGGGGTCTCGCGGCACATCTGGCCAGGTTTCGGTAATCCCTGTTTCCGAGTTAGCAATAGTAACTTCACAGGTATCATCACTATTGCCATCACTAATAGTAATGGTGGCAGCGTTTGACTCGGCACCAGTTGAACGAGCGAGGAAGCGAACTTTGCCTCCACCTAGATCGATAACTTTTTGAGCGCGGGCTGTTTTGGTATCGTAGTAAGCAGTAAAGAACTGGGTGTTGGTTCCTTGGAAATAAAGAGCTAGTTTACCCATCGCACTGTCAAATAGCAGTGGGGTGTCAGCAGTATGGGCAAAGCCTAGTAATGCTCCGGAAGTGGTCAAGCCATCAGAGTCGGTATGTAACATAGCCATTGGCAATGATACTTGACCGTATAATTTTTCTTTTCTACGTTCAAGTTGTTCTTGCTTGGTAATTAGGGTAGCTTGTTTTTGAGCTAGTTCGGTTGTTTTAGTATCGAACAAAGCTCTTTGAGTTGTTAGTTCAGTCTTTTGATTCTCTAATGTAGCAATTTCGGCCTCTAAGTCTTCCTTTTGTCTTAATAACTCATCTTTTGATGCTAGCATTGAGGTATCAGCAGTTCCAATTGTGCTTCCAAATCCTCCAGCTACTCCTAATACAGTATTAATACTTGCAATTGTGCTTCCAAATCCAGTAATTCCTCCGAAAAAGGGATAAGTAGGAAAAAAGGGTACGATTGGTGGGAGATAGGGGGTTACAGGATTATCTAATGCTTCTAATCGATCTTCTACTTCTTGTAATCTAGCTTCTAATTCCTGCTTCTGTTGTTCTATTTCATCCAACTTATCAGGTATGCCTTGTAATTCTTCAATCTCTGCATTAAGTATTTGAATCTCTCGTTTCAGTTGACTAATTTCCGTTTCCAAACTCCCAACTGCAGCAAAAGAGTTCTCTATAGAATCACCATCTAGATCCGTTCGATTCAGCCAATTCAAAGAGATATTATCCGGTACCTGCGCTAGTCTTCCTTCACGAGAAACAGCAAAATCTAATGCTGCAATGTACTTGTTAGTAGTTGTCGCTCCATTAGCATCAGTTCCACCTGTAGCCACTGCTAACATCACCCGGGCATTAGTTTTCATTGGCTTGCTTTCTTGCTCATTACCAATTTGAGCATCTTCTTGCTGGAAATACTGCACCGCTGTTAATCCTGATTCAATGGTGCGCCCAGTAAATGAAAAACTATCCCGACTCACTCCTGGATGATTGCCAATAAGTGCATCTGACTCTTGCCAAGTTGCACCATTTATGGTACCATTATTAGCAGAATCAGTTTGGTCATAAACTGTAGCACCAGTATTTTCATCAAATCGCCAGTAACCTACTAATCCTGTTTCCCTTCCTACCAAGCGATGATGCCTATCTTCGTTGATTTCATAACCAGTACGGGCACGATTCCAAATCCGGACTTCATCTATACAACCATTAAAATTATCAGCATAACCTTTGCCAAGAAAAACATTTTCATTACCTGCTGTAGCAGCATCCTTAGTAATAATTTCTTCCCCTGCAAAAGCACCGTCAATGTACCAGGTTAACGTCCTGCTCTGGAAATTCCTGACAATAGCAATATGAGACCATTCGTCCCGCAGTAGGCCAAAAGTACTTAAAATGCCCTCAAAGGCATCATAATCGATATTGGTTTCACTAGGATTATCACCACCAGTACCGTAATAATAGGATAGTTTACCATCTACTTCTAGGGTAATTGCTCCTTAACCGTTATAAGCTTTACAAAACAGACTTTGCCTGTTGGCCAAAGACAAGGGTTTGACCCACATTTCAATGGTCTGACTGCCTGTAATCTGTAATTCTGAGGGATTCCCTAAATCCACATAATTATCAGTACCATCAAAACTAAGTGCTGATTCAGCTCCACTCTTGGTATTAAGAATTGGTACTAACTCCTGATTCGTAAAGGAGTCTACTCCAGGACGACGTTGGAAAATGGCATTCTGATATTCTGCGTCAGGGCTAGTGTAATAGATAGTGCCTTTAGTATTAAATAGGCCATCACCAGCCCGCTCAATATTAAAAGAGTCAATCTTGCTAGTAGCATCGTTATAAGCAAAGACTTGCCAGCGCTTAATATTAGCTATCTGAGTCGGCAACAACAGAACTTGGAAACGTCCTCCCTGAAGTTGCTGCACGAAGTCTAGTTCTTGGGTAGGCTCATAGAATGCTTTGCCTTCTATATCTTTTGCCCCCAGGCTATCCTTACTATTAGCAGGTTGGGTTTTGTTGCGACTGCGCTTATAACGCACTTCCATCTTGGGTTGTAGTTGAGTACCTCCAAGGATAAAGCGGTCTAATAACAGAGTATTGTTAACTAGGGGGACTTTATTGCCTCCAGAAAGCACAAATTCGGAGTCTTGTCTATTGGTGGTATCCCCAGATGAGCCACCACCTTCGAGTCTTGTGAGTTTATAGACTATATTTGGGTCGTTATCAGCAATAGACTGACGAAAGACGTAGATATATTGGTCGTCAGAAAGTACTTGGAAAGGTGCATCTGCTGTTAGTCTTGCTGTTGTTGAGAGGAAATCGTCAATTTCATCAAGGTTTAAGTTTTCTGGCTTGTCTTCAGTTAGTGTTCCTTTCTTAACTGTGGGCATTCTAGTTGCTCCTACCAACCCATAACCAACTTGGGCTATTTCATTACTAAAATGCAGTTTGCTCGGATTTTTTGACCAGTATTCTACATCTATTGGTCCTTTGTTTTCATCACTGTCACTGAGGTCGAGGACTGTGTAATGGATATGTCGTTCATTGTCCATAGCAAAGGCAATTACTGTGCCTTTATGTCGTACCAGGGTGGGGTATTTATAGGTTTTGTCTTCATAGGATTTGAGGAAGTTATCAAAAATTGTTTGGTTATTCATCTAAAAAAAAATCGGTAGTTTGGAAACTTTTTACCTTCAGCTAGAGGAGGAAAAATGTAGCTTCTTTGTATGGATATATAAAATCTTCCATGAGCATGAGGTTTTTTATATTATTTTAATAATTTTTTAATAATTTATTAATATTTATTAATTTTTAGGAAGTGAGGTAATAATACCTTAAGGGTCAAACCCCCGACAATACAGCGGATTCCACCAGGCGTGAGGTACACCCCGAAGCGGGCAAGATGCTCGCACTGGGAACATTTAATTGTTAATATCTGTACTTCATGTACTTGGAATCTGCTGTAACTTTGGGTAGTCATGGTAAGCACTCAGCACTCAGCAATCAGCTATTGCTTTTAGTTTGAGATAAAAGCTTTACTAATTGAGTCAGAATTGAAGTAGCACTCAGCACTCAGCTATCAGCTTTTCACTGTGTATAATCGGGGATTCAAACCCCCATAAAAGGCGCACCACGCGCTTTTTCGCTCCTATTGTGGGGGACTTATATAGAATCCGGTTATACAGTATATGTTTATAATTCTATCCACACTTCAATATTAAATCCCCCATCTCCCCATCTCCCCATCTACCCATCCCCCCATCTCCCCATCTCCC
>JAXHSW010000233.1:0-13050 GCA_034190295.1 Cyanobacteriota bacterium | reverse complement strand
TTCAAAATCATCATAGCATCTTGATTTTCTTTGTTCTATATATAATCCTCCTTTCAAGACTTTTGACTTTTAACTTCCCCGTAGCGGAACTGGCTTATTTTCTAGCCTTTAATAACTCCAATTTTTTTTCAAAATCATCATAGCATCTTGATTTTCTTTGTTTTATATATAATCCTCCTTTCAAGACTTTTGACTTTTGACTTCCCCGTAGCGGAACTGGCTTATTTTCTAGCCTTTAATAACTCCAAATTTTTTTTCAAAATCATCATAGCATCTTGATTTTCTTTGTTCTATATATAATCCTCCTTTCAAGACTTTTGACTTTTAACTTCCCCGTAGCGGAACTGGCTTATTTTCTAGCCTTTAATAACTCCAAATTTTTTTCAAAATCATCATAGCATCTTGATTTTCTTTGTTTTATATATAATCCTCCTTTCAAGACTTTTGACTTTTGACTTCCCCGTAGCGGAACTGGCTTATTTTCTAGCCTTTAATAACTCCAATTTTTTTTCAAAATCATCATAGCATCTTGATTTTCTTTGTTTTATATATAATCCTCCTTTCAAGACTTTTGACTTTTAACTTCCCCGTAGCGGAACTGGCTTATTTTCTAGCCTTTAATAACTCCAAATTTTTTTTCAAAATCACCATAGCATCTTGATTTTCTTTGTTTTATATATAATCCTCCTTTCAAGACTTTTGACTTTTAACTTTTGACTTTTAACTTCCGCGTAGCGACACTAGCTTCTTTTCTAGCCTTTAATAACTCCAAATTTTTTTTCAAAATCATCATAGCATCTTGATTTTTTTGTTTTATATATAATTCTCCAGCTTGCAATAAATTTTCTACACTTTCATCATCTTGACGTAGATTAGCAAAAGCCAAACCCCGATTATGATAAGCTTCAGCAATAGTTGAATTATTTTTCAGAGCTTCAGTAAACTCATTTATTGCCTGTTGATAATTTCCCTTTTGAAAAGCCTCACATCCTTGTTTAAAATTTACTTCTGCCTCTGATGGTATTGATGAAGATGTTGATATAAATTCTGTAAATAGGACAGAAATACTACCTTTTCCACGATAAGCATATATCATAGCACCAATACCAATGCTACTTATTAATCCAAAAAAGAGTAGCCAAGTCAGAAATTTTGCGGTTTCCATATATTAAGATATTTTTAATAGTTATAAGTCAATTTAATCATCACTATTCAAGATTTAAGAATCAAATTATTGATTATTTTTTGATTTTCTAGAATGCTTGAATCAAATGCTTGCTTGTCAGAATTTTCACAATACTTAAGCTTAACAGCCAAGTCTTGTAAATTATAACCTTATCTTTCTAAATATGTCAGAATTGGTAAAGTCAGAAATGATGGTTTATTTGAAATAGTTTTTTTCTACACATGAACCTATTAAGCCAAAACTAGGGAATCAATTATTGCTTAATATTCATAATTTTGGTTATGACTGGTCAAATTAGAATAAAAACAATAAACATAAGATAGAATAAAACCTTGAATCTAATACCAAATTTATAAGAAGTTGCCATAATTAAGTTGCATAGAATAATATTTTAATCAAAGTTGAATGTAGTTCGAGACAGCCAAATTAATAAATTTCTTCAAGAAGGAAGAAGGAAGAAATAATTCTGTGCAGCCTCACATAAAATTGGGAACGGGCAAGATACCCATTCCACGTTGGCATTGCTGAGGAAAATATCAGGAACGGGCAAGATGCCCATTCCACATACCTTAAGGAGATAATTTACCTGTGAACTTAATACCAATGGATAGTAAATTAGTCAACCAGGCTAGATATTGGCCTTTGTTGTTATCCGCCCTTCTATTAAGCTCCTGTGGAGGTGAAACACCACAAGCAGCAGCACCCCCACCTACTGCCGTGGAAATAGCCAGAGTCGATCGAACTCAAGTTGCAGATAGCACAGAGTATATCGCAACAGTAGAAGGAAAAGAAAGAGCAACTATTACACCAAGAGTTAGTGGACAAGTAAGCCAAGTATTTGTATCATTAGGTAATAGAGTCCAAAAAGGAGACCCCATACTGCAAATAGATCCTTCTCAACAACAGGCAGTTCTTGATAGTAATATTGCTCAGATAAGTTCAGCTCAGGCACAATTGGATAGTGAAGAAGCTCAACTAAGAGCCTTGAGGGACGATAGAAGAGAACTAATAGCACAAAGAGACTTAAACTCTGAAAGAGCTAATTTAGAAAATGCTGAAGCGAACCTCCGGAGGGAACGTCAGGAACTAAATAGATTACTAGCTGAATTTGGTTTTTTGTCTGAAGAAGCTAATTTAGAAAATACTCAAGCAACTCTCAGGTCAGAGCGTCAGGAACTAAATAGATTACTTGCGGAATCAAGTTCTTTATCAGAAGAAGCACAATTAGAAGATGCCGAAGCTGCTTTACGAGCACAGAGAGCTGAAAAAGAAAGAAGAGAAGCAACTTTAGAATACCAAAAAATTGAACAAGTAAGATTTTCTACCCTGTATGAAGAAGGAGCTGTCCCGAAAGAAAGATTTGACCAAGCTACCCGCGACATTAGACAAGCTGAAGCTGAAATAGATGCTATAGAACAAGAAATTGATGCAGCACAAGCACGAGTAGAAAGTGCCAAAAAAGATTTACAAAGGCGTACAAGTACATTAGATGCTCAAATAGCAGCTCAAAAAGAAGTTATAGATGCTGCGAAAGCACAAGTAGAAAGTGCCAAAAAAGACTTACAAAGGCGTACAAGTACATTAGATGCTCAAATAGCAGCTCAAAAAGAAGTCATAGATGCTACTAAAGCACAGGTAGAAAGTTCTAAAAAAGATTTGCAGCGTCGTATTGAAACTCTAGATGCTCAAATAGCAGCTCAAGAAGAACAAATTTCCTCTCAGGAAAGTCAGGTAGCTCAAGCTCGCAGTCAACTACAACAAGCTCAGGCAAATGCAGTGGCAGAACAAGTAGAACTAAGATATTATGATATTGTTGCTCCTATTAGTGGGGTGGTGGGAAATGTACGACCGAAAGTTGGTGATTATGTAGATAGTCAAACTCCATTAACCACTATTCAGGACAATAATACTTTAGAAGCTAATATTAATATTCCTATAGACCGACTGCCTCAAATTAGACTGGGTACACGAGTTGAGTTACTAAGTCAACAGACTGGTCAATTAATTGGTAGCAGTCGGGTATCTTTTATATCTCCAGATACAGGTCAAGGAACTCAAACTGTTTTAGTCAAAGCAATATATAACAACGGGGAAAAGAAACTGCAAACCAACCAGCAGGTAAGAGCAAGAGTCATCTGGGAAGAAAAACCAGGATTAACTGTTCCCATTACTTCTGTCACCCGCATCGGAGATCAAGCTTTTGTTTTTGTTGCAGAAGAGAAAATCATGGATGGTCAGAAAAAGTTGGTGGCAACTCAAAAACCTGTGAAGTTGGGAAGCATTCAAGGTCAAACTTATCAAGTACTTGAGGGATTAAAGGACAATGACAAAATAGTTGTTTCAGGTGTAGTCAAACTCCGGAATGGTGTACCTATTGCTGATGATTCTGAATTGGGCAATCCCACTGAAAACAAAAATGGGCAGCAGTCTGTACCTCAGAATTAGGTGTGGGAGGTGTGGGGAGTGTGGGGAGTGTGGGGAGTGTGGGAGGGGTGGGGAGTGTGGGGTGATTCGTGTATTTGCACAATTAATTTTTTGTATTTCATATAAAATCTTACTGTGACTAAATTTGAGAAAAACAATAATCTCCGCGCTAGTAATGGCAACTGCTTATCTGGACCTGATATAACTGAAAAAATTGATAACTGATAACTAGACATCTCCAATAATAAAAAATCAAATCAATTATCGCACAGAAATTATCAATTCTTTCCCCCTACTCCTTATTTCCCAACAACTCTATTATATAACTGGATTCTATATGACAATTGAAGAAGGAGTCAGGAGTCAGGAGTCAGGAGAGAAAATTGCTTATGGATAGTCTGCGACAAGCCGCTCCGCGTCTACTAACCCCAAACAATTTTGAGCACCGCGGGTGACGGTGGGGTATTAAACCCATAGATAAATTCTGAAGTCAGAAGTTAAATTGCTGCTGTGACTAAATTTGAGAGCTTGAGAATGTCTTAAGCTGAAGTCAGAAGTTAAATTGTTGCTGTACTGATAACTGATAACTGATAACTGATAACTGATAACTGATAACTGATAACTGATTTATTATGCTTTTAAGTATTGCTGATACCTTTATTAAACGACCTGTCTTAACGACAGTTTGCACAATCATAATTATATTAGCGGGGGCAATTTCAATTCCATTATTGCCCATTGCCCAATTACCACAACTAGGTAATACCGAAATTCAAGTATCATCAGTCTATATTGGAGCTGATGCTCAAACCACAGAAAATACCGTAACCACAATTTTAGAAAGAGAAATTAACGGTGTGGAAGACATGAAATATATGTATTCCAACACCAGTAATAGCGGTCAAACAAGCATTAACGTTGTATTCCCTAATGATGTAGACCGAAATACCGCTCAGGTTAACGTTCAAAACCGAGTCTCTCGAGCAGAAGCTTCTCTACCAGACTTAGTCAGACAAACAGGTATTACAGTAGAAGCTGCATCCCCCGATCTCCTATTAGTGATTGCCACTTTCTCAGAAAAAGACGAAAATGGCGATTTTTACTACAGCGCTGACTTCATGAGTAACTACCTTGACCTGAACGTCTTAGACCAGGTTAAGCGTGTTCCTGGAGTTGGTCAAGCTACAATTTTTGGGGAACGAAAATATGCCATGCGTATTTGGCTTAACCCTCAGAAAATGGCAGCTCGTGAATTAACCACTCAAGATGTAGTCAATGCTTTGCGAGAACAAAACATTCAAGTGGGAGCTGGAAAAATTGGTCAAAACCCAGCACCACCAGATTTAGTTTATGAAATTCCTCTGCAAGCTATTGGTCGGTTAAAAAATGCCCAAGAATTTGAGGATGTGGTACTCAAAGTTGACGAGAATGGTACTTTGGTCAAAATTAAAGATGTAGGTAGGGCTGAACTAGGAGCCGAAAATTACGATCTAGCTACCACATATAATGGAGACCCGACAGTAGGTTTAGGAATTTATCAACTTCCAGGTAGTAACGCCTTAGAAACTGCAAGTCAAGTCAAAGCTACAATGGAAGAACTCAGTAGAAGTTTTCCACCAGGTTTTGAATATAGGGTTACCTACGATACCACATTGTTTGTGGAAGTGTCACTGCGAGAGGTAGTTATTACTCTACTCCAGGCAATAGGGTTGGTGGTTTTGATTATCTTTATTTTCTTGCAAGATTGGCGAGCTACTTTGATTCCAGCGATCGCTATTCCTGTAGCTCTAATTGGGGCAATGGCAGGTTTGAAAATTTTGAATTTTGAAATTAATACTCTGACTTTGTTTGCCTGTACTTTGGCATCAGGTCTGGTGGTGGATGATGCGATCGTGATTGTGGAGGCAGTTTCCAGTAAAATTGACCAGGGAATGAAGGCAAAGCAAGCAGCATTGGATGCCATGGAGGAACTCACTGGAGCAACGATCGCTACTTCTTTAGTATTGATGGCTGTATTTATTCCGGTTTCATTTTTCCCTGGAACAACAGGAGTTATTTACAAACAGTTTGCTCTGACTATTGCTTTTGCCGTTGCTTGCTCAACTTTTAATGCTCTGACCTTTTCTCCTAGTATATCTGGTCTGTTGCTGCGTCCAAAAAAAGAAGCTACCGGACCTTTGGGTTGGATATTTGATAAGTTTAACCAGGGTTTTGGTTGGATACAAGACAAGTACGGTAAATTAGTCAGCTTTCTCACCCGTATTAATATCATCGTAATGGGAATTTTTATTGCGGGTCTAGTGGCAACTGTTTTGATGTACAGTTTAGTTCCCAGTGGATTTATTCCTGAAGAAGACCAAGGTTATTTTATCGTCATTTATCAAGCTCCTGACGGAGTTTCCCTCAATTATACTTCTAATGCTGCCGCCAAAATTCAAAAGGAAATTGATGAAATCAATGAAGTTAAATCTAGTTTTGGTATTGCTGGGTTTGGTTTTAATGGTTCCAACCCTAGTCAAGGGGTATTTTTCGTCTTACTTAAACCTTGGGAAGAACGAACTTTACCAGAGCAGTCTGTTTATGGCGTAACCAGAAAATTAAATGGAGCATTGCAAGGAATAAAGGAAGTTAGAGCTTTTGCTGTAAATGCTCCACCAGTTCGAGGGTTAGGTAGTACAGGGGGTTTTGAGTTTCAATTGCAAGACCGCAGTGGGGTTTTGCCTATTCAAGCATTGCTAGATAATGGTAATCAGTTAATTGGAGCAGCTAATTCTCCAGAATATCCTAGTTTACAAGCTGTTTATAGTTCGTTTAGCGCTAATAAAGCTCAGAAGCAAATTGAAGTTTTACGCGATCGCGCTAAGGCATTAAATGTGAATGTTAGTGATATATTTTCTACCTTACAAATCTATTTCGGTTCGTCTTATGTGAATGATTTTGTTTTAGGACAACGCCAATATCGGGTTTATGTTCAAGCGGAACCAGAGTTTCGTTCTAAACCTGATGATATTAATCAATTGTATGTCCGCTCTGTTGATGGTGAAATGATTCCCCTGGGAAGTTTAGTCACAATCAAAGATTTTGTCGGACCGGAGATTATTACCCACTATAACATTTTCCGTTCCATGAAAATTCAAGGTGGACCTGCTCCTGGTTATAGTACCGGACAAGCGATCGCTGCTATGGAGCAAGCTTCGGAAGAATTGTTAGACCCTGGTTTTGGTTATGCTTGGCAGGGTAGTGCGTTGGAAGAAAAATCCTCTGGTGGTGCTGCACCGATTATTTTTGGTTTGGGTTTTGTGATGGTGTTTCTGGTACTAGCAGCACAATACGAGAGTTACATCGACCCTTTAATTATTATGCTCTCGGTACCACTGGCGGTATTGGGCGCTCTGGCAGCAATTTGGTTTCGAGCAAATATACTTATGGCTGGTTCTATTTGGCCAGTGGTGACAAATGATGTCTATGCTCAGGTTGCTTTAGTGATGTTGATTGGTTTGGCTTCCAAGAACTCAATTTTGATTGTAGAATTTGCTAACCAGTTAAGGGATAAGGGTGTAAATATTACTAGGGCGGCGGTTACTGCAGCAGAGCAACGTTTTCGACCAATTCAGATGACGGCAATCTCCAGTTTGATTGGTTTTATGCCTCTAGTGATTGCTACTGGTGCAGGTTCGAGCAGTCGTTGGTCTCTTGGTACTGCAATATTTGGAGGAATGTTATTTGGTACCATTTTGAGTTTGTTGATTACTCCTAATTTATATATTGCTGTTAAAAATTTGGAGGGATGGCTGTTGAACGGGGAAAAACCTAAGAAGTCAGAGCAGCACGATCTTTCAAATTATGATGATGCTCATTCTAATGGTTCTAATGGATATGAATCTGTTGATGATGGTATTAAAGATCGTCATAATGGACATACTGTAGTTAATGGTGCATCAGAAAATCAAGCTGATTCTACGACAGAAACTGTTGACTCCGATATTGATGAGGCGGTTAGGGAAGAACCACAAAAACCTAAAAGTTAGATTGATATAGATTCAACAGTTGTCATAGCAACCAAAAGTAAGCAATCTCCTAAAACATTGAAATTGCTTGCTTCTACGAGTTCCATTAACAATGACAATTATCAGGATTTGATATGATAGATAACTTTTGACTTTTAACTTTTAACTTTTGACTTTATATTATTGCATAGGTTGCGATCGCTATCCTTAAGCTCTGGGTTTTTGTTATTCTTGAGATAGCTTTGCATCCATTTGCAGGCGTATTCCCTTAATGCTGGTAACTCTTGCTCAATATTCACATCCCACAGGAGAACTGTTTTATCCTCACTAGCTGAAGCAATTTTCTTGCCATCAGGGCTAAAAGCTAATCCGATAACGCGATCGTTGTGGCCATAAAATGTTCTTGATTCTTTTTTACAATCATTTTTTTTACAATTATCTATTTTCCAGATTTTCACTGTTTGATCATTACTTGCTGTGGCAATGGACTTACCATCCGGACTAAAAGCTATGGCATTAACAAAATCGCAATGAGCTATAAAAGTTGTCAGTTCTGTACCATCTATTTTCCATAATTTGATTATCCCTTGGTAAGTTTCTGAAGGAGTTGTTTGGTTATCTTTACTATCTGTATTAAACATCTCCGACAATTTATCTGAAACTCCTGTCACAAGCTTGTTTGATTTTAATTTCCAGAGAGGTCTATTCAATAAGTTGTCTGTTTCTTGGCAAGTTTCTGGAGTAATTTTTTGGTTAATTACTGCAGCAATTATTTGCTTGTCTCGGTGTTGAGCGAGACTGAAAGCTACTCCAAACACTGGTAATTTACTATCATTATGAATAGTTTTCTTTGGAGAGCCATTTTTGTTCCAAAGTTTTACTGTTCCATCTAAACTCCCTGAAGCAAAAACCTCACCATCTCGACTAAAGCTTAGTCCCGAAACCGATTTCTGATGTTCTTTCATGGTTTTTCGCCAGCTACCGTCTCGCTTCCTGATTTCGATTTTTCCGTTAGTATCCCCAATAACAAAAATTTGGCTGTCAGGACTAAAGCTTACTGCCGAAACATTATTCTGTAATTTGTCTTTCCATTCTTCTTTTAGGTCTTCCTTGTTAGAACCCCCTGTTCTAAAAAGTTTAACACTACCGCGTTTATCCGCTGATACAATCAGCTTACTATCAAGAATAAACTTGAAGGTATTAATCCGTCCAGAGTGCCATGTGTCAGTGTCTATGTATGTGCCATCCTGACTCCAAAATGTTACATTACCATGCCCTCTTGCTGTGAGAATTGTGTTGTTATTAGGAAGAAAAATTACTCCGTGCAGTCTATCAAAACTATGTTTTAAGATTTTCAAAGACTGTGTATCTTCATTTGGACACCATGGTTTCACAGTGCTGTCATCACTGTTATCACTACTTATACACCATAGTTTCACAGTACCGTCATCACTAGCTGAGGCTAGGATAGTGTCATTGTCACTAAATGCTACTGCACGAACTACATCATTATGTCCTTTAAAGGTTCTTAGTAATTTACCCTCTTGGTCCCAGAGCTTAACTGTTTCGTCATTACTTGCTGAAGCAATCATCTTGCTGTCAGGACTGATACTCACATCCCAGACTACACTCTGATGTCCGTGAAGAGTTCTCAACAATTCACCTTTTTGGTTCCAGAGTTTAACTTTTTTGTCATCACTTGCTGAAGCAATTATCTCTCCATCATGGCTGAAATCTAAGGCATTAACTGATTTGTAATGCGCTTTTTTGTTATTATCTTTTAAGGTTTTGTACAATGTACCATCTAGTTTCCAGAGTTTAATCTGGCCTGCCCAACTTCCTGTAGCAATAGTCTGGCTATCGGGACTGAATCTAACTGCCGTTATCTCTGTGTCATGTGCTTGAAAGGTTTTGCTCCAACTGCCATCATTCTTCCGGATAGAGACGTTTCTTTTATTATTTACAGTTACTTGCATTTTGCCATCAGGACTAAAAGTTTGTCTTTTACTTTCAGACCTAAAAAATTCTGTGTTGTTCTCAAGGTTAAAATTTAATACGGGTAACAAAGACTTTTGCTTTAATGTTTGGTATAGATTACTATTTGACTTCTCCAATATAGCTTTAATTTCTTTATAACTATACTCTTTCTCTAGTTTCCCATCTAAATGCCAAACCTTTATTTGCTGACTACTTCGATCGTTCGTAACAATCATCTGACCATTGGGAGTAATCTGGAAATTTACGTTGATAACTTCACCCTCATGTTGTAGTTGATTGAGTTCTTTGACTCCATAAACTACTTTGAGGAAATTATCCTGTATTTCTTTTTTAAATCTTTCATCTATATTAAATAACTGCAAAAGCCAGCGATCGAGTAACTTCCCTACT
Source organism: Cyanobacteriota bacterium (assembly GCA_034190295.1). Classification (GTDB taxonomy): domain Bacteria; phylum Cyanobacteriota; class Cyanobacteriia; order Cyanobacteriales; family Microcoleaceae; genus Okeania. Next base: position 3,045 of record JAXHSW010000233.1, on the reverse strand, counting down.
CTTAATAAATCTAACAACGCTTCTAACTGTAGATCTGATTCCCACTTAATTTGTGTAGAATCAATTAAATTACGAACTTGTTCAACTTTTGTACTTCGTAGACTAATTAAAGTCGAAATCGTCAAAACACTTAATCCTAGCATAACCGCAATAGCAATACTCCAATTCCGACAAGTATTAAAAGTTTTGCGCCAAATACTACGCTCTACAAACTCAGTTTCTACCTTGTTAAACCAGTTATCTTCAGAATTGAGTACCTGTTTGAGCAAATCTAACCGTGGATCGGTATTCCAGAGGAAACCGATGGCTTTTGCGTGCTGACTCCAATTATTAGCAGAAGTATTCACCTCTCGCTGCAACGGCAAATTTACTTTTAGTATTTTTTCAGTTTCAGGATGCTCTTTTGTGCCATTGAAAAACTTTTTGATGGGATTCCATAAGCTTACTGTCTCAACTGTTTCCTGTTTCTCATCTAACCAATCCTTAATTTGTTTCCATCCTCTGACCAAAGCATCATGGACTGGTTCCACATATTTTTGACCTTCTGTATCCCTACCTTTAACAAGCAAACGTGCTTCTACAAAACGAGCAATAACCTGCTTCGCTTGCTGATTTTTTGGTTCTGGATACACCAATTCAGAAGTTGGCACTCTTCTGCGAGCTAGTTCACCACTACGAGTAGCTACCATTCGCAGCATCACATCACGAATTGTTGACTCATCAACTTTTTCTTCTGTTTTTAACCTGTTATAAGTATTGTCAGCACGGTTAGTTAGAGACCGTGTTACCCCGCCTATTTTTTGATAATCTGCCTCAGTAATAGTACGATCGCTCCTTTCTTGATTTTCTTCTGCCTTCAAATACCTTAAATAAAGCTCGCTTAAGGTGAAAGAAAGTAGAGGTAAAGCACCAGGCATTTGAATCACTTCATCAATTAAAGCATTGACTAACTTAGAGGACTCAAAAAATAATGTCCGTTGTGCAGCAGGTTCTTCTATTATTTGTTGTAATTCTTCCCTATTCATCGGTGTCACCATAAACCGCCCATCTTGCCAAACCTTTTGCCAAACTTGTTGCCAATTTGTATCTTGATACTTATCCTGATTCAAATCTCTGAGTTGAGGTTCAAAGTCAGAACGCAATGTCATTACTATTCGTAAATTTTCAGCTATTTCTGTTGCTGCTAAAGCTTCTGCTAACAAACGTAAAAAATCTTCTCTATCTTGGTCTTCTTTAGATAAAGTAATTATTTCTTCACTTTGATCGATAATCAATACTAACTTAATATTCGGATGATTTTGACTCCATTGATAAATAATTTTAGCTAAAAATTGAGCATCTTGATGTAACTTCTGAGTTAACGAATCAACCTTGAAACCTTTTGTAATAGGCAAGACCGCCGTTGCCAGTGCAGTAAAAGGTAGTTCTCCTGGTCTCATCGTCTCCAGAATATACCACTGCTGTCCATCTGTTTCTGCTTCTTGTTTAATAGCAGGTATTAAACCCGCTTTTACTAAACTAGATTTACCCGAACCAGAAAGACCTAAAACTACTGTAAATTGATAATTTTTCACCTTTACGAGAAGACCTTCTTTAGGCTCTTCAATTAGTTTTTTTCTACCATAAAATAACTGACTATCTTCTTTTTCAAACGAAGCCAAACCTTTGTAGGGATTGGTACTTTCATCTAGTTTAAATTCTTCTAGTTTTTCCGGTTTAAAATTAGATAGAGGAAAAATATATTCGCCCTTAAAAAAAATATATTCATTGAGCTTTGGGTCATATTTTTGAGGTTGAAACAGCACAGGAGTTTGTCCTTCTGCTACTTTCCGTAATTCGTTCTGTAAATAGGTAAACAATTCATGGATTGTAATTACTTTGTCATCAATAATTGCTTCAATAAATTTGTCATTATCTCCATCCCCATTGCAGTTGCCTGTGAGTACTTTTAAGAGAAAATAGGCAAAGGGTGAATTTCCATTTTTATCACCCCTTTTGCCAAAACGAAATGAATCTAATGCTTTCTCATCATGGCCTGCCGAAGTAATAATTTGCTGAGTGCTATGTTTAATAAAACGGTCATAATTTTGTTTATAAAGTTTGCGAGAACGTGCAACATTTCTACCTTTGCTAACCCAAGAAATTCTACCAGCAAAACAGCAGTCTAGAATCATTAACAAATGATGACAGTGCAAGTTGGTCAAGGTTTCGTATACTTGCTTCATCGACAACCAAGTTTTATTGTCATTAGCATCTGCATCTTGAGGCATAAAATAACCAGCAGGTTTACCTTCTTCGCTATCTTCTGACTCTTCATCAAACCCGTGACCTGCAAAATAGAATAAGAGGCGATCGCTTTTTTCAAGTTGAATTAACTCTCCCTCTAATTCAATTTTCTTGTTTTGAAGATTTTCTATAAGTTTACTAAATTTTGCCTTAGTTGCTCCTTCATCAAATAATTTGAAAACTTGATAATTGTGTTTTTCCTGAAGAACATTCGCTACAGAATTAGCATCAAAGACAGCATTCTTCAGTTGAGGAATATGACTATAGCGATCGATACCAATTATAATTGCTAAATTGCGCTTAATTCTTACCATAAGGGAATAGGGGAATAGGGTCGTAGGGGCGAATGGCATTCGCCCAGTCCAGTCCAGTAGGGTGCGTTAGAGAAGCGTAACGCACCGACAGAGGGAAAACTAAGTGGTGCGTTACCGAATAATTAAGGTAAAAATCCTCTCCTTTTCAAGGAAAGGTAATTATTAATTATTAATGGCTTTGTTGCATGAAAGTATATAGCTGCCGCACTTGCTCCGCCAGCGCTCATCAGCACAGCAATAACTATTGTCCAATAGATAAATAGTAATCATTGCCAAAGAAAGCGATCGCTCATCAGCACAGCAATAACTATTGTCCAATAGATAAATAGTAATCATTGCCTTCCCTGGGCGATCGCTCATCAGCACAGCAATAACTATTGTCCAATAGTAATCATTGCCTTCCCTGGGCGATCGCTCATCAGCACAGCAATAACTATTGTCCAAT
>JAXHSW010000232.1:0-13358 GCA_034190295.1 Cyanobacteriota bacterium | reverse complement strand
TTCGTTACCTAATCGGTACTGAACCTAACTCAACTATTGAGTTATTTTATGTGGGGGTAGAGGGTGAAAAACCTCTAGGAGAGTCGGCTCTCCATTTAAAACGACCAGTTCAGGTCGCACTCGACTGAACGAATCGCACTCTCTATCAGCAATATAGCCGTATGGGGGGACATTTGTGGGTTCTTACAGACAATGATTTCTTAACTGTCTGACCACAATTTGAACAATTTTGGCTTGTGAAATGTGGAGGTACTGCTATACAAGCAATTTCATGGAACTTAGCATAATATTCCAGCCATTCGGTGAACTGATACCAGCTTGCATCAGATATGGACTTAGCATGCGTGATGATTCTTAACTAGGTTAGCAATCTTTAAATCTGCCTTCGGCGCGCCGCTCCGCGTCTAGACTACCAAATCGTATTTATTGGATTAACGCCCGCGCAGTCTTGACTGCATGGTCTTTAGGCTGTCTACTGATTTTGAGATTTGCCCGCGCTAATTGAATTCTGGCTTTGTGGTAGTTATTTGACTGAGGTTTTTTACCTTTCTTGTGGCGACGTGATACTCTTCGTTGTAGCTTTTTTAGTCGTTTTTCCGACTTCCTTAAATACTGAGGATTTTCTACAACATCACCATTACTATCAGTATAGAAAGCATTTAAGCCTAAATCTATTCCTACTACATTGCCTTCAAAATTATGAGTTTCTTTTCTCTCTACATTTACTAAAAAACGAGTGAATTTTTTAAATTTAGGATAACCCTTTTTACCTGGTAATTTCAGTCTACAATTTTTGTAGAATCGTTGTATTGATTGCCAAGCTCTATCGGCTGATGCAAGTCTTGCTTGAGAGTTTAGCTTTTTTGCCCAAGGAAAATTACTATCCTTTGCGGCGTTGTGAACAAAGCTTTTGTAAGTCGTTGCGTTTGACATCTTTATAGCGGGTAAGGTTTGAGAGTCACCTCTCTCCCCTCCCCTAAGAACCGTGCGTGACAGTTACCCATCACACGGCTCAAGCCTTATTTCAAGCCTTTTAACTTGGATTTTTAGAGTGTACTTGTTTGTGACACGCTTTGTGTAAGTGCATTAGGTTTTCTGGGTCGTCAGAACCACCTTTTGCCACAGGTACTATATGATGGGTTTCTATAGGCTCTCCATTGAATAGGTTATCTCCGCACACCGGACATTTCCAATCTTGGAATTTGGCTATTTGTTCATATTTTGAACCTCTTGCCCAGTAATTCTTTCCAGTTTTAGTGCTTCGTTTCTCCCAATATTCTTGGAGTGAGGGATCATCTGGGCTAGCTTTCCCTTTGACTTTTATGTGCCTAGTTATGGGCGTGCTACTGATATCGTGGAGAACATATAATCGCTCTTTTCCTTTTCTATCAGTGCCTTTGCACATAAATGTCCAATTATCCCTCTTAAAACTACCAAAGTAGCGTTTCATAGCCCATGTTTTTGATTTGTTGGGATGCCGACGTTTTGCCCAACTAAAGAGGTATAATTTCACCCGATTACGGATATATCCGAAGGTTTCTTTGCTAACCACTCCTCTATAGTAATTAGCAAAACCTCTGAGACGGGGATTAAGGGTTTTGATGACTTCTTCTTGAGTCTTGGCCTTCATTTGAGCTAGGGTTTTCCCTATCTTTTTACAGAAAGCTAGAACTTTTTCTTTTTGGGGTTTTATGAGTAATTTACCTTTGTAATGGCGTAAGTTGAACCCCAGGAAGTCAAACCCGTCTTTTATGTGTACTATCCTTGTCTTTTCCTCGCTGATTTTCAAGCCTCTACTTGACAACCATTGCTTTATCAAGATAAGCACTTGTTCCAGAGATTCCTTGTCTTTAGCGGTAACTATAAAGTCATCCGCATACCTGATGATGCCTAGCTTTGGGTTGACTGCTTTTATATATTCTTCGCTCCCCGTGCAACCCGATATTTGCAAGTAATGGACTGATCGCACCACCTTGAGGAGTGCCTGTTTCGGTTAGGCTAAGAACACCTTTGTCGAGAAATCCCGCTTTTAACCATCCTCTAATTAGCTCACCGCGCGGGAAAGAGCCAATTCTTTTGAGTATGGATTCATGAGCAACATTGTCAAAGAAGCCTTTGATATCGGCGTCTAGAACCCAAGTATGTCTTCCTGAATGATTGTTCCTGAACTTGTTAAAACATTGTTCAATAGCATCATGACAACTTATTCCCGGTCGGAAACCATAGGAATTGGCCTCGAATTGGGGTTCCCATTCGGGATAAGCGTACGTTTTTGACTATTGCTTGTGCGATTCTATCCTTAACGGTTGGGATTCCGAGGGGACGTTTCTTGCCGTTGGGCTTGGGTATATATACCCTTTTGGTAGGTTTAGCTTTTGGCATCTCCCATTCGTTGACAAGTTTCACTCGCTGTGCAGGAGTATTAATTACCTCCTTATCGATTCCTGCTGTTTGCTTTCCGGCGTTAACCTGAGTAATTTGTCTAACACTAAGCAATAGGTTGGCTCGACTTTTCATTAACAATTTCTGCAACCTTCTAAGTTGCTTCCAATGACCAAGTTTTTGGGCACGAAAGATTCTGTGACGTAAATTCCTAACAATTTGACGGGCTTTTTTCCAGTTAACCTGTGACCAGTCCGTTAATTGTCCGTTGACTCCACTTATCACGCCTTGTGCTTGACACCTAACTTATATCCTCGTTTGGTTTCTACTTGTACTGTTTTCTTTCGTATAAGACCCAAGAGAAGTCTGCTATTCCTTTCGGTCAAGGGCAAATTTTGAACCCCTATTCACCCTATTACCAGGTGACATTCGCTTTTTCTCTCATCTTCTGCCCTCCAGAGATTTCCGTCTTTGTTGCCTCAGACCTACTTAGATTATCGACCTTCTTCATAAGACTCTGTAGGGTTTATCCTGTTGTATCATTTGAAGTTTCTGTGTTGGTTAGGATGATTGCCTATTCTGCGGGAGGAGCTTTGTCTCCACGTCTTAATAATGGACAACTATTTAGACCTGCCTCCTTACCTTTTGGTTATAGCCTGTCAGGGATAATTTGGCTATTCTATTGATCGCGCAGTTTAATCAGCAACTTAGACGGTGTTCATCCTTCCAACTCTTTCCCTCTTGCTCCTAATTGTTTAATCCCTAGCAACTTTGGCTACTTTCGGGGTCTGCATTCCATCTATATTAGTCAATCCTATCCGTTTTCTAGGAGAGGTAATTATTAATTATTAATTATTAATTATCATCTCCCTTATGGGTTTAATACCCCACCGTCACCCGCGGCGATCAAAATTGTTTGGGGGAGCGAATCCATAAGCAATTATCTCTCCTGACTCCTGACTCCTTCCTCAATAATTATTAATTGTTGAATAATAGACCTCTTGCAAAATTTTTAATTATAGGGATTTTAACAAAGGTAGACTACAGTAAAAATTATAGATATACCTAAAGTTTAATAAGTTACAGAAATAGTTGTATTCTATGAATCATGAAAACTGCTATAAATAAATTCAAGCTCTGAAATCAACAATTTAATCCTCCTCCATACCTATTCCCTATTCCCTTACTCCTGCAAGAAGTCTAATGAATTGAAGAATACTAATTGTTATCTGAATTTGGAAAAGTTCGTTTTAATTCATCAATCAAGTCATCAATCTCTTCTAGAGCTTGATTAATATCAATTCTGAGTGTACCCAAATCTGGTTTTTCTAGCAGTTTAACGAGAGATTCTCGCTTGCTCTCAATATTAGCCACTCTTGCTTTGATTATCTGTGAGTCCATTTGAAATACCTGATATACTCTTGTTAATACGATATTTTAGTTTAACTCAATAGTTAAATCTATAAATCTCAACAATCTCTGGTTATTGAAAAAAATTCATCATAGATACTAGATACTAAAAATGTCTAATTTAGACCCAGAAAAGGAAGCTAAGACAGTTGATAAAGCAATATTAAAGCAAATTGATTCTCTCAAAAAAGAAAATGAAAGATTGTACAATATTTTAGCAATAGATGTTTGGGCACTAGCAAAAACAATGGATGAATTTCAGCCTGGATTTTGGGCATCTTTTATGAAAAATAGAGATAAAGCGTTGAAAAATTTCATGGCTGATACAGTTAAAAATAAACAAAAAGATGATAGTCGTCCACCTTTCCTTCATTAATAATATATATATACAGAAGATTATCTAGGGGTCATTTCAGTTATCAGTTATCAGTTATCAGTACCTCTTGCAATAAGGAGGATTGACATCAGGGATATTCTCTTTTTTTATCCCCTTAAAAGGGAGGCGCATACCCACAAATTTTCGGTAAGTTAGATAATTTAATTTGTATTTAATACATCTTCATAAGTCTGAATTTTTCACTATTTCAATTATGTTTTTGGAGACATCAATCAATAAGTAAAAATAGATTGATACTTAAATTATTATATTCAATATTTAAAATTACTAGAATATACCAAATTGCAGAAGTTAATCTTAAATACTTTTCATACTTATATTCCTTGTTTGCTGTTCCCGACTTTAAAAGAAGTATAAAATAACTAAAATCATAGTTGACCTCGAACTCATAATAAGGGTAAGCTATATTTAGCAATACTAAAATTCTAGTTACAGAATTTATAAAAACAAGAAACTGACTATCTATATATTATAGTATTATATATTTTAAAAAATATGCTAGGTAAAACTTCATTAGCAACAGTCGGATTAGTCGTAGGTGGAATTATTTCTGTGATTGGAACAGCAGCTTACTTTACCGATCATCCCACACTTAATTTAGCAGGATTCTTCTACGGAATCCCTATACTTCTGGGGGGACTAGCTCTCAAAGCGGCTGAACTTGAACCAGTAACTTTTACACAACCAACTACCGAAGAAATTGTAACTCTCAGAGAAAAACAAGCTACTCCCATTCAAAATCAACTGCGTAAAGATGTGACTCGGTATAGATATGGCCAAAAAGTACATTTAGAAGAATCTCTCAATCTCTTAGGTTTAAGTCCCACAGATGAGGAAACACCAACACTTAAGGGATTAAAAGAAATAGAGATTAATGATAATTATGCCTTAGTGCTGGAATTTTCTTCTCCGTCAATTCCCTTAGATACTTGGCTTCAGAAACAAGATAAACTATCAAATTTTTTTGGACCAAATATTAAAGCAGAGGTAAATCAACCTACAGAAGGAAAGATTGATTTAGTTTTGATAACTACTCCAGAAGCTTGAATAAGACAGAAGGGAAAATTGCTTATGGATAATCAACGACTGGCCACTTCCTGTCTGATAACCCCAAACAATTTTAAGCACCCCCTTTCAAGAATTAATTAGGGAATGCTCTTAAAAGTCTTCTTGTGGAGGGTAGGAGTCAGTCCTCAGTCCTCAGGAGTCAGAATGAATGGGGATTACAGGGCAGTCAGTCGAAAGAATTGTCGCTCAATTTTTCTGCCCTTGTCTGCTCAAAATGTGAGTATTTTGGGCAATTTGGAGCTAAAAGCAGACACTTTTTTCGCAACAAAAAGGCTAAAACCTTTATCTGTAAATACTTTTAGAGTTAATCAGCAGAGCAATAATAATTAATAATTAATTATTAATTAATTATTAATTATTAACAATTACCTTTCCTTGAAAAGAAGAGGATTAACGTGGTAGGGAAAATTTTTTCTTTTCTCTTGGTCGATTGGATATAGCGAGGTCTCCTTCCCATCCCACCCAACGGGTGCGCTCCGAAGAACGACCGCTTTTCTCCTTTAAAGTAGAGGTTTTAAACCTTAATTATTCGGTAAGGTGGGATATTCAACTCGCTATAGATCAAGATAAAATTATCAAATCTATAATCTTTCATCAAAAATAAATTGATATTTTGTAGAAGATATTAACTTTGTTTTCTGATACAGAAGTATTGTCAAAAAGTAATTTTTTAGATAGTTACAAAGAAGCAAGAAGTTAGGAGGAAGATAGAAGTTGGTATGAGTATAATTAAAAAATGCGCGTTGTGGGTATAAAGCCCACTTAAAACACATAAGTATTCCAAGACACGTAGTGCGATGGAATACTGCGTCCTTGTTTTCAATCCCACGTTTAAAAACGTGGGTTCTTCTTCCTTCTTCCTTCTTCCTTCTTCCTTCTTCCTTCTTCCTTCGTGAAATCGGCAAGTTGATGAAGAAAATATTCTTTTAAATATCGTCAAATGTAGCAAAATTAATAAGTTTGCATAAAGCTCACAAATAAAGACCTGCTTTTGAATCAATTAATTAACAGCGATCGGATTGAGAATGGGTTAATTAAACAGTTATTAGGCAACAGTTATCAGTTATCAGTAAGTGGTTCTGTATTGAAACTGTATCTCCCAAATTTGAGCTAAAAGAAGTCATACCCTGAGACCCGATACTCCCTATTTTAATTCACCTCAAACACTTAATATTAAATCTGTTTAATTAGCAGAAAAATGGTCTATTGGAGCTGGAAACTTATAACTGTTAACGTAAGGATTTTCTGCGGAATGCGGAGCTAACAGCGGTCAGCTATCAGCTAAGGAAGAAGGAAGAAGGAAAAAATTGATTTAATAGCAAATACATAACTTTTAACTTCTCTGTTTGGTCAAGTTTTATCTTAAGAAAGATGTTTATAAAGCATAGTTTTAATAGCAGAGTTTTATTGCCCCAAGCTGACAGCTAATAGCTCTTATCAGGGGGTGTCATTTCAGTTATCAGTTATCAGTTATCAGTTATCAGTACCGACAACTATTGCCGGATCAAACGAAAATACGCTCATTGAATATTTATTTTTTCATCCCCCTTTTAGGAGGAGGCACCTACCACAATTTTTCGGCGATCAGTTATCAGTTATCAGTTATCAGTACCGACAACTATTGCCGGATCAAACGAAAATACGCTCATTGAATATTTATTTTTTCATCCCCCTTTTAGGAGGAGGCACCTACCACAATTTTTCGGTAAATAAATATAGACTTTAAAGCAGACTTTGGTAGTAAGCATAAATTCTGCCTCAATGAGTCAAACTTTTATCTAAAACTAAAAGCAATAGACATCTCCAAAAAAGATATATATAGACTTTTTGTAAAAGTAGGTATGGAGGTATGGAGGTATGGAGGTATGGAGGTATGGAGGGAAGATGTTTTTAGGAAAAAAACACGGAAAATGATTTTTTGAGTTATTACACTCTAGTTTATGGCAAATAAAGGGCAAGTTTATTTTCTGGAGATGTCTAATAGCTGAAGCGCTGAAGCGCTGATAGCTGACAGCTGTTAGCTCCGCATTCCGCAGGAAATACTTACCGAAAAATTATGGTTTAAAGCCTCCCCTTTCAAGGGGATAATAAATAAAAATTTTCATGATTAGTCAATCCTATCCATTTTAGGGAGAGGTAATTATCAATTATCAATTATCAATTATCAATTATTGAAGAACTTACTTTTCCAAACGTACCACATACCATTGTATAAAATTACCATTGCTTAATTCATATTCACAATAAGTATCTCTTAGTTGTTGAGCTTGAGCATCTAGGGAAGATAACTTTTGTAAATCTCTAGGTAAATTATCTTGTTGTTGAGCTAGAATAAACCGCAATTTTTCTAGCAGTTCTAAACCTGTCATAAACTGCTCGGGTTTATTTGATTCTAAGACGACGTAGTTTTCTTCTTGGTACATAAGTGAATTAGGCATTTTTAGAACGAATATAGTTGAGTGTGACTAATACTGAAAATTCTATAATCAAGAAAAATCAAATACCGTATGTTTTCAAGGCAAAAAAAAAGATCGGTGAAACTACGAATCATCATAAGGTTGACAAAATACGGATATATGAGAGTATAATAAAAGACTAATGAGTTACTCGTGAATTAATGGTAAATTATTATAAATGCTAAGAATCAAAAGATTAGTAAAAATAAACATATAGTGAATTATCAATAAATAAAATTAAGCAAACCACATTCCTAATTATGAGATTAAAGGAATACTCAATACAGTAACTTTACTAAAATAGTAGCTATTAGCAACTTTAAAATGATAACTCCATCTCAAAATTTAGTACACAAAGAGCAAAAACCTTCTAAGGTAGAAGGCTTAAAAGAAAATAGCAACTTCTTGCGGGAACCCCTAGCAACTCAACTGCTAGAAGATACAACGCACTTTACTGAAGAAGCTATTCAAATACTCAAATTTCACGGTTCTTACCAACAAGATAACCGGGATAATAGAGTCAAAGGGCAAGAAAAAGATTATCAAATGATGCTTCGCACTAGAAATCCAGGTGGCTTTATTCCGCCACAGCTTTTTCTGACCTTAAATCGTTTATCTAATGAATATGGTAATGATACACTTCGTGTCACAACCAGACAAGGTTTTCAATTGCATGGCATCTTAAAGAAAAATCTGAAAACCGTTATATCATCTATTATAAAAAGTATGGGATCGACCCTAGGAGCTTGTGGGGATCTTAATAGAAATGTCATGTCTCCTCCAGCTCCATATAAAAATCGTCCCGAATATAAATATGCAAAAGAATATGCGAATAAAATAGCAGATTTATTAACACCACAGACAGGTGCATATTATGAAATTTGGCTAGACGGGGAAAAAGTAATTAGTGCAGAAGAACATCCTGAAGTAAAAGCTGCTAGACAACTTAATAGTAATGGCACAATATTCACTAATAGTGAAGAACCTATTTACGGTACTCACTATATGCCAAGAAAATTTAAGTGTGCTGTAACCGTACCAGGAGATAACTCCGTAGACCTATACACTCAAGATGTTAGCCTCGTAGTAATTACCAATGAGACAGGAGAATTAGAAGGGTTTAATGTTTTAGCAGGGGGTGGTCTAGGTAGAACTCATCGAAAAGAAGAAACCTTCCCTTGTTTGGCCCAAGAAATTGGGTATGTGGCCAAAGAAGATATTTATGAATTAATCAAGGCTATAGTAGCCACTCAGAGAGATTATGGCGATCGCAGCAACCGTCGCCATGCCAGAATGAAATACTTACTCCATGACTGGGGATTAGAAAAATTTAAAGCCAAGCTAGAAGAATACTTTGGTAAATCCATTGCCCCCTTTAAACCTTTACCAGAATGGAAATATTTGGACTTTCTGGGATGGCACGAACAAGGAGATGGCAAGCTCTTTTTAGGAATTTCCGTAGAAAATGGTCGTGTTAAAAATGAAGATTCATTTCAGCTAAAAACAGCACTGCGGAAAATTGTTGAGTTGTTTCAACTACCCATGCTGTTAACACCGAATCACAACATAATTCTCTATGAAATTCAACCACAGCAACAACAAGCAATAGAACAAATTCTGGCTCAACATGGTGTCAGGAAAGAAAAAGAGATTGACCCCTTAGTGCGCTATAGTATGGCCTGTCCGGCTTTACCAACTTGTGGACTAGCAATTATAGAATCAGAAAGGGCCTTACCTGGTATACTGGGACAAATTCGGTTATTGTTGGACAAGGTGGGACTAGAACAGGAGCATCCTGTGATTAGAATGACAGGATGTCCCAACGGTTGTGCTAGACCCTATATGGCCGAGTTAGGATTTGTCGGTAGTGCCCCTGATGCTTATCAGATTTGGTTGGGGGGTTCACCCAATCAAACACGACTGGCAAAAACTTATGTTGACAAACTGCATATCAAGGACCTCGAAACTGAGTTGGAGTTGATATTTATCTATTTCAAGCAACAACGTCAACCAGATGAGAGTTTCGGCGATTTCTGCAATCGTGTCGGAATGGAAGCCATTCGTCAGTTCGTAACCAACTATCAATCTAGTTTCTCAATGAATACAGATATTAACAATTCAACGTTGACCTCAATCAACTCTGAAAACAATAATCCAGCAGTTACTAATGTTACTGAGACAACTCCAGAAACTAAAGCTCAAGAAGAAGAGGTAAGTACAAATCAAGAAGAAAATAATCTAATTAATACTCCGGTAAATTCACCTGTTAATGTTGAGAGTACTCCGTCGGTAACTCCATCAATAGCAAGTGAAACTCAGCCAGTAAACACTTCTGTATCTGGCGAAGTGGCAAGTACCACAACACCATCTCCTGCTGTGGGTCAAGAAGCTAGTCAACCGACTCCTTCTAGTAGTTTTGGTCAAGAGGTTAGTCAGTCAACTACTCCTTCTAGTAGTTTTGGTCAAGAGGTTAGTCAGTCAACTACTCCTTCTAGTAGTTTTGGTCAAGGAGCTAGTCAACCTACCCCTTCTAGTAGTTTTGGTCAAGGAGCTAGTCAACCTACCCCTTCTAGTAGTTTTGGTCAAGAGGTTAGTCAGTCAACTACTCCTTCTAATTTTTCTCCAGAAGCTGGTCAACCACCCTCTTCTAGTTTTGGTCAAGAGGTTAGTCAATCAACTACTCCTTCTAATTTTTCTCCAGAAGCTGGTCAAACAGAGCTTCCAGAGAAGCCAAAAGATACGAGTAAAATGCGACATCGGGTTAGTGTTAGAGATGAAATCTATACCAAGCTAAAAGAAGAGTCAAAACGTCAGGGTAAACCAGTAGTTCAATTAGCAACTGAAGCAATTGCAGAATACCTGGAAAAAATCAGGAATAATGAAAGTTCACCTGCTACTGATGGAACTAATTTTAAGCAAGAATAGTGAATAGATTTTTCACTCTAATAAATTGAAAGGTTGTGGGAGGTAAGGGGTAGTAATTGTCCTCTGATTTTGAATTAGAGGTAGAGAAAAAACCCCTCCCACCCAAACAGTTTCTCAGTATTTCGAGGTTGAACATAAGATGTTGTAGTGAATTTGAAATTTCAATTTCATGGGAGTTTAATAAGTTTAACTAGCGATCGGTATTTTCCGTACCGGAATGCTCCGCAAACAGCATTTATAGCAGTTTTCATGTTTCATAGACTACAGAGATTTTGGCTTAAAGGCAGCTATGCTGCGGGAGCTGAGGGCAGAAGCAATGCAAGTCAACATGAGTGAAAATCGCTATAAGTAGGGTTTGCTGAAAAAGTTCTATGAGCAAGGGTAGGAGTCAACCCACCCCTAACCCCTCCCAGGAGGGGAAGGACTGAGTCAAGAGAAATGGCAATTATAAAGGAGGTAGTCAGGTATATTTGTCCCTTGATTTTTCCGCCCAAATTTATTGTCAAATGCCAAAAGACGTAGTGTTATAGATATGGCTGATTTGCAAAGATTAGCGATCGCCCCCCACCAAATTGAGCAACAGAAAGTACTTCTAAATCCTCAACAACAACATTACTTAAGTCGAGTATTACGACTAGGGGAAGGAGACCAATTTATTGTAATGGATGGTCAAGGTAATTCTTGGTTAGCGAAACTTGAAGCAGAAACCTCTAAAAAAAGTACAGTAAATGCAATTTTAGAGAAAGAAATTTTTATTCAAAATGAATTACCAATAGAGCTGATTCTAATTTCTGCCTTACCCAAGGGAAACAATTTTGATGAAGTTGTTAGGCAAAGTACAGAGTTAGGAGTTACTCATATTTTGCCAGTTATAAGTTCTAGAAGTTTACTAAGACCTAGTCCGCAAAAGTTGCAAAGGTGGCAAAAAATTGCTCGTGAAGCTGCAGAACAATCAGAGCGTCAAGTAGTTCCAATAATTAGAGAAACTATGGAATATTCGGCAGCTTTATCATTATTGGATGGTCAAACTTTATCTAATTATCGTAAATATATATGTGTCGCTCGTAATAACTATTCTTCTTTATTTGAGAATTTATTAGATAATCAACTGCCAGAATCAATAGTAATAATGACAGGTCCGGAAGGAGGTTGGACTAATGTGGAAATAGAAGCAGCGATCGCTACAGGTTTCCAAGCTGTTTCTCTAGGTAAACGTATCCTCAGAGCGGTTACTGCTCCTTTAGTTGCATTGTCTCTAGTTGCTGCTGTATTAGAGAAAAGAAAAGTTTGACATCTTCTGGAATGCTACGCAAACAGACATTTTTTGACCATAAAATATTTAAGTCCCACTATGTGCAATTAGGCGAATTTTGATATAACTCAAAATTTTAATCAAAGTAAAGATATTAAATGGTTTCTATTACGCGATTGCCGGAGGCACAGCGAAGCTATCGCACTAATTCTCTTATTCATTTTAAAAAGCACCTACGCAGAGCGAATTACTTACCTCAAAAATACACGAAAATTTCTTCACAAGCAACCACCCTGTATTTTTTACATATCAAGACTTTGAACAAATGGCTAAAAAAAGCCCGACCGCACTCAAATTGCCCCCATTTTTCCCCCTAAATAGCTCATTTAAACTTTTTTGGGAAAATTTAGTTTAAATTCCAAATATATTTAGCAATATTTTATAAGCTTAATTTATATCTATATTTTTTCAGCAATTATTAAACCTTAAAAAGCTTACAGATAAAGCTTTTCAGAAGAAAAAACAGGAAGTATATTTTCTATAGATGTTTAATTATGACTATTGTCTATCTCAAAATGGCAGCGATCGTATTTTGTCACTAATTCTCTTATTCATTTTAAAAAGCACCTACGCAGAGCGAATTACTTACCTCAAAAATACACGAAAATTTCTTCACAAGCAACCACCCTGTATTTCTTACATATCAAAACTTTGAGGGAATGGCCTAAAAAAAACCAACCGCACTCAAATTACCCCCATTTTTCCCCCTAAATAGCTCATTTAAACTTTTTTGGGAAAATTTAGTTTAAATTCCAAATATATTTAGCAATATTTTATAAGCTTAATTTATATCTATATTTTTTCAGCAATTATTAAACCTTAAAAAGCTTACAGATAAAGCTTTTCAGAAGAAAAAACAGGAAGTATATTTTCTATAGATGTTTAATTATGACTATTGTCTATCTCAAAATGGCAGCGATCGTATTTTGTCACTAATTCTCTTATTCATTTTAAAAAGCACCTACGCAGAGCGAATTACTTACCTCAAAAATACACGAAAATTTCTTCACAAGCAACCACCCTGTATTTCTTACATATCAAGACTTTGAACAAATGGCTAAAAAAAGCCCGACCGCACTCAAATTGCCCCCATTTTTCCCCCTAAATAGCTCATTTAAACTTTTTTGGGAAAATTTAGTTTAAATTTCAAATATATTTAGCAATATTTTATAAGCTTAATTTATATCTATATTTTTTCAGCAATTATTAAACCTTAAAAAGCTTACAGATAAAGCTTTTGAGAAGAAAAAACAGGAAGTATATTTTCTATCGATGTTTAATTATGACGTAAGCATTTCGGTCCGACTGCTGCGCAAACAGCTATTAGCTGTCAGCTATCAGCAACAAGGCTTTTTCCTTAAGGACAGTGTTTAAATTAATATAGACTTTAAGGGCAAGGGAGCCAACT
>JAXHSW010000231.1:0-13372 GCA_034190295.1 Cyanobacteriota bacterium | reverse complement strand
TTTTAGTTATCAGATTTGAGATAATTGTCTGGATAGAACTTCCTTTGACTGATGATTTATTTTGACAGGACTACAACGTCTTAGTTATCAGATTTTAGATAAAGCTTTGAGCGATCGCCTCTATCACTAATTATATATTTGGACTTAACTGCAACGTCTTAGTTATCAGATTTTAGATAAGGCACTAAAGTATCGCCTTCTGAGCTGACTATTACTTCAACCCAAACATCTTAGTTAAATTTTGACACTTAACTTCTGACTAAGGTGGGTAAATACCAGTTAATCTATAGTTAAAATTCATCACTCAATATTATTACTTTTCAAAATTAAACTTACTGCTAACTTTTCACAAATTTTCTAATAGACGAACATACTCTTTAGCAGTCTCTTTCCAAGTCCAATGAGAAAAGCGTTTATCTACTTCTTCAGCAGACAACTTACTCTTAGGATGTAGAATAAATTTCTCCATATTATTTGCTAAAGCATCCACATCACCAACAGGGAAAAAATCTACCATATCCTCACAATTATAAAGCTCTACCTGCTCTCTAAAAACTTCTAAATCTGACACAATAGCAGGTATTCCTCTAACAACTGCCTCAGATAAAGCCAAACCAAAACCTTCATATTTAGAAGGAAAAACCACACAAGAAGAATTCCTATACCATTTTTCTACCTCCTCATCGGAACAATATCCTAACCCCTCAAAATATTCCTGCATTATATTTTGATTATTTTGAGATATTTCCTGACATTGATGGAGATAATCAATATATTCTTGACTGTTCTTTTGCTGAGATAAGGTGATTTTACCAGCAATCAAATTATCTGTTTCTTTACCAATCAAAACTATTTTAAACTTCAACTTTTTTTCTGCAAGTTTGATGCCAGCTTTTAGTAAAGTTAAGTGGTCTTTGTAAACACCAAAAGAAGAAGGCAAATAAAAAATTGGCAATTCATCATGAGATTCATGGGAATTTTCTGCTAAACCCAATAACCTTTGTGAAGCATTTGACTTAGTGGGAAAACCTGATATAGGTACAGCTTTTATTTTGCCACTAAATTCAGGAAAAACCGAGAGAATATCCTTTCGTGTTTTTTCAGAAATAGTAAAAACAATATTAACCTTTTTCAACCATTCTAATAAGCTTAAATCGTATTCTTTAACATAAGATTCTGGATAAGTTAGTGGTGAAAATCTCCAGAATACATCATAGGAAATCATTGCCAAAGGAATATCAAGATTAGGTGGATTTAATCGATTAGCCAAAAAGTACAAACAATGAGTAGCTTGATAACGACTAGCGAAATATTTGATACTAAACTCACTCTGATATTTACGACGGAGACCCTTAAAAAACCTTTTAACTTTTTTCGCCTTAAAATTATCTGATAAAGATGAAAACTTGTTAATTAAAGAAAGTATTCGAGATTGTAAAGATTTAGGAGGCAAGGTAAATGATTCATATTTGATTATTGGAGATTTAGGTAACTTTTGTTGAAAATGAGGAATATCTTTTTTTGGCAAAATTAATATTATTTCCTCTACTTCGTCAATTTCAATCCATTCTTCTATTGTTCCACAAATTACCCTTTCTACTCCACCTTGACGATAAAATTCTATAGGAAGTATCAGTTTCATAGTTGCTCCAAAATTTACTATTTTTTTCTCTTTCTATAGCAATTCCCAAAAAGCGTGAGGTACAAAATTTTAGGTTTGAGGGAACAGGGAACAGGGAATAAAAAGACAAGAATATAACTGTACCTCACCACCTTGGGAAACGCTATATCAATTACTAACTAAACTAAATTATTGTTCATATAGTAAAAATTTTTTTTACCGAATAATTATGGTCTTACAGCAGAAGAAAGAAAGAATAAGGAAGAAGAAAGAAAAACCTGAGGTTGTCTGAATTTTAAGCTTTTGATATGTCCTAATTTTTCCTTCGACTGCTATATATGGTAGGAACTTAAAACTTTATTTAACAAGGTGGCGCATCTTCACTTTATTCATTCGAGCAAAAAAAATTAACCGAATAATTAAACTTTAAAGCCTCTCTTGGGCTGCCACACTAGCTGTAAATCTACAAGGAAAAACAAAGAAAAAATCCTTTTAATTAATCCTCCTCTTTTACTTTTTTCAGAAAAGGTAATTATTAATTGTTGAATCCTAAAGATTTGAATAATCTCAAATAATGGGCAAGTCATTTCAGTTATCAGTTATCAGTTATCAGTTATCAGTTATCAGTTAGGCTCATGATAAAATACTAAAGTTTGGATTCTATGATTTTACCACTAACTATCTGACCGCTGAATCCTCTTATATTTATAAAATATATTTTTTATAAAATATATGTACTGCTTACTACTTTACTAAAGAATAAGCTAGATATTTTTTAGCTAATTTTCAATACCAACTAAATATATAGCCTAGTGCAGGATGGCGGAAATAACTGACCAGTTATAAAATCCTAAAACAACTACAAATCAATACTTTTAACTTTTGACTTTTAACTTTTAACTTTTAACTTCCGCGTAGCGGCACTAGAGTTTATTTCAGTCAGACTTAATCAATATTTTCCAACCACAATGGTGCTATATGCTCCCAAATTTCATTCTTGACAGATTCTTGGATTTTTTCCCTCATATCTTCTAACTCTTGAGGATTTTTTAAAAGTTCTACTACTCTATAAGCTAAAGCCTCTTGAGTTTCCTTTACCTGGGGATCGCCATCCACTTTTATACAGTAATCTTTCTCCTTAATTGCTGCATAATTAGTAGTCACAGGAACACATCCTACCATCGCCGACTCCCGCAAAGAAATACAATCTATTTCTTCATAAGCACACCCATAATAATGAATAGCTGAAGTAGATTTTTCATACATTAATTGATTGTGACCAATACTACCATGTTCAATTACTCCTGGCTGCTCCATTAATTCCATCATTTTTTGTCTCCAAGGTATCAGTTTTTTACTATAGTCACGCTTAGTCCACCCATAATAAATGTGTAGTTCTGCCTCTGGAATTTCTCTTTTAATAATCGGCCATCCCCACATCAACATAAATTCTAAACCTCGATAATACCTCGAAGCATATACTAATCTATATGGTTGTTTTTGATTTTTACTCAGTTCTAAAACAGTAGAATATGCACCATTATTAATAACTACGAACTTACGATCGGGTATGTCTGGTAATAGATTACGTTGGTAATAACTTTTGACAAAAATTTTATTATATGGCTTTAAATATATAGGATCGAATGTAATTATATCGTGCCAATCAAACCAGATTCTTTTAGCCTTAGCATAAGTAGGTAACATCTTAGGATGTCGCCACATAATTAAAGTGTCAAAAGTATCGTACCAGTTAATTTTGTCATAATTAACATACTTAACTCCTCCATAAATACCCTCTTTGTCTTCACAATTAGTGAAAACTGTAACATCATACCCTTGCTTGACCCATTCTCTAGTCAAAAAGAAAACTGCAGTATCCGAACCACTTGCACCCTGAGTTTTAATATCGGATTCTAGTACCAAAAAACGCTTTCCTAGATAATATACAATTGACTTTTCCGGCCATTTTTTAGCAGTTAGTTTTTTAGTTAAGTCATTAGCAAAGGGAATTTGAGATTTAATCCACTTTTTTATAGGTGTTAACATAATATGCTCTAGTCTCAACAACAATAAAATCACAATCTTTGAAGAGATATTGCGTCTTTTTTTTGCTATAGTAGTTGTTTAATATTTACTAAGTAGTTAATTTCTATCATAATTCAGAAAAAGCATCTACTACAAAAAAAATACTATTGATTACACTCAATCCTGTGTTAGAATTATATCACAAAATAGATGAATAAGTTCTCAGATAGACTATCTAGTTATCAAGGTTTACTCCAACTTTATTAACATAGTATAGTCTGGATGTCAATAATTATTTTGAATTTGAAGTAGTAGACAACAAGTAAAGAAATATTTGAGGTACTAACTATGTTAATAAATGTATTTTGGGAGAGTCTATATAGTTAAGAATTAATTGTCTCTGTAGATGTTTAGTTAAAAAGAAAAGAGACTATCATCAATAGAAGAAATAATTTTTAGCTCTATGAATCGGAGAAACTGTCTTGGCGATCGCCAGAAACCTCTACAATACTAATACTAAATATAATGCCGAACGGTGTGAATTTTTATTGTTAACAGAACTAGGAAAATAGAAAAATCTACTGGGAGTAATTAACTGTGGTGACTAAGAAACTACTCGATAGTTTTAATTCTAAATTAACTGCATTAAAACAAAGAATAACACCAAAAGTATGGTCAGAAAACTCTATTGTTTACTACACCGGTCATACTCCATATCAATGGTCTCCAGAAAGTTTAAAAACAGGATTAGGAGGTGCTAATGCCAGAATTGTTTTTCTAGGCAGAGAATGGGTAAAGTTAGGTTATAAAGTTGCCGTATATAATAACTGTGGCGATCGAGAAGGTATCTATGATGGAGTAGAATATCATCACTATTCAAAGTTTAATCCTTATGATAGTTTTGATACTTTAATAATGTGGCAATTTGCCTGGAGGATTAAGTTTCCGATTAAAGCTAAAAGAGTATGGTTAGATTTAGGTTCAGTATTGCTGCCTAGGGAAGTAACTTATGAAAAATTAAAACACTACGATAAAATTTTCTGCAAAAACAATTATCACCGTTCTTTACTTCCAGAAATACCTGACAATAAAATTGCTATTATCCCTAATGGAATAGAACCATCTTTTTCGTCGCTCTATGAAAATCCTAAAGAGCTTCATAAAATTATTTATGCTTCTAATTATATTAGAGGTTTAGAAAGAATGTTAGAATTTGGCTGGCCGATTATTAAAAAAGAAATTCCATCAGCAGAGTTAAATATTTACTATGGTTGGGGTAGAAAAATCGATCCGGATTGGAAAGCAAAAATGTTAAAACTAATGGCGCAACCAGGGGTAACTGAATATGGAAAAGCTGGACGAGAAAAATTAATGCAGGAAAAATCAACTTCATCAATTAATTATTATGGTTGTACTTTTGAAGAATTAGATTGCAATACAGTCCGGGAATCTGCCTTAGTAGGAGCAGTACCAGTTACAACAGATTATGCTGGATTAACAGACAAAAATTATTGTGTTAAAGTCCCCGGTCATCCTTACGAAAAAGAAACTCAAGAAGCATTAGCCTATAAAATAGTGGAACTACTAAAAAACCCGGAACAGCTTCAAGAAATACGAGAAAAAAATGTTGAGTTAGTCAAAGATGAAACCTGGGAAAATGTAGCTAAGTTGTGGTTGAGTCAAATATCATAAGGAGGTATTTTAATTATGACAATGCCATTTTTTTTATTAATAGGTGCTGCTAAGTCAGGTACTTATTCTTAAAAAGCTTCCTGATTTTATAATCATTGTTGCGATAAAGTCTGGAAGCACATCACTATATAGCTATTTAGTTCAGTACTCTACAGTAGTAAAAAAATAAGGCTGAAATAGCTGATGAAAATAATTATTGCTATTGATTAACGTTTGTTACAGAATTCATTCATTTTAAATCTATGAATACACCAGAAAATAACAGCAGTAATTTTTGCTTTTGTACTTTAGCTTTAGGCTCTACTTATTGTAAATTTGCCCTTGACTTAGCTAAAGACTTGGAAAAATATGCTCCTCAGAAAAAAATTATTATTTTTACAAATAACTCTAAACATTTTGAGCGACAAAATAATGTGTTAGTCTTCGAGCATATATCTAATACTGTTTATAATGTATGGGATAAAACTTATGTAATAGAAAAAGCTTTGTCACTATATGAGAATTGCGTTTATTTTGATGCAGATATAAGAATTGTGGATTATATTCCATCAGATATTAATTTTTTACCGGGAATAACTGCTTATAGCTGCTTTAGCATCAAGAAAAAATATGAGACTGTCTTTAAGTCCCCAAAAGCTAAATCAAAAAACAGGAGATTATTAGTTCATACCGCCAAGAAATTAAATGTTAATCTTGATGATGTTAAATTTGCATGGGAATATATGTGGATGTTTCAAAGAGATGAAAAAACTCAAGATTTTATTGATTTATGGCGTAAAATAGGTCGCTATTATGAACAAAGAGGAAGATATGGTGGAGAGGGAGAGGCAATGGGTTTAGCTGCTGCTAAATTGGGCATTTCTATTCACTACGATTATGAAAAAAGTATACCTTTTTTCAAGTATAGGGATGTAAAATATAAGATATCTCAAGGATTAGTAAAACAAGATACGGTACAAGAATATATTGATAGGTATAAAGAAATAAAATTTCCTCAAAAATCTTTCTGGGAGAAAGTCAAAGACAAGATCGATAAGTATGTTAATGTTCAGAAACGTTTAATGATCTTAAGAATTTCAAATTTAGTTGATTTTGATTTCTATTATAGTTGATTTTAATGTTTTAAAAACCGAAAATTTTCCCTTTCATTAATAAACATCAGACTTATGGAAGAAATAATTGTAGTTTTGGCCGCAGATAATAAATATGCTATCCCACTAACCGTCACCCTTTATTCTTTACTATCTCACTTACATTCAGAGCAACCTATTGTTTTATATGTGATAGATGGTGGCATTAAGTGGTGGAATAAAATCAAAATCAAGGTATCTTTAAGTAAAGCTCATAATAACTTTAAATTAGAATGGTTAAAACCTAGTCTGTTAGAAAATCAAATAAATACACTCAAATTCTCTGGACATTTATCAGCCAAGGCTGTTTATTTTCGATTATTAATTCCATATTTATTAGATGAAAAAATAGATAAAGTTATTTATTTAGACAGTGATTTATTAATTCAAAAAGACCTTACTCAACTGTGGAATATAGATATACAAGATAAAGATATATTGGCTGTTCAAGATACAGGTATACCTTATGTATCATCTCCAAATGGATTGATAAAATATAAAGAATTCGGGCTTAAAGAAAATGATAAATATTTTAATTCAGGTGTTTTAGTAATTAATTTAGATAAATGGCGTAGTGATAATTTGAGTGAGGAAGTGATTAAATTTACTCAAACAAATAGAGAAAGTATACGTTGGGCAGATCAGGATGGTTTAAATGCCATCTTAGTGAACAAATGGGGGCAATTAGATCCAAGATGGAATCAAGTATCTGCTATACACAAATACTCATGCTGGGAAGAAAGCCCTTTTACAGAGGAAGTTTATAATAATAGTTTAAACGATCCTTATATCATTCATTTCTCTTCACAAATTAAGCCTTGGCATTTTAAAGTCACATATAAATGTCCTTATGAAGATTTATTTTTTGAATATCTCGATCGTACTGCTTGGAAAGGTTGGAGACCAAAAGAGGGTTTAAAAATCCGATTAAGACGTTATTGGCAAAAGGTAGCAGATAAATTTAAGGAACTTTCAACTAAATAATATTGATTGCCAGAGCCTTCAAAAAAGCTGATTTTCTTGCTGGTATATTATTTCCGTGCTGCTATTACGCAAATATGTTAAGATATTTTTGATGCTTCTAATCAGCATTTTCGGTGCATTTAATTAGGGTTTGCTGAAAAAGTCTTATCCGTGAGGGTAGGAGTCATAATTCAGGAGAAACAGGGAATTTAGAAGAAGTAGTCGAATATTTTATCCCTAAATTTTCCTGTGATAGTCAGCCCAAAATCCTAATTTTTTGGTCACTAAAGCTGAAAAAGTTGCACCTTTTTTTCGTTTCTTAAAGGCTAAGACTTTTATCTATCAATGCTTTGATATTAGATCGGTAAGCCCTAATTATAACCAATAAAAGGAGATTAAATCTATGTACTCTGCGATTAAACATGAAAAAAAGCTCCCTGGTGGTACTTGTAATATTGGGGATATGGTGCAGACTGTTGCTGCACTACAGTTTTTACCCAAGCTTGATTACTATTTTAATCGACGACAATCACCAGATATTGTAGATAATTCTCTTCAATTACCCAAATCTTTTGCGATTATGAATAGTTGGTATGGAGTAGGGTTGCTTCCTGCTCCTAATAAAATTACACCGTTTTATATATCAATACATATTAACCAGCCAGAAATGCTTACTCCTAAAGTTGTGGCTCATTTGCAAAAACACCAACCAATTGGTGCCCGCGACAGAAATACATTAGCTTTACTTGAATCTCATGGAATTGATTCCTATTACTCGGGTTGTTTGACTTTAAGTTTTCCCCAAAGTAACCTTCCACGTTCTGGTAAGGTTTATATAGTTGATATTGACGATCGTGGACTAAAACTAATACCAGACGAGCTTAAGAAAAAAGCAATTTATATTAACTACAAAACTTATAAAAATTGGCAAGATACCATCAAAGTGCAAAAGGGAAACATTCTACGACCTTTAGTTGGTAAAAGCGAACGTCTTAGAGAGTTTTTAGAAGTACCCAAAGTTTTTCTCAATTCAGAATTTCGCAGCTTTTTTCCGCGTATTTGGACTGACAACGAATTTAATAATCTGCTTCATATGTTTAAAGCACGCACACTTCTTAATATGTATCGACAGGCAGATTTAGTGATTACCAGTAGGTTGCATTGTGCTGCTCCTTCTCTAGCTTTCGGCACTCCAGTTGTATTCTTAGCAAGACGGAAACATCAAGATGGAGATGTTCGTTTTGAAGCTGTGGGACGTTATATTCCCTTAAATATGGATGCCTCATCTAGCGAAGATATTAACTGGCATCCTCAACCTGTGAATATTGAAAATCACAGACGCTTTCTCAGAATGATTTCTCAAAAAGCAGTAGAAATGGGTAAAAATCCACTTCAAGAAATCCCCTTGACTCGCTTTTACGAAGATAGTGGTTGGAATGGTTAATCCTAAAGGAACTTTTGCAGAAATACAATACTAAGTAGGGTTTACTGAAAAAGTCTTTTCCATAAACTTTAAAGGGTGTAGTAAACTTCTTGAGTATATTGACTGCTCCCCGGACTAAAGTCGCGGGGATTCTAAGTTGATACTATGCAACAGGATAAATCCATGTTGCTCCGTCTGTTCTTAGCTGGCCAAAGATATATTCTTTGGGGACAAGTCAAAGTGCCCCTACACAGTCGGCTTAAGTCTAAACTTAGCTTTCTGCTTACTTTTGTGATGATATTTGCAGCCCCATTACAGTCTGCATTAATTAACCAATTATTACTACTCCTATACAAACCACGCTTGATTCTTTTTCCTGATGGTTTCCAATCATCGGGTTTTTCACCATAAATAGGCAGATCATCACCATCTAAAAACGAAGCAATACTTGTATAACTTTCTTCTGTTTCTATAAATATTATTCCATATTCAGAGCACAACTGAGCTATTCTTTCTTTCAGTCTAGCTGTGGGAATTGGTACAAATTCTGAATTACTTTTATTTCCTAATTTTATTTGATTTTTCTGACCTTTATTCCAACCAAAAATAATAGTACCAATGTTATTTCCTAAGCAATGATTAATTACTATTCTGGCTGCTTTATTTATACCGTCACGCATTTGGCGGTTACGCTTTTCAGTAATAGCAGCTAGTTTATTTGACCAAAATCCTTGAGGTTGATTTTCTTTAATAGTTGATACTTGTTTGTTGTACCAACGATTCATTGATTTAATCTGTTTACCATCTAAAATTAAGCTCGTACTCACATTCGATACACAGGTCAACCAATTATTTAAACCATGGTCTATTCCTAATACATTTTCTTGATTTAATAGAGGTTTAACTACTACTTCTTTTTCATAGACAAATTCCCAATAAAAACATCTATTTCTCGGTAATATTCTTAGTTCTTTGAGAGTAGAAAATGCTAGATTACTAGGCATGGGAATTAAAAAGCTATCTATTCCAAACCAGCGTTTACAAGTATTACCTAGTGGAACTCTAATTTGATTGCCTTTAAGTTTTAATGCTTGAGAAGGATAACTAACTGTAGCCATTCCCCCTTTTTTTCTATAGTTAGGAATCCTTGGTCTGTCTGAGATTTTTCCTTCTCTGTAGGCAATAATAAGACCATAATAAGACCTAAATGATTCCGCTACAGTTCTCAATATTTGTTGTGCTGCTTGAGAATATAAAACTTTATAGTGATTGTTCTTTTTGTAGACCAATTCCTGCGTCATACTTGCCGAGAGTTTTGTGAGACTTAAAATATAGTTGTCTGGCATAATATATTCCCATATTAGTTAGCTTGTGAGACTGTTCGCACAAGAATGTTAAAATAGGAATTAATTCAGAACTTTTACCTACTAAAACTTGCTGACAAGAGTACATTTGAAACGGGCAGACCGAAAAGTTATTGTTAATAATAGTAACAGAGGATAACTAAAGTTGTCTAGTCTCAACGATTCCCTTGTTTTCATGCCCCGGTTCAAACACGGGGGCCTTCAATGTGGCTTTTCGGTAAAATAAGATACATCGGATTAAAATCCGACGAGTTGCCTTTCATCCATCGCTTAAAAGACGATGGCTTTCATGCTCCCGTGTTATTTATGTAATAATTATTAAAGGAGACTCGATCTATGTACTCGGCACTAAAATATGAGTAAGGTGACAGGTTATTTGTTCTCTCGTTCCTCGTAAATGGACTAATCAAGAATTAGGTAATCTTCTTTATCTTTTTAAAGCCAGTTCCCTACTCAAGCTCTACTCTGAAGCAAGTTTAGTTATTAGCAATAAATAGACTACTCTGAAATGTTTTTCCCTTGCGCTCTTTCAACATAGTAGTCAATGGGAAGTAAAAACTGTGCTGCTAATGATTGAATCATATTATCAGTGTTGACATTTCCACCTTTTAACTCGCCTTATTCATATTTGAGTGCAGAATAATACATTTTAGTAACACCGATATAATTTAGAAGTTAGTTAAGTTATATTATTCCTGATTATGTTTTAGCAAGACATAATGTGTCTCTTTGCTTGAGAAACAACTCTCAACATTAGCCGATTATTGCTGAACTTAACTGTAGTAGTTATATCCAAAAAATGGGTCTAAGTTATCATTTATCTCTTTCTCAATCAATGCAATTTCTTCAACAGATAAATATTCTTTAAAGCCTCCAACTTTACCTTTTCTAGTCTTATAAGATTCTGAATCCTGTGGATTCCCAGCTTTTAATACTCCACTCTTAGATTGCCCTTGTGCTTCCATTTTCCTCATATTGTCAAAACTTGCATATTCAATAGCCGTGTTAATAATTTTATCTGGTATTTCTAACCCAATAAACTTTACGATATTCTTGACTTCTCTATGAGTATTTTCTTTTAAATCTTCATAACGCACTAATAAAACTCCCATAGTTTCATTTTTATGTTGATTCCATTCATTATAAAAAGAAATATAGTAATTTAATCCTTCTTTTTGAAAATAATCAAATAAACTTATTTGATCCTCTTCAATTTTTTTTACCCTTTTAATCATGCCAAAGTATTTAGAGACAATTGCATCTCTTGGATCTCTAACTAGCAAAATTATTCGACGATATCTATATTCATGATACCCTATATACTTTTCGTGGCTAGCTTTTATGGAAGGAATTGTTGAATTAATTTCTGAAAATCCATACAAATAAAAGAGGTTGATATCTTCTGTTAAGTTGAAAAATAGCTGAAAGCTTTTGCCTAAAATTAATCGCAGCCAAGTTCTACCACAATTAGTAGGAGAGACTAATAAATATTGAGCAGTTGCTCTCTCTCTTTCATACTTCTCTTTTGCTGATTCAAACTTACTGCGGATACTATTAAATAGCCAATATCTGCTGTTTTTTTTCATAGGTAACTGAATTTATTTTGTATTAATTATTGTACAGTAACAATATACAATAAATAGGGTGCATCTCATAGCAAGCAAAAATACTTTTTTCCTATATATATATTCCCTGACGGAGTTGTTGCCTTTCGGAACTGTTGCTTAAAAGCGATAATTTTTTGGCTTTATTCATGCATTGAGATGCACCCAATAAATATGAGTAATGAAAATCACCATACTACTCCTTGCTCTGTAGAGATGCTGAAGTATTCCATAAGACTTTTAATTGATTATCTCAAGTTTGGAGATTTACCTGTTTCTGCTTGATTCATCTTTAAATTTACTAACGCACTCGTCAAGAGATTTGACATAAGTTATAACTTTAAGGAATAGTAAAAACTACTACTGAGTTTACGGTAAATTTCCCAAATTAGGAGTTGAGGTTTATGATATTCTTGGCATCACAGTTTGGTACTTTTTTTGAAATCTAATGTCTCTGATTTTAACTGTAAATTATAAAAAAACAGTCAATTGATGAAAGATAGACCACCTCCCATTTATTTTTATTTGCCTAGGCAAGATTGGCCGAATCAGTTTCCAGATCGTTTTGATGAATATCGTCCACCTAATGTTTTTGGTAGTTGGATTGTCCAAACCTATCTACGCTTAAAGCAAATTGAATTTCCCTGTGAGTTGGTTGATACAATTCCTGACCAAGGTATAGTGGTCAGTTATCGCTATTCTTTGCCAATCGATCTAAAACCACCAGCCAATTTACTATGGGTTGTTATTAAGGGAGACCAAAACCCCCATCCTTATGCACATATTCATGTAGTTCAGAATGCGAGTGAAGTTAAGGCTCCGACTATACAAATTCAAGACCTCGGCGAAGATCGATATTTGTTGCCAGGAAAAAGATTTTATCAGCCCCATTGGCCACAACCGGGAGTGATTCCTCGGAACCCCAACAGAGGAGATAGGTTTGAAAATGTGGCTTATTTTGGCATTAGCTATAACTTAGCACCTGAATTACAACAACCAACTTGGGAAGAGGAGCTTCAGAAGTTAGGGTTGGTATGGCGACGAGAAAAAGAACGCCACCTGTGGCATGATTATAGTGAAGTTGATGCTATTGTAGCTGTCCGTAGTTTTGATGGGAAAACTGACTATCCTTGGAAACCTGCTTCAAAATTATTTAATGCTTGGAATGCTAATGTGCCAGCTATTTTAGGACCGGAGTCTGCTTTTCAAGGAGAACGTAAAAATGAATTAGATTATTTTGAAGTAAAAAGTGCTTCAGAGGCGATCGCTGTTTTAAAGCGTCTCAAAGACGATCGGGAGTTGCGTCGAGCTATAGTAGCAAACTCTCAAGCACGAGCAGAAGAAATTAAACCAGAAAATATTGCCAAGCGATGGAGTAATTTTTTCACAGAAGTTTGTATCCCAGCATATTATAAGTGGCGATCGGCATCTGTTTGGGACAGACAAAGATTTTTCTTGAGTCGGCAAGCAGCTTTAAAAATTGTCAATATTCAAAAGAAGTTATTAACTGGGGCAGCTAAATTGAAAATTTAACTTGGAAATCAAAA
>JAXHSW010000230.1:1334-13650 GCA_034190295.1 Cyanobacteriota bacterium | reverse complement strand
ATATCATGTCCGGATAATTAGTGATGAAAAAACTTATCATGAGTGCTTCAACAGTAAATCTTTCTATTTCCCCTACTCCCCTACTCCCCTACTCCCCTACTCCCCTACTCCCCTACTCCCCCGCTCCCCTACTCCCCTACTCCCCTACTCCCCTACTCCCCTACGTCCGGTTGTTTCTGCTGTATATATGACTGATGTGTTTCATGCTTACAAGGGCGGAGTTTATAACGAGAATGCCTACGGAACTCCTAATCATGCTGTGACTATTATTGGTTGGGATGATCGAAAACGTGCTTGGTTAGTGAAAAATTCTTGGGGTACTGACTGGGGTGAAGATGGTTATATCTGGATTGCTTATAATACTAATCGTATTGGTTATGGTGCGGCTTGGGTTGATGCGAGGAAATACCGTTTGCCACGAAGAAATGCCAGAAATTAGTAAAAGCAAAGAATATTGTGAAGTTCCATGAAATACAAACAATAATGCTAAAGTTATTTGACAAAAGCTGAAAGTTGAGTCAAAGAAATGGCAATATAGCAATTTTATCTGAAATATTAAGTAATTATGCTACAGCAGGGAACAGCTCATCTGGCAACAGCAGTGCGACCTGGTGAAAAAGAATCTAGAAACTCTGAGTAGGGGGTGGGGGGGAAGATCGGGAAGAATAAGAAAACTCGATCTTGGTTAATATTGCATCTATACAGTGTGATGAAGGCAACTTCTGTTTTCTGCGGTTAAATTTTGTCTGTCCCCCACTACCTGTAGTTATTTCACTACCTGTAGTCTTTAAGGAATTGAACAACTGCTGCATCTTTTAAAGGTAATCTGGCTTGGGTAAGTATTCGCTTTAATAATTCTGGTTTTCCATATAAGAATTCTTTGACATCTTGATTACTTTTAATCTGATTGCATTTAGTACAGGCAAGAGTTAAGTTAGATACTCGCTCTGTTCCTCCTTTCGACTTGGGGTAGATATGTTCTATTTCTAGTGGTGTATTTGTTTTTCCACTTTTAGAAGCACATTGACGACCCCATTTTTCTAACAAATATTCTCTCAATTCATATCCTGCTAATTCCCCTTGCTGATATTGAAAACCTGTAACTTCAGGATTTTGTATCAATATCCTAAAATGTGGCAAGGTATTGACAGCGCCACATTCTTATATCTTCTTTTCTCAACTCAAAGACTCCAAGTAATCCTGTACTTGACTACGACGCTTGGGTTGGCGCAATTTCTGTAGAGCTTTTGCTTCAATTTGACGAACCCGTTCCCTAGATAGTTTCAAAGAACGACCAATTTCTGATAAAGAATAAGGATTACCATCTCCTAAACCATAACGCATCGAAATTACAGACTTTTCTCTTTGAGTTAAATCTTCTAGTAATCCTTTTAATGTTTGTACTAAGGATTCTCGCATCAACATTTCTTCTGGAGAAGCATCTTCAGTTTCTAGGAGTTCCCCTAGTTCAGTATCTTTATCACTACCCACTTTAGTTTCCAGAGAAATTGAACGTGGAACTTTTAGTAACACCTCTCTTACTTGAGTTGGTGTCATATTTAGCTCTTCGGCAATGTCGTCTAGTTTTGCTATACGTCCTTTTTCTTGAGAAATTTTACGTTGCGCTTTTTTAATTTTGTTTAACTTTTCGGTAATATGAACGGGTAAGCGAATTGTACGACTTTGAGTAGCGATCGCTCTTGTAATTCCTTGACGAATCCACCAGTAAGCATAAGTGCTGAATCGATACCCTCGTCTTGGGTCAAATTTTTCAACTGCTCTTTCTAGACCCAAAGTTCCTTCTTGGATTAAATCTAAAAGCTCTAGGCCGCGATTTTGGTACTTTTTCGCTACTGACACTACTAAACGCAAGTTAGCATTAATCATGTGTTCTTTAGCTTTGATACCCTCACTTTGAGCTTGCTCTAGCTCTTTGACACTTAAACCTGCTAATTGTGCCCAACGAAGTTTTCCGGCCGCGAGAGTTGGTTTTAGTTCTACCACAGGTATATTTGCTGCTTTTGCCCACCGTTCTAAAGATGGCTTATGTCCCAACTGAGCTGATAGACGATTGCGAATTTCAATCAACTGAACATAGTACTGAATTACGCCTTCTTCTTCTTTAGCTGATTTATTGAGTAACTCCCATAGCTCCACATAGCGCTTGACTTTTTGAGCTTCAGAGACTTCTTGATCCCTTTCTAGCAAGTCAACTCTACCAATTTCCTGGAGGTACAAACGTACTAAATCTGTTGTGCTACGGTTAGTACTTTTTTGAGTATTCTCTGCTTCTGTATCTTCCATTTCTAGATCATTGATTTCTGCTTTACCAATGATTTGATCTATATCTTCAGAAATATTAGTCTGCAAATTATTATCTTGCAGTTTTTCTTCAGATTCTTCAGTGTAAGGATAAGTAGCTGATATAGCGATCATCTCAGTTGCTCCAAGTAACAAAAGGCTGTACTTAGTGGACAGTCTATGGATAAAATGCCTTATTCCGGAGAAATTGGCATTTGCTCTAGTTTTGTTTCCTAATGAGTATTAACAACTTAGACTGAATGAACTTAGGCGATCGTTTACATTATATTAGCGACGATCTTAAGAGTACATTTGCCTGTGTGTTTTTGCCCCAGGTAACTTCTCTAGGCTTGATTCTTAGTATACGGATACTTCTGCTATAGGATGGTGACTGTAGTCAGAAGCTATACTAATGTTCATCACTATTACTGGTTGTTTCCGATCACTTCGGGAATTTTCTGATTTTGGAGGTTAAATTTTTATAAATTGTTATTTTGATTTTTTGCTTGTTACACTTTGTTGTTACTCAACTTGATTATTATAAAGCTTATAACTTAATTTATGTGTAGCATACTCAATATACTTACTAATCAATTTCTCGCCATTGAGTTAGTCGAGACACAACAATAGACGATCGATATCACATTTTAGCAGTGATCGTTTTTGCTATCAGGGGTGATGGGTGACATACTTCGGAAGCGATCGTAGTTTTCCTGAGTAGCAAAAATGAGACAAAATCTAAAATCTACTTCTTACCGAAGAATTATTGCTCTGCTGAATAAAATTGTAATCAATACCTGTAAAGGCTTCCAGGGTTAAATATTGCTGAAAAAGTACAAAGTTTTTGGCCCTTTTTGTCTCAAAATGCTAATATTTTTCCCCTGACCATCAGAAAATTTGGCCGTAGTAGATAGTCTAAACTCTTGCCTCTCTTGGTGCGCGTTCCCTTGGGACTATCGTCGTCGCGGGGTCCCACCGCTGTTGCCTGTTCCCTGTTGCCTATCATCACCATCAGACTTTTTCACCAAACCCTAATTAAGATTTAAACTCTCTCCTTTAAAGGAGAAAAAAGCGGTCTAGGGATGGCGAGGTCTCCTCGCTGCGCTGGCGGACCATCGACCAAGAGAAGAAAAAATTTTCACGCTCCGCATCAATCCTCTTCTTTTCCAGGAGATGTATTTGTTAATTATTAATTATTAATTATTGATTATTAATTATTGAATTTTACCCTTTGGATGATTTTTCATTAATTCTTTTACCTGCTCTGCATGATATGAGCTACGAGTCAAGGGGGAAGCAACAACTTGTAAAAAACCCAATGAATAGCCCATTTTTCTCCATCGGTCGAACTGTTCTGGTTTAACAAAATTAGATACTGGTAGGTGTTTAGGACTTGGTTGCAAGTATTGTCCAATAGTTAAAATGTCACAGTCAACATTCCGTAAGTCTTCCATTACTGTTTGGACTTCTGCTTCAGTTTCTCCCAGACCTACCATAATACCGGATTTTGTGTATACTTCTGAGGCCAATTCTCGCGATCGCCTAAAAAGTTCCAATGTCCGCAGATAATCACCTTGGGGCCTAACTCGCCGATAAAGTCGTTTAACTGTTTCGGTATTATGGTTAAGCACTTCTGGCTTTGCTTGAAGAATTATTTCCAGAGCTTGCCAATTACCACACAAGTCTGGTATTAGGACTTCTATGCTTGTTTGAGGTGAAGTTTCTCTAACTTGAGAAATACATTTAGCAAATTGAGTAGCGCCCCCATCTATTAAATCATCTCTATTAACAGAGGTAATAACTACATGATTTAGCTTTAATCTTTTTACTGCTTCTGCGAGTCGCTCTGGTTCAGTGGGGTCTAAAGGCTGAGGCTTTTTCTCAAAATCTATATCGCAGTAGGGACAAGCACGAGTACAAGCTGGTCCCATAATTAGGAAAGTTGCTGTACCAGCATTAAAACACTCACCGATATTTGGACAGGAAGCTTCTTCGCAGACTGTATTGAGATTCAAATCTCGCAAAATTTCCTTGACGTTACCAACTCGTTGCCATTGAGGGGCTTTTACTCGTAACCAGTTCGGCTTAACTACCACTTCTTTATCTACTGTAATTTTTACCTTAAGTTTAGCTTAAAAAATGTAGCATAACAACAACAGATTTAATTAAATTTTACACTAAATTTATGAGTTTAGGAAGTCACAAAATAGTATATATACTAATAAATATAAAGTTTGTATAAAAATATATTATACTAATCCGATCGAGCTACACCACAATAGCAAAGTTAAGGAAGAAGAAAAAAGTTGAAGAATGAAGTTGGAAAAAGTGAATGAGGATAGTCAACGACCTGCCACTTCGTGTCTACAAACCCCAACCAATTGTAAACACCGTGTAGACGAGGTAGTATTCTTAACTCTTTGATGTCGGCAAAATTCAGATTACTTGGCATTAAGAATATTAAAGCTATCTAGTCCAAACCACCTCTTATATCATGTCCGGTTGAATAGTTATAAATAAATTACGGAGGACTCAGGACTCAGGAGGACTGAGTCAACCCACCCCTAACCCCTCCCAGGAGGATAAGAAAGAAGCAAGAGGAGGAACAGGATCAAGTTTTTTTGATCGCTAATTATCCTGACATAATATTACAAGTATTTCCTATACTCTAAATCTTAAATAATTATTTACAAACTAACAAAAATATTTATTAAAAATTACAACAGTTTGCGAAGTTATGAGGTAGAGAGATTAACAATTAAATTTTCCCAGTGCAGGCATTTTGCTCGCGATAGCATCTTGCCCACTTTGGGGTGTATCTCACCCTTGGTGAAATCTGCTGTAATCATCTGAAGTTTGCTGAATTAGAAGTTAATAATTATTGCTCTACCGATCTAATCTAAAAGTACTCACAAATAAAGGTTTTAGCCTTTAAAGAGGCGAAAAAAGTGCCTGGTATCACGTTGAAAATCCTTAAAAACTTAGCATAAAAGGCAGGGGGAATAGCAGAAAAATCACTCTTACAAATATATCCGACTATCTCCTAATTAATTCCTCGTTTCTCCTAACTACTCCCCTACTCCCCTACTCCCCTGCTCCTGAAAAAGACTTTTGAGAGCATTCCCTAATTATTTTCCAACGAGTACAAACTTTAATATAAATACGATCGCTAATAGCCACATAGTAAAAGTAGTTTCATGCACTTTTCCTTGGAATGTTTTGAGGAGAGGATAAATAATTAAACCTATAGCTAATCCATCTGCAATTGAGTAACTTAAAGGCATGATTATAATTGTTAAAAATGCTGAAATAGATTCTGCTGGTTCTTCCCAATTAATATTACGAACACTACTCATCATTAATACTCCTACAATTAATAATGCTGGTGCAGTTGCAAAGGAAGGAATTGCTGATAATAAGGGAATAAAAAATATAGATAAAATGAATAAAATTGCTGTAATAACTGCGGTGAATCCACTGCGTCCTCCTTCGGAAATACCTGAAGCTGATTCAATATAAGTTGTGACTGTGGAAGTACCCATTACTGCTCCAAATGTTGTACCAATTGCATCTGCCATAAATGCTTTTTTTAAGTTTAATGATTTTCCTGTTTGATTAAAATAACCTGTTTTTATTCCTAATCCTGTTAAAGTTCCTACTGTGTCAAATAAATCTACAAAGATTAAAACAAATATGATAGTGATTAGCTCCCAGATGTTAGTTTTTATTATACTTTTTAAGCCAATAAATGCTTGACCAAATAAGTGTGTTGGTAATTCAGGAAAGCTGATAATTCCTTGAGGTAAAGGTGCAATTCCTAATATCCAGCTTAGTAAGGCAGTTGCTAATATTCCCCATAATAATGCTCCAGTAATCCTGCGAACTATGAATCCAGAAGTAATAATAATTCCAGCGATCGCTACTAATGTTTCTGGTTGATTTAGATTTCCTAAAGTTGTAGTTGTTGTTTCATTGGAGACAATAATTTTGGTGTTTATTAGAGCTATATAAGCAATAAATAAACCAATACCAACTGTTGTGGCTTGTTTAATAGATTCAGGAATAGCATTAACTATTTGATTGCGGATTTTACTAATAGTTAAACCAATAAAAATTAATCCTTCTATAAACACAGCAGCTAAGGCAATTTGCCAAGAAATTCCTAACTTCAACACTACTGAAAAAGTAAAGTACGCGTTTAAGCCCATGCCTGGTGCTAAGGCGAATGGATAATTACCATATATTCCCATAATTAGAGTAGCAAATGCTGCTGATATTGCTGTAGCAATTACTAATTCTCCAAATAAATCGCCGGAGTTCTCCAAAAAAATTGCTTGAGATAATATGTCAGGATTTACTACTAAAATATATGCCATTGTCACAAAGGTAGTTATTCCTGCTATTGTCTCTGTGCGAAAGTTAGTTTTGAGGTGGTTAAATCGAAAAAATTTAGCAATAATTACTAATTTATTTAACCGATCATTTTCTGGAGTCATGTCGCTACCTAACAAGTGATAATTTGGCTAAAAAACATATCTTTATTTGGTAAGCATTCAGCTTTCAGCTATCAGCTATCAGCCATTAATTTTGGGTCTGCGTAAAAGCAACCTTTTAAATTTAGGAAAGAATAAAAAGTTACTGCTAAAGTCCCCGGACTAAACCTGAGAAGTAATTATTCATTACTAATTTCTGAATGCGAGTGCATTCCGTTTGCGTAGCATCTCCGTTGGAAAGGAAAGGAAAGGAAGCGCTGACTGCTAATAGCTGTTTGCTCCGCATTCGGACCGAAATGCTTACTTTATTTGTATACTTTCTCAAGTAAAAAAAGTGTTTTTCTACGATTATAAATTCCGCTTTTATCGACTGAGAATACTTTGATAGTCGGCTATTTCAGTCTTTTATAAAAAGTATTATACCTACACGATCTTTAGTAATATTTGATTGATTTTTGCAAAAATACATAAATCTTAGTTTCATTATCATTTTCTTTTTTTTGAGTTTAATACCCCATCTTCTACAGGGTGTTTACAATTGGTTGGGGTTTATAGACACGAAGTGGCAGGTCGCCCTCCTATCCCCATCCACTTTTTTCTTTTTCTTCCTTCCAAGTTAGGTCCTTCTTTCTTCTTCTTTGTTCAATTTTCAAATTTTATCCTTCATCATCAAAAAATAGATTTTTTTTTAAATCATGCTGTATAATTACTTATATATTTATAATTTATTTAGAACTGCCACAGCAATTTTTTGCCCATAGATTCTAAGCATGAGTAACCCTTAAATAAATTAGTAATTTTTTTTGATTTTTTTTCACATTTCATGCTATGAAAATCGTTTTTTTTAATTCATCGATCGACAAAAATATTGAGTTATATAGCAACGAATGAGTTAGTTACGGCTTATGTTGATGATGAACTTTAGACAGGGAAGCTTTTCCCACTGTTGCCTGTTGCCTTTCGGAGCTGTTCCCTCCTAATAGGTTGTATTAAGAAGGCTTATGCAAAAGAAGATTTTTCTGTAATTTCGAGCGCGTCAGCGTTGCAGAGCAAAGCAATTTTAAACTCATAGTGCCGCTACGCGAAAGTCAAAAGTCAAAAATCAAAAATTAAAAGTATTGATTGGTAAGGGTTTTAGAATTTTGTAACTGGTTAATTATTTTTGCCATCCTGCAATAGGATGCATCACAGACTCCTAAGTCTTGTTTGATTTTCATCGCTAAATATTTCAAATGACTAAAGAACTAAAACCTCTTTAGTTTCTCTACAAAGTAGGACTAATATGTCAATTTTTTCTGACTTATACAAAATTTAAAGGTAAATTTAACATGACAAGTCAATTACAATTACTACCTCAAAGTTCAGAACAAAAATCTAATTTTTTCTCTTTAATAGCATTATTAATAGGATTATTAGCAGTATCCTTAGCAGCAATTTTTATTCGATTAAGCGAACGAGAATTAGGACCTGCTAGCACAGTATTAGATCGTTTTGTTATCTCTGGTATTTTCTTATGGTTTTGGAGTAATTTCCAAGCTCAAAAAAACCAATCATCAAAAGATAAAAATGAACAATATTCAACTTATAAACTTAGTGATTGGATTTGCTTATTAGCTGGTGGTTTTACTTTTGCTCCTAGTTTAGTTCTGTGGGCATGGTCTTTAACTCAAACTAATGTCGCGAATTCAACTATACTTCATAATATGATTCCCATCTTTACCGCTTTGGGAGGATGGATATTTTTAAGTCTTCGTTTTGACCGTAGATTTTTAATAGGAATGGGAATAGCTATAATAGGAGCAATTACCATTGGAGCAGATGATATACAAGTAGATTTAGAACATTTTACTGGGGACTTAGCAGCATTTTCATCTGCAATTTTATTTGGTGCTTACTACTTATTAATTGAAAAACTTCGCTCTAAATTTCCTGCAACAACTATCTTATTTTGGACTTGTATAAGTGGTAGTTTATTTACTCTTCCTATTGCTCTATTGACTGAAGATCGTATTCTGCCTTTTTCTTGGGAAGGATGGTTATCTATTATTGGTTTGGCAGTAATTGCTCAAGTTTTAGGTCATGGGTTAGTTACTTATAGTCTCAAAACTTTTTCTTCTGGTTTTGTTGCTTTATGCTTTTTATTGGAACCTGTAATTACTGCTTTAATTGCTTGGGGATTATTTTCAGAACAACTTACTATAATTAGTTGGTTCGGATTTTCTATCGTATTGTTAGGATTATATTTGGCTCAATCAAGTCCTTCAATTCAGAAAGCTAGTAATTGAAATAGCACTCAGCAATCAGCTATTAGCTATCAGTTTCTCAAGGTTTATAATAAGGGATTAAATCTCTTATTAACCCAAACCACTAATTTTTCAAATATAGTGGTGTGAGACTCTTAAAATATTGAATTTTTAACTGATAGCTAAATACTTTTTGCGGAGTATTCTGTAAGGAAAAGCTAATAGCTAGTTAACTATCTGGTAAAAAATAACGTAAGCATTTCCTGCGGACTGCTGCACAAACAGCTATTAGCGCTTCAGCGGTCAGCAATAAAAATAAAATAAGCTATTATTGTCAGTATTTCCTGCGGACTGCTGCGCAAACAGCTCTTAGTTTTTTAATGAATGAAGCAAGCATTCGTTTAATTTATATTACATTTTTAATCAGATAATGAACCACAAGAAGGATGAGTTTGAGTTCAATTCATACAATTCTATGGCGGGAAATGTAGATGTTTCTCAAGAGCTGATAGCTGACTTTGGTATTTGTCGAGATTTATAGTACATGAATAATTTATAAATCAATAATCGGCGAGTAATACCAGTTTTATATTAGGTTACATAGAATGATGAAATTCATAAATCGATATTTATCTACGCTTACTTGCGGTCAATTATGCTTGAAATATTATTCTATACAGCTTCATTTCAATTTGATATAAGCATTCAGCTATCAACTATTGATTTGGAGGGGGATATCAAATAAATTGATAAATTGATTGAGAATTAAAAGTAACTGTCAAAGCACTTTCCTTTAAACTTAGAAGTAATTATTCATTATTAATTGTGATTCTGTTTGTGTAGCATTCGGCAAGAAAGAAAAAGCTGACTGCACTTAGCTAAATGCTTACCTGATTAGACTATAGCTGAATACTTACATTTGTAAATTTAACTGATTAAATTAATCCCACTATTAAATAAATCTTCAATAGTTTGTTTATCTCTGAGAATGACTCCTAGTTCATCCCTATACGTCAAATTAAAGTCAGCTCTAAATGATAAAAAATTAAAGCTGGTTACTATGGCAAATTTATCGTCACAAATAATTTGTTTACGATGACTATTTTCGGTTCTTTGAAATGTAATATTTTTGTAATTTGCCTCTAAATTGTTTAATTGTTTAATCGACTGAGAATCATTTTGAGGATTTGAACCTTTTATTCCATAGATTATATAAACTTTGACTTTTCGTTTGAGGGTAGCTTCTAAAGTTGAGATAAATTCTTTGTCAACTACATTTGCTTTAATCCAAGGAGAAACTATCATCAACCTATTTTTTGCTTCTTTTAAACCTTTGAATAAATATTCGCGAATTTGATAAGTATGAACTACCTCTGATATTCTGGTTTGATTTTGGATTTCTTTCAGTTGTTGTTGAATTTTTTGTTTTTCCTGTTTGAGAGAGTTATTTTTAGTTTCTACAAAATTATCTGGGTCATTGAGAGAATCAATTTTTGCCGTTAATTTTTCAACAGTTTTAATATCATCATCATTAATACTAAAAATAACCTCCTTGCCTGAATTTCGGGGTAGTTCATCTTGTTCCATTTCTCTAAAAATTGGCTCCAGTATTTTTTCCCCTTCAGCATACAATTGTTCGATGATATTTCGATATTCTATCTGAATAGAACCTCTAGAAAAAATCTCATATTCAATTTCGCGATCGCCAGGATTACTTTTATACAAAACTAGCAAAATTTCATGCCATTGAGAATATATTTTTTCTAGGTTATTAACTTGCAGTAATTCTATGGCATTAGAATTATTAGGATGAGAATTTTGTAAGATTTTTTCAATATCTGGATAGTAATTAACTAAATCTTCTATATGACCTTTCCTTGGTTTTTTGATGATTTTATTTATTGCACTATTTTTATGATTTTTACTGTCAAAGTTTTTTAAGGAGAAAGAATTAGAGTTTATCAGTTTTCCATTTAGAGCATCTAGATAAAATGTCTGAGTTTCAGAAATAGGAGCTAAAACTGTTTGTTGTTCTAAAACATTCAAACCTGCTGTTGTTAACTCTAAATTTTCTTCTTTTTTGACTAAATCTTTGGAAATTAATTCTGATAATACTTTTTCTATTTGATAACTTTCCATACCAAGAAAACTAGAAATTTCTTGTGGTTTTACCAACCAATTAGCAATACATTTCAAGACAAACTCTTCTAGCAATTGTAATTCTCTATTCGCCAAATAAGTTAAGTCAAGATGTAAGACGTAGAAAGGATAACCAATTGGTTTAGAATCAAGCACTATTGCTTCGGGAAGTGAATGATATTTTCTAATCTTATTTTCAAAGTATTTAATTTCGTTATCCATTATTAAGTTCCTCAAATAAATTTTTACAGCTTTTTATTTATTCTAGAGCTTTAGTCTCTAAACCCTTTTCAAAAGCT
Organism: Cyanobacteriota bacterium; assembly: GCA_034190295.1. Taxonomy (GTDB): domain Bacteria; phylum Cyanobacteriota; class Cyanobacteriia; order Cyanobacteriales; family Microcoleaceae; genus Okeania. The sequence continues at coordinate 2,175 of JAXHSW010000230.1, read as the reverse complement.
AGTTGCTATAATTTTCTTAATAGCTACATTCACATTATTCACATTGTCATTTTCTCAAGCGCATAACTTCCGCTTCAAAGGTTTCTATACATTCCTCCTCAATAGAAAAATCACTCACCTTCTCATTTTATGAAGCGCATAACTCCCGCTTCAAAGATTCCATCCTTCCCCCAAATACTTAATTTTCCCATTATCAAATCTTTCCATACATTCTTTTGAGGGTGGAAAATCCTTCACTTTCTCATTTTGTGAAGCGCATAACTCCCGCTTCAAAGGTTCCATCCTTCCCCCAAAATATCAAACCATAGTATTTAAATGGAGTTGTTCGTCTCTACCGATGAGTTTTTATTCAACTCAATTTCCTGACTCACACATCTTGGGGAGCTTCCCCCAAATACTTAATTTTCCCATTATCAAATCTTTCCATACATTCTTTTGAGGGTGGAAAATCCTTCACTTTCTCATTTTGTGAAGCGCATAACTCCCGCTTCAAAGGTTCCATCCTTCCCCCAAAATATCAAACCATAGTATTTAAATGGAGTTGTTCGTCTCTACCGATGAGTTTTTATTCAACTCAATTTCCTGACTCACACATCTTGGGGAGCTTCATCTAAATACTTAATTTTCCCATCATCAAATCTTTCCATACATTCTTTTGAGGGATTTTCCACCCTCACCTTCTCATTTTATGAAGCGCATAACTCCCGCTTCAAAGGTTCTATCCTTCCCCCAAAATATCAAACCATAGTATTTAAATGGAGTTGTTCGTCTCTACCGATGAGTTTTTATTCAACTCAATTTCCTGACTCACACATCTTGGGGAGCTTCATCTAAATACTTA
>JAXHSW010000230.1:991-1234 GCA_034190295.1 Cyanobacteriota bacterium | reverse complement strand
ATGTTCCCATCATCAAATCTTTCCATATATTCTTTTGAGGGTGGAAAATCACTCAAATTCTCATTTTATGAAGCGCATAACTCCCGCTTCAAAGATTCCATCCTTCCCCCAAATACTTAATTTTCCCATCATCAAATCTTTCCATATATTCTTTTGAGGGTGGAAAATCACTCAAATTCTCATTTTATGAAGCGCATAACTCCCGCTTCAAAGATTCCATCCTTCCCCCAAATACTTAATTTT
>JAXHSW010000230.1:659-891 GCA_034190295.1 Cyanobacteriota bacterium | reverse complement strand
CCCATCATCAAATCTTTCCATACATTCTTTTGAGGGTGGAAAATCCTTCACTTTCTCATTTTGTGAAGCGCATAACTTCCGCTTCAAAGGTTCCATCCTTCACCTAAATATTTAATTTTCCCATCATCAAATCTTTCCATACATTCTTTTGAGGGTGGAAAATCCTTCACTTTCTCATTTTGTGAAGCGCATAACTTCCGCTTCAAAGGTTCCATCCTTCACCTAAATATTT
>JAXHSW010000230.1:0-559 GCA_034190295.1 Cyanobacteriota bacterium | reverse complement strand
AATTTTCCCATCATCAAATCTTTCCATACATTCCTCCTCAATAGAAAATCCCTCATTTTGTCATTTTCTCAAGCGCATAACTTCCGCATCAAAGGTTCTATACATTCCTCCTCAATAGAAAATCCCTCATTTTGTCATTTTCTCAAGCACATAATTTCCGCATCAAAGGTTTCTATACATTCCTCCTCAATAGAAAATCCCTCATTTTGTCATTTTCTCAAGCGCATAATTTCCGCATCAAAGGTTTCTATACATTCCTCCTCAATAGAAAATCCCTCATTTTGTCATTTTCTCAAGCGCATAACTTCCGCTTCAAAGGTTCCATCCTTCACCTAAATATTTAATTTTCCCATCATCAAATCTTTCCATACATTCTTTTGAGGGTGGAAAATCCTTCACTTTCTCATTTTCTCAAGCGCATAATTTCCGCATCAAAGGTTTCTATACATTCCTCCTCAATAGAAAAATCCCTGATTTTGTCATTTTCTCAAGCGCATAACTTCCGCATCAAATCTTTCTATACATTCCTCCTCAATAGAAAATCCCTGATTTTGTCATT
>JAXHSW010000023.1:26629-64473 GCA_034190295.1 Cyanobacteriota bacterium | reverse complement strand
TCTACCTCCGGAGGGGAAGTTAACCCACCCCTAACCCCTCCAGGGAGGGGAACAAACCCACCCCTAACCCCTCCAGGGAGGGGAACAAACCCACCCCTAACCCCTCCAGGGAGGGGAACAGCAAACCCACCCCTAACCCCTCCAGGGAGGGGAACAGCAAACCCACCCCTAACCCCTCCAGGGAGGGGAACAAACCCACCCCTAACCCCTCCAGGGAGGGGAACAGGAGGAGAAGAGGAGGGGAATAAGAAACCCAACCCTAGCTCCCAGGAGGGGAATAATTGGGAAGTAGAAAATAATGCTTTGGTTCATACAGGAAACACCCTAGATAGCATTACTTATCAATCTACAGCGTCCTTTAGTAACTACGGAGTCAGGTTATCAGTTCATCCTAGAAAGACACCAGAACAACCATTAGGTATTCGCATTAGCGATCGCTTAACTGTAACTTGGACACAAAATCACGGTTGGACTTTAACCCTCAATGGTAACGCTTCCCAAGTTGCTAATACAGGTTCAATTCCCCATGAATGGTTATTAGTCGCTGCCAATAATACCGTTTTATTCTACGCTGACGGTAAACAAATATTTGCTGAGACAATAACAGATAATATTACCGGAGCGCTAGAAATATTTACTGCTGATGAAGTTGCCTTTTCTAATATCGTCACCTTTAAAAATCCTCAAATTGGGATTACCTATAGTGATGGTGCTGGGAAAGAAAAGCAAACTCAAGCATTAGAAGGAACTAACTGTCTAGTAACAGAAACCGTTTATGACATTTTAAGTCGTCAGGCGATCGCTACTAAAGCAGCAAAATTTGATAATACTTTCTTCGGTTATCGAACATCATTTATAGAGAGTATCAATTGGGAGTCCGGAGAATTAACAGGAGAAATTGCTAATCATTACCCCGAAGATGAAGGTTATCCTTACAGCAGGACAGTATATGAAACATCACCATTGAATCGTCCCATACAGCAAGGAATACCAGGGAAAGCATTTGCTATCGGCAATGGTAATACCCATATTGTCAGCAGAGAATATGGCACAAATACACAAGGATTTTTTGCAGAAGATTCTTATCCATCAGGAGAATATTTAGTCGAAAAGCTGACAGATGCTGACGGAACAACTGTTTATACTCTCAAAGATAAATTAGGACGTACTTTAGCCAAAAAAGCAGGTCCTATTGAAGCAGGAAGCGATGTTTATCAAACCACTCGCAGTATTTATGATGATGCAGGAAACGTAGTTAAAATCTTACTTCCTAATCAGTTTGTACCTCCCGAAGATTCACAACCTGACGCTTGGGAAATTACCATGGAGTATGATTTCCTCGGACAAATGATCCGTCAAACCAACCCAGATTCTGGTACAACCAAATATATCTACGATCGCGCAGGTAATCCTCGGTTTATGCTAGATGCAGTAGGGTTAACGTCTCAGATAATCTTCTATAAAAAGTATGATATCGTAGGACGTTTAACTGAGGAAGGTTGGTTTACCGGAGACTGGGGTGATGGAACCGAACTACAGGAAAAAGCTGATACTGAACCCAACTATCCCGAACAAACATCTTGGCGCAAACGGTATATTTTTGATGGAGATGGTTCAAATCCTTATTTAATAGGTCGTTTGTGGAAAATATTGAGTAGTAATCAAGGGGATGGTAACACCGATGTCGAAGAAATCTATGATTACGATCGATTTGGTAATGTAGGAAGTAAAACTCTGACAGTTACTGGATATGCAGCGCAAACAGTTAGTTACGAATACGATAATCTCGGAAATGTCATCAAAATTCACTATCCCGATAATACTAACAATATTCCTGAAGTAGTTTACAGCTATAACAGCTTAGGAGAAAACATTGCCATAGGAACACCAGAAAATCTTCAACGGTTTGCCAGTTATAGTTACAACGCTGATAGCAGTCTCAAAAGCGCAGTCCTAAACGATCGGGGAATACAAAACAGTCTCAACTATAACTCTCCTGGTTGGCCAACCCGTATTGGTAATCAGAAAGCAGATAACTCCTTAATAATGGAACAATCTCTTGCTTATACCGACAACGGTTATCAAGGTTCGGGATATTACAACGGGAATATTGCCAAAAATAGTATTAATTATGGCACTTGGGATAACGCACCCCAAAGTTATGACTATCAATATCAGTACGATAAATTAGGACGGTTAGAAGTTGCCCAAAATTCCCAAAATGAGCAAGCAAGTTTAGGAGTAGGCAAACCCACTACCTATGATGTTAACGGCAATATTGAAACCTTAAAACGAGGTGATACAACCAATGAATATGAATATATCCAGAATACCGATAAGGTAAACACAGTTAGCAATAACAGCGAACCTCAAACCTATAGTTATGATGCCAATGGGAACGTTAAAAGTGCTTCTCATCGCCAAGTTTCTAACATTGATTACGACCCCTTCACTCAGCTAACTACTCAGGTACAGCTTGAAGAAGCAACATCAGTTTCCTTTAAATATGACGGAGAAAATCAGCGAGTCTTGAAAACATCTGAAGATAGTTCAGGAAATCAAACCGCAACCAAATTATATGTGCATGGTTTAAATGATTATCCTCTGTTGGAAGTGAGCGACAAACCCATACAATATATTCACGGTATTGGTGGATTAGTCGCACTGATTAAAGATGGTAAAGTTTACACCGTGCTTAAAGATCATCTGGGTTCGACTCGTGTAGTGGTAGATGAAGCAGGAACAGTAATTGCTACCTTTGATTATCTACCTTTTGGAGACTCGATCGAGACTGCTGACGGCAATCCAGAAATTATTAGTTATCGCTATACCGGACAGGAATTTGATGCAGAATTAGGACTCTATAACTATCGAGCGCGATTTTACGATCCGCGTTTAGGACGGTTTTATGGCACCGATCCCAAGGCGCAATTTGCCAGTCCTTATTTGTATGCTGGTAACAATCCGATAATGCTCGTAGATCCAAATGGAAAGTTTGCGTTTTTAATTGCATTAGCCATTGGAGCAGCAGTTGGTGCAGCAGTTGGTCTTGGGGTTGCTGCTTATACAGGAGTCAAAGCGGGACTCAAAGGATGGGATTTATTCGGCTATATAGTTGCGGGGGTAGCAGTCGGTGCTGTAGCTGGAGTAATATCAGCCGCTGGAGGTGTAGCGTCTTTTGCCGCTGGAGCAGCAGTTGTAGGCGCTGGAGGCTCAACGGCAACTGGTGTTTTAGCTGGTGTAGCAGTTGGTGGTGCCGTCGGTGCTGCAGTTGGTGCTGGTCAGGGTGCGGCACAGTTTGGAATTAATGAAGCTTTCGGAGTTGAAAACCAAGGAAGTTTGTTGGATGCAATCTGGAAAGGAGCATTAATTGGCGGAATTGGCGGTGCCATAACAGGTGGGGTTGCTGGATTTGGTGGTGCAAGGGCAGCAGCTCAAAGTGCGATCGCTAGTAAGTCTGGATTTAATGTAGGGAGTCCCCTTGATAGTCCAACAATGCTAGACAATGCTTACGATACTTTTACTACTTTTGGAAGTAGACCAGAAAGTTTATTGACAGCAGTTAAGGGTAAATCCCCTTCACTTGTAGGTAGATGGCTAACAGCGCTTCCTACTAAAATCAGAACTATTTCTACTCAGGGAACAATAATAGGGTCAGGTGTAAAGAAGGGAGTTGAACAAGTATTACCAGGCTCAACTGAGGTAAGTTCAGTTGGAAGTAGTGCTGTTTCGCACCAACGACCTAGTGCTTCATCTCTTTATGGACAGTTGGCATTTAACCCTTCTATGTTGAGTAGTGTGGGACTACCGTTTGCTTTGATTACCCAGCCGACTTATTGGGGAGGTTCGCCTATTGTAAGTCCCTGGCGACGTTAATGAGTCCAATCTCCACTCTTGAACGAAATGTCAAATCAAAGCTTGAACCAAACAAAGAAGAGTCTGAAATTATGAAAATTTGCCATCAAAAGCGATCGATCCGACCACCATAACAGGAAATATCAAACCCTTATTTCTTGCCCCAGGAAATTGGATCGAACGATCGAGTAAACACTGAAACTAAAGAACATCTATCTTATGAACAAAAAACGAATTTTTGGCGCAGCGATCGCCATACTTCTTTCTGTTACTCTCATCTTTGGTATACAAGTTAATTCTGCTAGTGCAGCGGAAGTTCCTATGGAAACAATAACTGCCGAGGGGGATATTACTACTGAAAGTGGTATAGAAGTAGATTGCAGTAATACTAGTAGTGCAGGAGTTCCTATTGGAACAATAAATGCCTACGGGGGTGTTGTTACTGGAAGTGATAAAAGCGAGTTACAAACTCAAGGATGGCTAGTCTGCGACGGAGACGAATATTTAATAGCAGAGTATGAAAATCTATACTGCAAAATTGGCAGTTATTATGGAACAGCTTCGGTTCCTGAAAAGTTTAAGGTTCCCGATTTGCGCGGTCGATTTGTCCGAGGTGTAGATTCTGGAACAGGACGAGATCCAGATGCTGGGTCTCGCGGCGCATCTGCTCCAAATGGAAATACTGGTGATAATGTTGGTTCGTTGCAGGGGGATGAGTTCAAGACACATTTTCATGAATTTATACGAAGAAAAAGCACAACTGTTAGAGACGGAAGTCCACTATTTGAAGGAGCTGGAGGTAGCGATAGTATACAAAAAACAAAGAATACTGGTGGACAGGAAACCCGTCCCAAGAACATCTATGTCAATTGGATTATCAAAGCTAAGGATGTGAAGCCGGACTAATTCTTAAGTGAGGAAATAGGGCGATCGCTCAGTCTAAGGGTCAGGCGATCGCTATAGTGGGGGAATGACATATAGTGGGCCTCGCGACATAGTGGGCGAATGCCATTCGCCCCTACTTCTGGCATCTAATTCTGAAGTGGGGAAATAGGGCGATCGCTCCCCCCTCTTATTCCCTCCTGGGTGGGTTTCCTGTTCCCCTCCCAGGAGGGGTTAGGGGTGGGTTTCTTATTCCCCTCCTGGGAGGGGTTAGGGGTGGGTTAGTTGGAGTTAGGTTAAGCTAGGGTTGGGTTAAGTTAGGGGTGGATTAAGTGTGTTAGACTAGGACTCAAAAAAGCGTTACCATTATCATCCTCATGGAAGTTAAAATTATTCCCTATAATCCAATATTAAAAGAAAGAGCTAGGGAGCTTCGCAAAAACATGACCCCTGGAGAAGTCACCCTGTGGAAACACCTTAAAAGAAAGCAAATGTGTGGCTATGACTTCGATCGCCAACGTCCCATCGATCAATTTATTGTTGACTTTTATTGCAAAAAGCTGATGCTGGCCATTGAGATTGACGGTTATTCCCATGATAGTCCTGAAGCACAAGAACAAGATGCAGAAAGACAAAAGCGTTTGGAGTCTTTGGGAGTGAGATTTTTGCGGTTTCAGGAAGAAGAAGTTTGTGGTGAGGTGGAGGGAGTTTTGAGGGTGATTGAGGATTGGATTAAGACCCACCCCTAACTTAACCCACTAACCCAACCCACCCCTAACCTAACCCAACCCACCCCTAACCCCTCCCAGGAGGGGAATAAGAGGGGGACTGGAGGGGGACTGGAGGGGGATCTAACCCACCCCTAACCCCTCCCAGGAGGGGAATAAGAGGGGGACTGGAGGGGGACTGGAGGGGGACTGGAGGCGGACCTAACCCACCCCTAACCCCTCCCAGGAGGGGAATAAGAGGGAGACTGGAGGGGGACTGGAGGGGGACCTAACCCACCCCTAACCCCTCCCAGGAGGGGAATAAGAGGGGGACTGGAGGCGGACTGGAGGCGGATCTAACCCACCCCTAACCCCTCCCAGGAGGGGAATAAGAGGGGGACTGGAGGGGGACCTAACCCACCCCTAACCCCTCCCAGGAGGGGAATAAGAGGGAGAACGGAATCAGGGGGGGAGTTCCATACCTCAACTATTTTGATGGGTAAGGAAATTCTCAAATTAATTATGAAAAATAAGTTATTGTCACAATTTACAAATTTTTATAACTATTAGAATTAATAAAATGAACTACTATAAATTTAATATTGGCAGGAAGCAGAATAAATCATTAAAAACAGCATAGGTTTATCCCTCCTAAGTTAGTGCTAAAAGCAACATTAAGAGTTTCCATTGACTTCACTAACCACCAAACTTTACCAGTGGTAGCTCCTTGATAATGATTAAACAGAATAGAAAATCTTTGTTCTAAATAAGGTTTAGCTTGTTGACAAAATAATACAATCTTCAACAACATACCAATTACTATTGTCGCCCCAAGATTATTAATCAGGTCATAAAAAACAAAATGTTTTGGTTGTTCAATACTCTCCACAACAAGAAAATCTAACATTTTTTTGCAAGTACCTAAAATTAGAGAATCATTGGGTTTTTGAGTATTACTATCGGGCAAAGTATTTTGTAATTTATGATATAATTTGCGATTAAATTGACGTTTACCATAACCATAGTCAATTGTATCAGTTAAGTATTCATATAGCCCATCTTTAAAAGTACGATAAGAACAAGTTAGATCGCAATAAGTTTTAAACTGTTGAGCTTGGTCTCGTAATGTTTGGCTACCATGAACTTTTTTTGTAAAATACTTAACTGCTTTATTCAATTCTTCGTTTTTCATTAAAGTAGGATTTTCAACAGAATTACTTTTTCTGGGCAATTTTTGATAAGTGATATATTTAGACAAATCTATTTCATATTTTTGCTGTTTTTTTTGTCTAATTATTTGAATTTCTTGTTGCTCTTCATCAGTACTCTCATTATTGATAAAACAACATTCATATAGGTATGGATATCGATCGATTAATTTTTCTAACTTCCGGTCTACAATTTTTGTATTTTCTTGAACTTCTCTGATAAACATCTTAGCCAAACGTTGTAAGGCAACATATTTTTCAGTCTCAGTAAAACTGCGAATTAAAGTGCGTATGCGTTTAGAAGTCCAACAAGAGGGGAGGCCATTTGGCTTTAACTGGAATAAATTTACTAACTCTGGAATTGATTTTTGCAGTTGTGGGTTTTGTAACCAACGGTTAATTAATATATAGCAACTTCTATTGAGGATATTATGAAATTCTTCTTCATCAGGATCGGCATCAATAATTGTTTCCATTGTCTGCCATATTTCGGGGATAAAATACTCAGAAGCATCAATAAATAGAGTCCTAAAATTACCAATTGATTCTTCGGGGTCTTGTTGACGAGCTAAATCTTGTAAATGCTGATAAAGTCGCTGTTCTTGTTTGGCATATTTAGGATTATTATTGCTTGATAAAGAGTTTAAATTATAACTTGACATTCTTAAAAATCCCCTCTAAAATTAATTAGAAATTCATCTAACTTGTTCTTCAATAAAGTATATTTTTGCGATAGTTGATAATTATATTTAGCTTAGTAGAATAGATATTTCAATAAGAATTGAATTGCAATTTTGAACGTATTTATTAGACCAAGATTGTTGAGATTCTGATAGTAAAATGAGCTAATATAAAAATATGTTTAATGTCTGTATTTACCTAAAAAAATATATATGTGATGAATTAGGTAAAATTTGAAATACAGATTAAATTTTGTAATACTCGCTCTAGTGCCACTACGCGGAAGTTAAAAGTCAAAAGTCGTAGGGGCGAATGGCATTGGCTAACGCCAAGCTCCGAATGGCGCCCTCAAAAGTATTGATTGGTAAGGCTTTTAGGATTTTGTAACAGGTTAGTTATTTCTGCCATCCTGCTCTTGTAGATTGCTTTCCCCTATTACAATCTTAGTACTATACATAACTAATCTTTATCAGCCAAATTAAGTATAAAAACTAGATGAGGCCATAACCGCTAATCATACTATGGAATTACTTGACTTTATGTGAAGATTTGATGAAGAACTTAAGAGTTCAGTAGATTTTTTGATGATTAGTTGACTCAGATGCTGTCATTTCAGTTATCAGTTATCAGTTATTAGTACCTCTGCAATAAGGAGGCTTGATATAAGGAATATGCTCTTTTTTTTATCCCCTTAAAAGGGGAGGCGCAGACCCACAACTTTTTGGTAAATGCAGAACCTTTTAGTTAAGTGTGAATGTTGAACAACGCCTTTCCTTCGACTGCTATATGGAATATCTGTTTGTGTAGCACTCCGCAGGAGAAACAACAGAATCAGGACTTACGCACGGAAACTAAATAGAGTGAGGGCGCAATTCGGAGCTTGGCGGAACGCCAATGCCATTCGCCCCTACTTATGGCGTTTTAAAGGTTAATTTGCGTAAGTCCTGAGAATATCAATAATCAACCTTATTTATTCTCTCCTAAAATAACTAATTACCTTCTTTCTTCTTATCTCTATTATAGAATTCAGAATAAAATGGCAGCGATCGCCTACTTGTCAAAAATAAACATCAAAACTATTATGTGAATAAAGTTCCCTCAATCAATAATCTTTCAAAAGCGATCGCTATGCTAGAAACACAAGAAATTATATGGCCGGGTTTAATAACAGTTATCTCTTTATTAATGTATTTTGTTGTGACTATTAATGTTGGTAGAGCTAGAGCAAAATACAATATTACGCCTCCTCAAATGACTGGAGAGCCAAATTTTGAACGAGTATTAAGAGTACAACAAAATACTGTAGAACAAATAATTTTATTTTTACCGTCTTTGTGGCTTTTTTCTCTGTTTATTAACCCACTATGGGGTGCTGGTATTGGCACAGTTTGGGTGGTGGGACGAATTTTATTTGCTTGGGGTTATTATCAGGCGGCTGAGAAACGAACTTTAGGTTTTGGCATTAGTTCTTTAGCTATTATAACTTTATTGATAGGTGCTTTGGTAGGGATTTTACTACCCCTGTGGAAAACTATTTCATAGCTATAATCAATAATTAATAATTAATAATTAATAATTACCTCTCCTTAAAAAGAAGAGGATTGACTAATCATCAAAATTTTTTCTTCTCTTGGTCGATGGTCGGCCAGCGAGGAGACCCGCTCTTGCAGACCCGCTCCGCGTTCCGCCATCCCACCCTACGGTTCGCTTTGAAGATAGAACTCCGTTCCGCTGTTGCGAACGACCGCTTTTTTCTCCTTTAAAGGAGAGGCTTTAAACCTTAATTATTCGGTAAAGATAGTATCTATCTATTTTCAATTTTTTTCATAAATATATGAGGTAAAAATAATGTCTGAAAAACAAGTATTTAATATTAATCAAAAACTTTTCAACCAACTGAATGACTGGCAAGAAAAAATGGAAGAAAAAGAAAGTGCAAAAGCAGAAATAGAGGCAAATAATGAGGCAAATTGCAAAAAGCAAAAAAATGATGATACGCAGAAAGAAAAATAGTCAGGAGTATGAGACTAATTCCTAAAAATAATGCTATATGGATCGATCGCTTCAGCAAATTTCAGGATAGTAAGGTAAAGTTTAAGACTAAAAATGGCTCAAAACTTCCCTCTCTCCCCACACCTCCCCTATTTCCCTACTCCCCTACTCTCCCGCTCAAGAACGGGATGTTGTCCATAAAAAGGTAAAGCTTCAGACCAATGCGATCGCTTTCCTTTTTGCCATTCTAAATGAGCTAATTCTAATAGATTTAAAACAGAACTTCCTAAACCATTTTCTACCTTAATTAACTGATATGAATTTTTCCAGTTATTCAAAGTTTTTTCCCATACTTCTGGAGTCATTAGTGTTTCTTCTAAAAGAGGATTTATACCAATTTCTTCAATTTGATAAATAGCTGTGAATAACTGATTTCTTTGAGCTGGCATTTGTAGAGATAAATCCTGGTGTTGATTTTTATTTGACCAAGCTACTGCTGCTAAGGTTGAAATTGCGAATAGTGGAATATTTAACTGTTGAGCTAAAGTTCTAGCAGTTACTATACCTATACGAGTACCAGTAAAACTTCCTGGACCTTTAGCAACAGCAATAAAGTTTAAATCCTGCCAAGTTTGAGGTGGTACAAATTCCTGCAATTTCTGATGTAAATGAGTAGATAAGTCTCGCCCTAAATTCCAAGTTTGCCTGCGAATATCTCCAGCAAAATTAGTAATAGCTAAACCTAATTCCGGACTACTTGTATGAATTCCTAAACCGTATTTTTTCTCTGTATTTGTCATTTTTTTGAAGGAAGAAGGAAGAGGGAAGAAGTAAGAAGGAAGAAAGAAGAAGTAAGAAGGAATATTAACTTTATTTTTGGGTAAAATCAACTTTTATACCAGGGGTGTTAACGAAGTCAGAAGTCAGAAGTCAACCCACCCCTAACCCCTCCCAGGAAGGGAAATAGGGGATTTGAGCTTCGCTCAAAAATATTGCGCCTTAAAAGGTGGGGTTTTAGACCCATGTTATTTTGATAAATATTTTCTACCTCCTTAAAAAGACTTTTTCAGCAAACCCTAATTATTGCTCTACCGATCTAATCTCAAAGCACTGGTCAACAAAAGTTTTAGCCTTTTTAGAATCGAAAAAAGTACGCCTGTTTCAATTCACTTACCCTCAAAAAGTGAGAATTTTGGGGTGAGGGGGGAAGAAAAATCAAAGAACAATTATTCCTCCTACTTTTTCTGTCTTCCCACACTTCCCCTCCTGGGAGGGGTTAGGGGTGGGTCTCCACACTTTGCTTTTTTCAGCAAACCCTAATTATCTTTCCTCTCTAGCATAAAATATTGGTAAAGCCACAAATAAGCAACCTAAAAGCAACCCAAAAATATCATAAATCCATAATTTCCCTCCTAACAAACCCACGATTAAAAATACTGTTGCCACGGTAGAAAATAAATTATTAGTCGCCAATTTATTCTGTTTTCCAACCTGATGCTTAACCGTAATAAAAACTGATGCAATTATAACAGCCATTATCGGATGCCAAATAATTATCCGATAGCCAAAAATAAACCAAGCAAAAGCAAACATCAAAGCATCTAACCAAAATTCTTTTTCCTTAAATCTAGCCAACCAAAAATTATGAGTTCCTAACTGCGAAAGCCTCACAAAATGCTCATTTTTTTGTAATCTCAAAATTTGGTTTTTCCACCTAGCTTTACGATCCATTTTCAATATTTTTTGCCACTCTGGCACAGTCTTACCCTGAAGCTTACCTAGTAATTTAACCTTATCTATATTTTGCAATCTTAAATCAGTTAACTTCGCAGAAATGGTCTTTAAAATTTGAGCATAATTAGTCTTTTTTCCTGGATTTCTACTAATCACAACAGTCAAAGTTTTTTTGACACGACTCACCTGAATTTTAACCGACTCATTAGCCAAAACTTCCTGCAACTCCCGTCTAATTTCTGCTTGCTCAGTCAATTTTTTCGGCACTGCTGAAGAAGGAGAAAAATAAACATTTTCCATATAATTAGACTGAGGGTTAAGATGTCTAATAATAGCAATGGCAGAATGATAACGCCGATTTGTAGCACCTTCCAACATCTTGTCTAAAATTAGACCGAGTTCTTTACTAACAGGCATTTTTAAATAATCTCGCCATACCCACTTACTATTTCTACTATCAAATAAGTCAAAAGGTGAAACTTGAGTCAAAAGATGAATACAAGTAATACCCAAACTATAAAGATCGCTGGCAAAAACTGCTTTACCCATAAGTTGTTCGGGAGCGGTATAAGCAGCACTGCCAATAATAGTTCCAGTTTGAGGTAAACCTTTTTTTTCTACTAACTTAGCAGCACCAAAATCTACTAAAACCAGTTGACCAGTAGTGCGACGAATAATATTTTCTGGCTTAATATCTCGATGAATAACTTTGGACTTATGTACAAACTGTAATACTGGCAATAAATCATTTAACAATTCCCGAATTTTCGCTTCAGTAAAGACACCTTTTTCTGTTAATTCTTGAGCGAGATTTTTGCCTTCAATATATTCTTGAACTAGATATTGTTGCCCATCCTTTTGAAAATAAGTCAGCAGTTTGGGTATTTGAGAATGAATACCTAGAGTTTTTAACTGTTGTGCTTCTTGCTGGAATAATTCTGAAGCTTTTTGAGTTTTTGTCTTTACTTGAAGAGACTCACTGCCAGAATTTTTTTCTGAAGATTGAAGAGAATTTTGGTCATAATGGTAATAATTTGTATTCTGAGGAAAAAACTGTTTAATTACACAAACTTGTCGAATAGAATTTTTTTCATCTACTGCTAAAAAAGTTCTACCAAAACCACCTTGCCCAATTAATTTAAGAATACGGTAGCGAGATTGGTTAGCTATTTTAAGATTATTATCTGGCGAAGGAATAATTTTATTTGTTTCTATTTTTTCATCTTCAGCACTTAGTGGAGGAATTAGTAACAATGGTGAGTTGCAACTCAGACAAAATTCAGCCTTAGTAGGATTTTGCGGATTTTTGCAGGAAGGAAAGTAGCAATAACTCATTAGAATAAAAATAGATAAATAAAGATTTTTATTATTTATTTTGTAAGCATTCAGCGTTCAGCTTTCAGCTTTCAGCTTTATTGCCTTTAGTAGACAATTTAAACTCGTTTTTTTTGTGCTTCAATTATTTATTAAAAAATGTAGTAGAAGTTAAGCAAATACTTGTTTGATTCATTTTTATTGCTGTTTGCGCAGCATTCCGCAGGAAATGCTTACTTTATTTTTAGGTCAAAAAATAAGGGATAAACCAATTCAGGTTGCTTTTTAATCGAATATTTGCAGCACCATTACAGTCATTATTTTCTGTACTATAGTGTTTTTTAGTAAGTGTGAGGTACTTTGATTTTTCTTCCCTGTTGCCTAAAGCAAACGCATTTTGTATCTCACGCTTTTTGGGAATTGCTATATCTCTTACTTATTAATTATTAATTGTTGAACCCCCCTCTATTTATAATAAAGAAGGGGAAATCAAGAATTAGAATTACTTTAAGTAGGGATAAGTTCACCTGGTCTTAATTTTGCCCATTTGCCCATTTCTTCTTTAAAACTTTCACAACCAACAACATCCCACTCCATTTCAATTTCATTATTTTGAGGACGAATGTTAACATTGATTGTAGGTTCAACCGGGTCAAAATCTGGATTTTCTGTTAAATGAAGTTGTTCGTGCTGAGTTTCTACAGCATGATAGGTGACACACCGATCTACATAGTGGCAGTTAATACAAATACACATTTGTCAGTACCTCTTTGATGCTCAACTCTAATCTTAATTGATGCA
This sequence comes from Cyanobacteriota bacterium, assembly GCA_034190295.1. GTDB lineage: Bacteria > Cyanobacteriota > Cyanobacteriia > Cyanobacteriales > Microcoleaceae > Okeania. The sequence continues at coordinate 51,299 of JAXHSW010000023.1, read as the reverse complement.
ATAATTGCCTATTTTAATGATTTGATGAATTTATATTCTAGCCCAAATTAATTTTATCCTGTATGATTTCCTACTCAGAAAGTCTAATTACAGAGAAGTTCACTTGATTTTTTTACCAATGTCGATAAATTCCCTTTCTGCTTTATCTCCCAATAATTGGCCATTTGACCGAGAAATGTTGCCCCAACCTGTTTATTTGGTCGGTGGATCTGTGCGAGATGCTTTGCTGAAGCGCAAAAGTGATTATTTGGATTTAGATTTTATTCTCTTCGACCAAGCAGTTAATATTGCTAGAAATATTGCGAAACAGTATCAAGCAGGGTTTGTGGTATTGGATGCCGAACGAAAAATTGCTAGGGTGGTATTTAAGGGGACTACAGTTGATTTTGCTGAAATTGAAGGTAATAGTCTGGAGGAAGACTTATGGCGACGAGATTTTACCATAAATGCGATCGCTTATAATCCTTTTAATGATGAGGTGATAGATTTATTTAATGCTCTGAAGGATTTGCAAGATGGTACGATTAGAATGGTAAGGTCTGCTAATCTCAGAGATGACCCCCTCCGACTATTACGCGCATATCGTCAAGCAGCACAGTTAGGTTTTGTTCTTTCACCGGAAACTCAAACAGTTATTCGAGAGTTTGCACCTTTGCTTAACCAAGTTGCAGCAGAAAGAGTTCAAACAGAATTAGGTTATTTATTGAGTCATCCCCAAGGTATGGTTTGGATAGAAAAAGCTTGGAAAGATGGTTTACTTTCTAGTTATTTTTCTACTGCGGGAGAAAATTGGGAAATAGCAAAACAAGTAGAAATAGTAGCAGAGGAGTTAGGAAAAAATTGGTCTCAGTTAAAGGATGAGTTAGCAAGGGGGGTGCGCGATACAGTCAAAACCTCTTTATTGGCGATCGCTAAATTAGCAATATTAGTTAATTCCGAGCCAGAAAAAGCGGAAGTTGAGTTGGTGGGGTTGAAGTATAGCAATGCAGAAATTAGAAGTACGATAGGAGTTGTTAAAGGTTTAGCTAAACTGTCAGAAATAGAAATTTCTCAAATGTCTGTCAGACAACAATTTTTCTTATTTCAAGAGATAGGAAAAAATTTTCCTGCTCTAGCAGTTGTAGCAGTGGCAAAAGGAATATCAAGAGAGGAAATTAATTGTTTAATTCAACGTTATATTAATACAGAAGATCCAGTCGCTCATCCCACACCTTTGTTGAACGGAAATGATTTAATTGCAGCTCTAAAATTACCTAAAAGTCCGATAATTGGTCAACTATTAACAGAAATTAAAATAGCACGAGCTGAAGAGAAGATTTTTACTAAAGCTGAAGGAATTAAATTAGCAGAAAAATTAATTCAATCGAAGAAGGAAGAAGGAAGAGAGAAGAAGGAAGAAGGAAGAGGGAAGAAATATTGAAAAAAAGTGCATATTTACGCATTGAAATTATAGCACTACGCAAATAGGTTAGGACAATTATAAATACTCAAACTCACTCAGGTATTATACCAATTTGATAAGTGTTTGTTACAAATAGTAGAAGTAAGAAAGAAGGAAGAAGGAAGAAGGAAGAAGGAGGAAATATTGAAAAAAAGGTAAAAATGATAGAAATAACTATCTATAATAAATGAGAGCCACTATTTTTAAGCATATCCGATCGAGAGGCGCTTTTTATAGCATTCTTTTTTCAAATTGGTATTATATCAAATCCATTTAATGGGACATAAAAAAACTCTCCAATTGCCATAACTACGCTCATCTTTCGTAAGCATTTCCTGCGGACTGCTGCGCAAACAGCTATTAGCTTTCAGCAACAAGACTCTCTAATATAGAAAGGTGTTTAAATTAATATAGACTTTAAGTGCAAGGGAGCCAACTTTTTTAGTAAGAGAATTAATAAAGCTTTTATCGTCAACAAAAAGCAATAGCTGATGGCTGACGGCTTAATGCTTACTATCTTTCTACTTCTTTACTCCTCCTGAATTCTGGATTCTGAATTCTGAATTCTGAGGACTGACTATTGACTCCTTGTTTTATAAGTTTCTGTGTCACTCAAAATATTCACATAAAATAAATCTATTCCCTCCTGCTCCAATAAAGCCAATATTGCCAAATTTAATTGGTCATAAGCTCTCGAATAATTATCTAAATCATTAGCAAAGCCAATTACTCTAATCACCCGAGAATTTCTTTCCAAACCATTAAATCTGACTATACAAGAATCATATAAAAGGTCAATATTTTTAGGAATTTCTCGGATTTTATCATTAAGTTCGACTACTTTTTTAGATGAAATTCCGTCAATCTTAATATATACATTAATAGCTGCTTTCTTCCGTTCATTGGGCTGTTGAGATAAATTTTTAATGCTACCATCAATCATTTTAGAATTAGGAACTTTTTGAGTAGCGCCCTCAAAACCAATATAAATAGTTGTACTTCTAATACCTATATTTTTCACCTCCGCCCAACGACCACTTGGTAATAAAAGCCAGTCATTTACTCGATATAAACTATCACTATAAATAACAATCGTAGCTAACCAATCACCAACAACATCCTTAAATAATAAACCTAATGTCAGACCAGCACCGCCGATTAAACCAACAATTGCAGTGGCAGAAGCTCCCAATAATATTTCTCCTGCTTTTAGACCAAAAATTACAATAGCAGTTAACCTAAATAACTTCGGAATATAGGGGCTAATAATATCATCTAATTCCGTATCTGTTTGAGCTGATAAATTTTGTAGCAGCTCTCCTAAAATAGGAGATGTACGGTAAACAATTAGTGCTATATTACCTACTATTGCTAAATTAATAATTCCTGTAATTGTTTGATTTAGTTGGGGAGTAATATAATCTGTTAGTATTAATTGTATTATCCACAATCCCATTAAATAGACAAACCATCCTATAGGTTTTTTAATAACTGCAATTAATTGGTCGTCAAGGGTAGTTTTGGTATGACGAGTTAAAGCTTCAATCCGCCTAATCACAACTATAGTTAATAATTGTTTGAAGATTAATGTTGTGATTAAAGCCAATACTATAAAAAATATGATTATGACTGGGATATCAAGAATTTTGATGTTTTGGATAGTTTGCCAAATTGCTTCCATAATTAGCCGATAGTAGTAAAGTTAGGTTGAATAATTTATTCAATTATCAATTTTTTTTGATCTTTTAGCAAACAAATAGGAAAATTTATATAGCATTTCCTAGTAAGTGTGATGTATAAATAAGAGCTAATTTATAAATTTGATGTACTTATTAGGTAGGTTGCTCTCACTGAAAATTTAATTTGAGTCACGAACAACACTCGTTATTACCACCGTATTTCTGATTTTAAGTTAAATAATTGGGTTATATAAATCTAGAAAAGCGATCGCTCCTAGTTTGTAGCGGTTGCTCTAGCTGGAAAAAGCGATCGCCTTCCCATCAGGCAGACTTACAAATTTTGCTAGGGAAAAATCGAAGCAATGATTTGAATGTGCTTAGGGAGTCAAGTTTTGTCGAGCAAAATAAGCCCTTTGCTTGATTTGCTCGACCTGAGTAGTGCTTAACAGAGGAATACTCCAGATACTATCTACCATATTCTGAACGTTAACAAGGGTGTAAAGATGTTTTTGGTTCTCTACTATTGCCCCACAATTCTTAAGCCTGGTAAGTGCCCCTAGACATAACTGTTTGCGATCGCCAAGGAAACAGCAGCCTCGCATAACCTGTTCAAGGGTTAGTCGCTTCCAAACCTGGAAAGCTCTCCCAACATAGTGAATGACATCTAATAATTTTCTTGTCTCCCATTTACCAGAATAAGGATGTAACCTATACGAACCAGAAGGGTAATTAACACACATCAACAAATTAACCCGTGTAACTGGTCTACAGAGATAACGCTGCATCTGTTCGACAAGGGTAAATATAGTGTATTGCCGATAATTTTCTATAAGTTCAAGCTCACTCAACCATTTGCTCTTTTCTGTTTCTATTGGGTTAACTTTAGGGGTTAAGCTTTCAAAATACAGTTCAATAACAGGCCGATCTAAAGCCATAATAAAACTGTTGACATTTACTACAAATTCATAGGGATAGTGTAAACATTCGGTCACAAAGTCGAGAGGAATATCACAGTTTAAAGATTTTTGACTATGTTTTTGCCCGTAAAATCCTTGAAGTCGATCGGAAGGAGTAAAACCGTTTTTTATTGTCAAATTCCCGATTTCTATAAAATTGTAAAATTGCTCTTCCTTCCTCATTTCGTACAAAGCTTGCTTAACCAACCTCTGGCAAGCAGATGTTTCCCTGGTACATACAAGGGTATTTATGACAATATTAAAAGTAGTTTTTCTCTGATGTTCATGCTTAATGATATGGGTTGTCCTAAAACTCAAATTCTTCCTAAAAGTAATCATCTTCGTAATTATCAGTTATTGTATCTATATTTTCTGATGAAATGAAGTAATTATTTTTGTCGTCATCGCTTGCCTCTCCTTCTTTATTGCTTGCATTGTCTGTTTCAGTGAACAAAAGTACCGGAGGAAGTCTTGAGAAATAATCACCATGCCATTCTCTATTCGCTTTAGTGTTGGCAGACTTGCCTAACCACCAAACAACGTCAATCCCTATGCTTCTGTAGTCTTCTGACCTCGCTTCTAGTTGCTCTGGCGTTATAGATGCCAGTTGGATTTCGTGAGCAAAAATATCGCCATAAGCCATGACTATAGCCACATCGATAATTCTGTATTTACCTGATGGCATTTTAACTAAATGCTCAAATTCAATGCAGTCAGGTTTAAGTCCAGCAGAAGCACATTTAAGACAGTATTCAGCCACATAGAATTTCCCTTCTATGTGTTCCCATGATTCTCTTGGTGAGTAAGTTTGATTATTCTTAAAATATTCAGGGTCGAAAATTAATTTTGTATCAGGAAAATTGCCTTTGTACTGACTAACAAAATGAGGTCTTACATAAGTCCCTGTTCTCCAGTGGTCTTTTCTATAAAAAACTGGTGAGTCTACAAATTTATCCCAAGTATCATTTCGATGTTTTTGGGGATCGTAGTTCTTGGCATCGAGATATTTTCCTGTTGATTTTAAAATGCAACTTAAAGCCATATCAATTAATTATCTATCTCAAAAACTCTCAGGTATAAAGCTAACTTGTTCGGCGATTCGATCGCCCTCCCTGTTCAAATATACCAAGGGTCATTTCAGTTATCAGTTATCAGTTATCAGTACCTCTGCAATAAGGAGGCTTGACATAAGGAATACTCTTTTTTTTATCCCTTTAAAAGGGGAGGCTTTGGACCTCATTTTTCGGTAAATAAAGAATGCTATACTATTCACAAATGGTATTAACTTTTCCTTTTTCCTAAATTGGTAAGGTGATGATAAATTCAGTCCCTTCTCCTAGTTTAGAGTTAACTTGAATTATACCACCATGTTTTTCTACCACAATTTGACGAACGATCGCCAATCCTAAACCCGTCCCTTTTCCTACTGGTTTAGTGGTAAATAGATGCTCGAAAATCTTAGCTTTCACTTCCTCTGACATTCCTTTACCATTATCAGCGATCGTAATTTTCACCTGTTCATCTACCAGTTGCGTCTTAATAGTAATTCGATTAGGATTGGTTTTAATCTCAGCCCAATCTCGTCCTTGATTAGATTCATCCAAAGCATCAATAGCATTGGCGAGAATATTCATAAATACCTGATTTAATTGCCCCGGAAAACAATTAATAGCTGGCAGATGTTCGTAATCTGTAACAACTTCAATTGCCGGACGATGTTGGTTAGCTTTGAGTCGATGGCGTAAAATTAGGATGGTGCTCTCAATCCCTTGATGTAAGTTAAATTCCTGTTTTTGGTTATTATCAGCACGGGAGAAGCTGCCGAGACTTTTACTAATTGATTTAATGCGATTACCCGCATCTTGCATGGTTCTGACTAATTTGGGTAAATCTTCTCGTAAATATTCTAGATCGAACCCTTCTAGTTCTTTCTGAACTTCCTTCCCTGGATGAGGGAATTTATTTTCGTAGAGAGCGATCGCCCCCAACAAATCCTTGCTGTAATCTTGGACAGCATTAATATTACCCACAATGCAACCCAGAGGATTATTAATTTCATGGGCAACCCCTGCTACTAAATTGCCCAATGCTGACATTTTTTCACTTTGCACGATTTGTAACTGTGCTTGTTGCAATTCCTGAAGAGCTTGTTCGAGTGCTTGAGATTTTTGCTTGATAGCAGTTTCAGACCGTTTGCGTTCGGTGATGTCTCGAAAATACCAAATTCGTCCCCAATATGCTCCATCAGATGATTTGACTGGAGATGATGTCCTTTCGATAACTCTGTTATCTTGAAGATGGAGTTCGCAGTGGCTGGATTCATTGATATGTTCGTATAGATACAAAACTCTCTTTAAGAAAGCATCTGGTTCTACCATTTGATTCATTGAATAAGCAAGCATCGAACGATCGTCGCGAACATTTTGTAATTCTGGTGGAATTTTCCATATATCTAGAAATCGCTGATTATAATAATTAATTTCGTAGTTCTGACCTACCACTAAAATTCCATCTAAAGAAGATTCACGCTGTGCTTCTAGGAAAGCTTTATTTTGCCGTAAGTCAATTTCGGCTTGTTTAACTTCATTGAACAGGCGAGCATTGTAAGCTTCTGTAGCTTTTTTTTCAGCTTGAATTTGATGACGTTCAATGGCAATCCGAGCTAGATAAGTTGCTACTTCTATCAGTTTACGATCGTGGGGAGTCAGACCACTAGGTTTAGGTTGATACATCGCCAGAGTAGCTAATACTTGCCCCTCCGCATCTAAAATTGGAGTGGATGTACAAGACCGCAAACCGTAGTCTAAAGCCACGCGATAATCTGTCCAAAGAGGGTCGGTAGCAATATCTTCAACCATTACAGAGGCTTTGCAATAAGCTGCTGTACCGCAAGAACCTACATTCGGCCCGATTTTCAGTCCATCTATTAGAGTGTTGTAGGCAGTTGGAAGGCTAGGAGCCGCACCATTTCGCAATCGTCCTTCAGCATCAAGCAATAAAAAAGAACAATAAGCTGGGTGGTGAGATTGTTCTTCAATATACAGTGCAGTTTCTTCTAAGATTTTGTTTAAAGGCAATTCTTGGGTAATCAATTCCAAAATTCGCTTTTGACCATCGGAGATTGCAATGATTTCTGCTAACTCCTGAGATTTTTGCTGGGCATTTTGGAGCGAGTGTTTCAGTTCTGTGGCAGAATTCCGTACTTCTTGATAAAGATAAGAATTTTGAATGGATATAGCTGCTTGGGTACAGAGGAAGTTGAGCATGAGAAGACGATCGCTGGTAAAGACCTGACTGGTAAATTGGTTTTCCAAATATAGTATACCAATCAATTTTACCCGATCTATCAGAGGTAAGCACAATACACTTTTTGGTTGTTTTTGGCTCAAATATTCATCAACTATGGGCAAATCGGTTTTGCCATCATTAATAACTACCATTCCTTGGTTATTTTTGACATACTCAATCAGGTCAATGGGCAAGTTAGTATTGGCATCGAGAGAATCTGCGCAAATCTCAGTCACAGTGGATGTGGCAGTAGCGAAAATCTGCCATACACCGTCAGAATTAGGTAAGACTAAGGCGCAGCGATCGCTACTGGAGTTTTGCAAAATAATTTGAGTTAGTTGACGCAGTAGGTAGTGAAAATCAATAGTGCTGGAGATGCTTTGAGATGCTTTGAGCAGCGCAGCACAATCTAGAGTTGTATAGATGTTTGTACAAGATGAATTAGTTTGAGTTGAGGTATGGCTTGAATTATTACCATCACAGATTTTTGCTAAGGCTTCGAGTACATTTAAAGGTTGGGTGTTGGACTGGAGAATAGGGCGCAGTAAATTGGGATAACGATGTTCTAGATCGGCAATTTTAGTTTTATCTCCCCATTTAGCATAACAATAGTATGCTTCCTGCATATATCCAGCCGCAGCTTTTTCTTTCCCCCAGTTCAGATAGAATTTAGCTGCTAGTTCGTTAGCTAAAGCTTCCTCTTGGATATCATTGTTTTCTTGAGCTAGGGCGATCGCGCGGTCGTAGAGGTCCATTGCTTCTAACTTACAGTCCATGACTCGACAACGCTCCGCTTCGACTAATTGATATTGATATAATACATTCATTGGGATATGTTCGGCCCAAATTTTCATTTGCTTCTGGTTTTCCATCACTTTTTCTATCATTTTTTCTAAAAATTATGCTTGTTATTCCTCTTAAATCGTGCGATACAAAATCTCAAAATTATTGCTACATCTCCTTAAAAATAGGGAGTAGGGAGTAGGGTTAAAAGAAATAATATATCTTGGCTTAATAATGATAATCGTTAAAAACATTACTAAATATCTCCTCCAACAGAGGGAACAAAGAACAGAAAACAGGGAAAAAAAGAATAATAATTGATGATTTATAGATAATAATTGATTTTATCTTTGATTTTTGGAGATGTCTACTAAGCCATTATCATTACTTAATAACTTAACTTTTAATGAAGTATAGCATTATTTTTGGGAATTGGTATCACATACAGCTTAATCTCACCAAAAAATTGTCAAAGTTATTTTGCCGATAATTTAACTGTTCTAGACCCGGATTTAACGCGCGTCAGCAAGTCTGCAAGTTAGAAGTCAGCAAGTGTACCCACCCCTAACCCAACCCACCCCACCCCCGACCGTCGAGGGGAGCCAGGAGGGGAAGTAGGGGATTTGAGAAAAGCTCCAAAAACCCGATCGCCTTAACTAGCTATCAGCGCTTCAGTTTTTAGCTAAAATCGGCGGGTGGGAGCGTCCCCCACGCGAAGGCGTGAAAAAGCGCGTGGTGTGCGTGTTATATAGAATCCGGTTATACAGTATATGTTTATAATTCTATAATTACTTCAATATTTAATCGGACCTACTCCCCTACTCCCAACTATACAATAACTATTCAACCGGATTCTATATTATGGGGGTGATAAGACGCGGAGCGACAACTCTAGAGTATCCCCCATCATACGCCTTGAGAGCTGATTGCTGAGGTGCTGAGGTGCTGAGGTGCTATTTCAAAAGGCGGGGTGGCGCGACCCTTATGATTTTGATAAAAATTTTTCTGATTAGTTAAATTTTAGTTAAATTGGTAAAGTGATGATAAATTCTGTTCCTTCTCCTAGTTTAGAGTTAACTTTAATTATACCACCATGTTTTTCTACTATTATTTGACGAGCGATCGCTAACCCTAAACCCGTTCCTTTCCCTACTGCTTTAGTCGTAAATAAGTGGTCAAAAATCTTGGCTTTCACTTCCTCAGACATTCCTTTGCCATTATCAGCAATGGAAATTTGCACCTGTTCATCTACCAGTTGTGTCTTAATAGTAATTCGATGAGGATTAACTTGAATTTCTGTATCTCTTTCCCCATGGGATTCATCTAAAACATCAATAGCATTAGCTAGAATATTCATAAACACCTGATTGAGTTGTCCAGGAAAACAAATTATTTCCGGAATATTGCCGTAGTCGGTGACAACTTCAATAGCGGGACGATTTTCGTTAGTACTGAGGCGATGGCGTAAAATCACGATTGTGCTATCAATCCCTTCATGCAAATTAAAAGTTTTTTTGATATCGCTATCAGCACGAGAGAAGGTGCGAAGACTTTTACTAATTGATTTAATGCGATCGCTTGCATCTTTCATTGTTCTGACTAACTTTGGTAAATCTTCTCGCACATAGTCTAGGTCTCTAGCTTCAAGTTCCTCTTCAATTTCTGCACCGGGTTGAGGAAATTTTTCGCGATAGAGATCGATTATATCTAATAGGTCGTTGATGTAATCTTGTGCAGCGCTAACATTACCGACAATGAAACCAATCGGATTATTAATTTCATGGGCAACCCCAGCTACTAATTGCCCCAGCGCGGAGAGTTTCTCCTGTTGTACCAATTGCACTTGAGCTGCTTGCAGCGCCTGAGTACGTTCGTTTACCTGCTGTTCTAAACTATCCGTCAGTTGCTTTAATCGCCAGTGGACTTTGACGCGAGCTAACACTTCCGCTTCTTCAAAGGGTTTCGTAATATAATCGACTGCACCTAATGACAAACCTTTGACTTTGTTTTCGGTATCAGCTAGAGCTGTCATAAAAATGATGGGAATTCCTTTAGTGTCTGGGTTTTCCTGAAGACGACTGCAGGCTTCAAAGCCATCCATTTTCGGCATCTCAATGTCCAGCAGGATTAGGTCTGGATAATGGCGTTGCACTAGGGATAGAGCATCTTCACCATCAACTGCCATGCGCACTTTATAGCCTGCAGCTTTCAAGGATTTTGACAACACAGACAAATTAGTGGGGTTGTCATCCACAATCAAAATAAATGGTTGGGTTGGATTTGGCATGGTTTTTTTTCCTAATTGAAATAGCAGTCAGCGGTCAGCGGTCAGCTATCAGCTCTCAACGTACAACACGCGCTTTTTCAAATAAATATAGTGGGGGACGCCGAACCCGCCGATTTTAGCTAATAGCTGAAGCGCTGATAGCTTGTTATATAGAATCCGGTTATACAGTATATGTTTATAATTTTATCCACACTTTCTCGCCTTGAATCTCTCCACCTCCCCTTCTCCCCACCCCAAAATATATTATAAGTATAAGTCAGGACTTACGCAAATTGACCTTTAAAGCACCATTTGTAGGGGTAAATTGCATTCCTACTCGCCATAAGTAGAGTCTCTGCGTAAGTCCTGATAAGTATTCAACCGGATTCGATCTTAAGCGAGGTAGTGTTGGATAAATGCCCGCATTTGTTGGATTTCGCAAGCATCTGCCAAACGGATCAGTTCTTGGGTAAAAGCAGCAGTATTGGTATCCTGAAGTTTTTCGGCGATTTCGATAATGCCATCAAGTTCTCCATCTTGAGCTAATTCCCAGAGTTGCTGCAAGATTTCTGTTTTAGGTGGCTGTATTTCATCGGCAACAACCTCAATATTCTGCTTCTCAGTGTTATTAGTATCATAAATCCAATCTAATTGCAGATGTTTTTGCAGTAGTTCTAATAAAGTTTCAGCTTGTACTGGTTTGGGTAAGAAATCATTCCCTCCAGCATCTAAGCTTTTGTGGCGATCGCTCTCAAAGACACTAGCAGAGGAGACGAGAACAATTTGGTTTTGTAGTTGGGGATGGAATACTCCTTCAGAGTCAGTTCCCGAACGCAACTTATGCAAAAACTCAAACCCATCCATTACAGGCATTGATAAGTCAGTAATAATTAAATCCGGCGATGTTTTGAGTACCTGTGCGATACCCTCTTTTCCATTGTTAGCTTCGATAGTTTCAAAACCGATGGGTTTTAGAAGATTAACTAATACGGAACGGTTTTCCCAACGGTCATCAATGACCAATATTTTGCGTCGATCGCCTTCGTAACCCTGAATTACGCCTTGTTGCGTGGCTCTCAAAGTAGCTGCCCAATTTTCCACTTCAGGCAGTTCTACTTCCCAACAGAAAGTGCTACCTTCACCTAAAATACTTTGAACCTGGATTTCACTTTGCATCAATGCAGCAATTTGACAGGTAATCGTTAATCCGAGTCCCGTGCCTTCTGCTTGCTTTTCACGATCGCCAACTTGCTCAAAAGGCAAGAAGATTTTTTCGATTTGTTCTGGAGTCATCCCCACCCCAGTATCTTCTATCTGAAAGCGAATTTTGGGGCTGATAGATTCAACCTTAAAAGTCACGCTACCGCGATCGGTAAATTTAATAGCATTGCCCAAAAGGTTGATTAAAACCTGACGCAAACGTTTTTCATCCGCCCAAACGCCCGTAGGTAATTGGGAGCCAACTTGGAAATCAAAACTAATCCCTTTTTGTTCGGCACGAATGCGGATGATTTCGACAACACTTTGCAGGAAGGAAGGTAGATGGATAGCTGTGGGATGCAGTTCTAATTTTCGAGCTTCGATTTTGGCGAGGTCTAATATATCGTTAATTAGGTTCAGCAAGTGAGAACCGCTTTGGTAGATAATATCGATGCCGTTTTGCCCTTTTTGGGTGAGAGGTTCGCTGCGTTTTAAGATTTGGGCATAGCCAAGAACACCATTGAGCGGAGTGCGTAACTCGTGACTCATGTTGGCGAGGAATTCGCTTTTTGCTTGGTTTGCCCTATCGGCAGTTTCTTTTGCCTGCTGAAGTTCCCAACTAGCTTGCTGAATTTCCTGAAATTTATCTTGCAGAACATTTGCCATGAGTTGAAAGTTACTAGAGAGGGTTTCAATTTCAGTAATTGAACTAGCTGGAATTTGTAGCGATTGATGTTCTGTGAGTTTATCGGGTAAATTGCTGGTGAGATTGGCAAGTTGTAGTAAGGGTTTGACTAAACTGCTGCTAATAGGTTTTGCTAAAAGAGGTGCCAGGATAGCGATCGCTGTCAGAATAGCGAAGCTTTTGGTATAAAATCCCTCAAGTTTTACCAAATGAGAAGCAACTGGTGTTTCGATTGCCACTATCCATGGAAGAACGCCATCAATAGCGTTTTGGTGCACATAAAATGACTTTTTCCAGAGTATGACTTTAGCCTTGTTGGGAATATTTGGTACCCAAAGGTGGCTGTTGCGATCTATCTGATAAATTTCACCATTGCTATTTCGATCGAAGGGTTGCCCTACTTTCAGTTCGTCGCGAGTGCTAGTAATGACCCGGTCTTGTAGGTCTAGTAAAGTCACTAGCTGAGTTGATGTAGACTGACTGGCAAGCCATCTTTGTTTCAGGGTATTTACATCAATTTCTGCAACAATTTGACCCACTAAGCTGTCACCTTGCAAAATGGGTATACTCTGAAAGACCGTCGGCGAGTCGGATATCGCTATCACCTCAGAGAGCATTGGTTGTTTTGCTGTTAATAAAGGCTGAAATGGTAAACTGTTTAGTTTAGTAACATTTTGAGTAGGGTTTTGGACAGTAGTTGAATTAAGAATCTGCCCATCTATATCCGTAATGTAAATATTGCGGAATTCGGGAACGGTTTGTTGAGCAATTTTAATTTTTGACTGCATCTGGGAACGGTTTGAGGGATTCGGGAACGGATCGTTATCTTGAATATTAGATGCGAGTGCTTGCAACTTCTCCAGGTTGTGCTGATGCCAGTTCTTTAGATCGGAACTGACATTTTTTCTGGTGTCTTCTAGGCGAACTAAAACATTGTTCTCTTGAGCAGAGGTAGCATCCTGACAGTTCCAAATAGTCAGTAGCAGTGCTGGTAACAAGACAAAAGCTACTAGCAAATTAAGGAGGGTCTGCTCAAAGGGATGAGTTTTAATCGTCTTGACGCGAAGCCATTGAGCAATAGGTGTGTGAGTTAGAATTAGACTGGCAATTAAGGTATTACAAATTTGATTGAGTGGACTTTTGAAAGAAATGAATAAAATACTTTGAGGGGGAATTTTAGCGACAAAGATATAGAGGAACCAAAGCAGTGGAAATCCGATAATTCCCCAATAAAAAACATCGAGGAGTAATAAGTTGCTGCTGTGCCGTCGCAGTCCCCAACCGACAAAAATCGCTTCCAGGGTGTAGACAATAAAGGCTGAGGGGTGGTGCCACAACACAATTGTATAGGAGCTAGAAATCGCTGCAGCGATCGTGCCCCAACCCAACCCGTACAGTCTGACGACCAGCATGGTAAAAATACTGCCAAATAGCCAGTCTACATGGAGAATTATGGGAATTTTGAAGTAATTACCCAAATACCCAGCCAACAGTAGGCAGAACAAAACAATTGTCGTTCTCAACCGATGTTGCGACTGATTTTTGTTTCTGTGTGAGGTCCAAGATTCTGCAATGTTTGCTGCCATTTTTTCTTTGATTAGTGTTAAAATTTAGTATTAAAATAGATTTAGTTATAGTTATTCTTTCATGTTTTTATATTGTATTATTTAAAATAAAGACTTTTTTATATTTTCCCTTCTGCCTTCTTCAAGAGTTTAAGGAAATTGTTTACTGAAGGGGAATAACGATTGTAAATTCTGTTCCTTCTCCAGGAGTTGAGGCCACATCAAGATTTCCTCCATGTTTCTGTTCGATAATTTGACGGGCGATCGCTAATCCTAAACCAGTCCCTTTTCCCACATCTTTAGTTGTAAATAAATGGTCAAAAATCTTGGCTTTAACTTCTTCATTTATCCCCGGACCATTATCAGCAATATAAATTTTTACTCCTCGATCTTCTACTGAAGTTGTAATTTTAATTTGGTTGGGATTAGCCTCAATTTCTGTAAAACTTAAACCTATATTTGATTCATCTAACGCATCAATAGCATTGGCAATAATATTCATAAATACCTGATTTAATTGACCTGGAAAACAATCAATTTTTGGTAAATCTCCATAATTGGTAATTACTTCAATAGCAGGACGATGTTGATTTGCTTTGAGGCGATGTTTGAGAATTAACAGAGTACTATCAATGCCTTCATGAATATTAAAAGGTACTCGATAATCTTTATCTGCACGAGAAAAAGTGCGTAAAGAAGTGCTAATATTTTTTAATCTGTTGCACGCTATAGTCATCGAATCAATCATTTTAGGTAAGTCTTCTAAATTAAAATCTAAATCTATTTCTTCAGCATGGTCAGCAATTTCATCACTCTTGTTGGTCAGACTTTCTTGATATAGTTGTAAATGTTCAATAAGATTTGCAATAGTAGGTTTAGCTTGTTCGAGACTAGCAGAAATAAAGCCTAAAGGATTATTCATTTCATGACCGACTCCTGACACTAAATTACCCAGTGCCGACATTTTTTCACTCTGGATCATCTGTAATTGAGCTTGTTTTAACTCTTCTAACGCTGTTTCTAATTCTTGGGATTTTTGCTGTAAAGCAAGTTCAGCTTGTTTGCGTTCAGTAATATCTCGCATCACAACAACCGCACCGACTTTATTGCCCCAAGGATCGAAGATTGCTTGCCCACTTGCTAACAAAATTCTTTTAGCACCCTGCTTCGGGACAATTACCATTTCTGCATTTTCGACTATTTCTCCTTGCCAAGCACGAAACAGAGGAATTTCTGTAGTTGACAGCAGTGTGTTACCATCAGGTTGATAGAGATCGAAGTGTTCTGCCCATTTTTCTGGTGGTAATGATTCTACTGGTAAGCCATGAAAATCGCAAGTTGCTTGATTAAATAAAAGCAATTTACCACTAGCATCACAGACAACAATTCCATCTGTAATATTGTCAATAATTGCATTTAAAAACTCTCGCTCTTTAGCTAGAGATGCTTCAGCTTTTTGACGTTCTCTCAATGCGGTTTGTTGTTCAGTAATATCTCGTACAATTGTTAATCCATGCAATTTTCCTTTATACATGAAGGGTACTGCTTTGGCTTCAAAATCAAAAAAATTACCATCTTTGTGTTTACCAATTCCTTGAGTATAAAATGCTTGACCAGACTTCATTCTTTCCAAGAAATTATCGAAGATATAGGAATAATCTGGGTGTAGTACATCTACTGGTTTTATCTGTAACCATTCTTCTTGATGATAACCATAAATTTGGTAAATAGTTGGATTAGCTGCCACTAACTTTCCTGTTTCTAAATCGCAAATTGATAACCCATCATTAACATTTTCAAATATACTACGATACTCTTCTTCTTTTTGAGCAATTTCTCTAATTTTTTCTTGCTGTTGAGCGTAGAGTTGAGCGTTTTCTAAAGATATTGCTGTTTGAGCAGAAAGTAAGTTAATTACTTGCAAACGTTCAGATGTAAATACTCCTGGAGTTAAGTCATTTTCTAAGTATAAAATACCTAGTAATTTTCCTTGATTAATTATAGGAATAGAAAGCACACTTTGGGGTTGATGTTTGAGCATATATTCCGCAATTAAACCGGGAATATTTGTTTGACAATTATTGATGATAACTGTTTGTTTAGTATTTTTGACGTAATGAATAATATTTATGGGAATATCTGGAGAACGATCTAATAATTGTGGAACTAGAGTCGTTTGTATTTCCTGTTGAGAAATCAAAGTAATTGCTTTGACTTGCCAAGTATTATCTTGAGGCAGCATCAGCACAGTTTTTTTTGCACCAGAATTTTCGAGGATAATACGAGTCAGACTGGCAATGAGTTGGTCTAACTCCAGAGAAGAGGAAATAGCTTGAGCGGCTTTCAGTACAGAAGTAAAATCCAGAACATCGGAAATATTAGTGCTGCTAGTGCCATTAGCATAAGTGGATGATAACATCTGATTCAAGGTTATAGTTTCTCTTGAGTTGAGCTGGAGACGTTGTTGTTGGAGGATAGGTTGGAGTAATTGGGGGTAAACTTTTTCTAGGTCATGGGTTTTAGCTTTTGCTCCCCACCGAGCATAACAATAATATGCTTCTTGCATATACGCTTGGGCGACTTTTTCTTTACCCCAGTTAAGATAAAACTTAGCAGCTAACTCGTTAGCGAGTGCTTCTTCTTGAATGTATTCGTTTTCTTTCGCTCCAGAAATAGCCTTGTCATATAGCTCTATTGCTTCTAATTTTTCTCCCTTAATTCCGCAAATTTCTGCTGCGACTAAATCGACCTTATGTTGATGGTTCATGGGAGCATAGTTTGCCCATTGTTGTTGCAGTTGCGTTTGATTTTTCTCTACCTGTTCTAATACCTCCTCCTGTGATTCTACATTCAAAGCAGCTATAGCAGTCAAAGAATCATAGAAATAAAATGCAGGTTCCCCAACTGTACCAGCAGCAGCCATTAAATAACGCCTGACCTCAACGGTATGGTTTTGAGCAGATTCTATTTCCCCAAACAAGTAACAAAGCATCAGCTTGCATACATAGAAGAAATGCAATCCAAATAGATCGTTTGCTTCTATTAGTTGGGGTAGAAATTCTACCTCCTCAAGCGCATCCCCAGACAAAATAGTTGGATGCTCTGCAACACCCAACAAATTTAAAATTGATTGCCAATAAATTCGACAGTAATTAGCTGTTATCAATTGATTTAGTTGCACAAACTCATTGCAATAGGTCCTGGTTTTCTCTTCCAAAGTAGCAAGAGTCCGACCGCACCAAAAAGAATTGAGGCAAAACGCGTAAACATTACGTCCGGCAAACTCTAAATTTCCGACTTCTAGAGCAGTTGTATAGCCTTCTTGTAACAGAGCCAGTGTTTCTCTAACATGGGACTTGCGATGGAAGGTGAATAACCCTTCTACAATTGATACCTCTGGTTTGGCTGCTTTCACATCAAGTTTGGAGACGACACGAACTGCCAACTGACCAAACTTCACCCCTGTATTAACGTCTTGGATCGTATTACTAGCTATGATGCCATAGCAAGCATAAGCCATTGCTGAAGCAGATGTATTTCCATACTGAATTGATAGTTTGACTGACAAAGCTACCAATAATGGAAACAAAGGAGAACCAGAAATGGAAGCGACTGCCATGATGCTATTGGCAATCTCAATAATGGCAATTTTTTCCAAATCTTTCATCTGAGGTAGATACACTAAGTCTTCAATTTCCCGGTCTCCAATTAGTGGATTAATTTCTGCAATAGCTGTTTGAATATCTTTTTCTGTAACTATTTCGGGAAAAATCACACCCAGTTGTTGTAATAAATTTTGCCCAATGGCAATAGCTTCGGTAAGTTTATTCTGAGAAGCATTTACTTGAATTTTAATTCGGTAAACATTGATTTGTTCTAATAAAGTGCAAGCTTTGGCAATTACTGTTTCAATCAACTGTTCCATTGCTTCAAAGTCACCACATAGCGATGCTAATTCTGCTGCCAATTCATGGAGTGCTAGACTTATTTTGTATTGTCGCAGCCAAGGATTTTCTCCTAACATTAATAACCCCGTTTTGGCATATTCTCGACCTACTTGATAAGCAGTTGCACTTCTGGCTTTACGACAAGCAATTAAATTAAGTTCGGCTAATTCATCCCGTTCTTTTTGTTCGGTAATTATAGTTTTTCCATAGTTTAATTGATTGACTATCTCAAATATTCGTTCTGCTTGTTCGTTCTTGGATGTGTTCTGGAGTAACTGTTGACCGATTTGATAATGAGTGTTTTTCTTTTCCTCTTCAGGTATCAGAAAATAAGCTGCTTGTTGGACTCTGTCGTGCAGAAATTTATATCTAACTGTCTGGGAATTTGCTTGAGTAACTTTTGAAGTTTCTTGTCCTATATAAAATTTATAAATATTACCAGTGGGCAAAATTAAACCTTCTTGTAAAGCTTTCCACAAATAAGTTGCTGTTTCTATTTCTGACTGTTCTGAAATAATTGCCAAAGTTGCTAAATCAAACTGATTACCAATACAAGCCGCTAACTGTAATATATGTTGAGTTGACTGTGGCAATTTTTTTAATTGAAATGCCATAAATTCCACCACATCATCTGTGAGTGCCTGCTGAATCACTTGACTAATATCACATTCCCAACAGCCTAAATTAATGTTAAATTTAATCAGTTTATCTTGATATAATGCTTTGATAAATTGCGTAGCAAAAAATGGATTTCCTTCAGTCTTTTGAAATACTAATTGAGAGAGAGGTAAAGCTAATTTTTCTCTACATTTAAGTGTGTCAGCTACTAACTTATTTATTTGTATTTGATTCAGTGGTGTTAAAGTAATTGTGTTAATAGTTGAGCCGATTTTTTCGATTTCATTCAAAGTCAATATTAACGGATGTGCTGGATTTACTTCGTTATCCCGATATGCTCCTATTAAAAAAAGATAATTTGTATCGGTCATTAATAACTCTATTAATTTCAACGATGCCAAATCTGCCCATTGTAAATCATCTAAAAATATCGCTAATGGATGTTCGGCACTGCTAAAAACTTTAGTAAATTTTGGGAATAATAAATTAAATCTATTTTGAGCTGCTGTTCCTGATAATTCTGGTACTGGTGGTTGTTCCGCAATAATTTTTTCTAATTCGGGAATAACTTCAATAATTACCTGTCCGTTTTCTCCCACTGCTGATAATATTTTATTTTTCCATTGTTGGATTTGAGCCTCGGTTTCTGTTAATAATTGCCCGATTAAATATCGGAAAGCTTGTACGAATGCACTGAAGGGAATATTTCGTTGAAATTGGTCAAATTTGCCTTTAATAAAATAGCCTCGCTGTCTAACTATTGGTTTATGAAGTTCGTTAACAACTGCTGTTTTACCAATACCTGAAAAACCAGCTACTAACATAATTTCTGCTCTTCCTTTAGGGGGATTAGCTCCCCCCTTACTAAGGGGGGTATGGGGGGGATAGACAGGGGGATTACTGACTCTTTCAAATGCTTGAAGCAGGGTATCTATTTCAGTTTCTCGTCCATAAAGTTTATCAGGAATAATAAAGCGATCGCTCACATCCCGTCGGCCAATTTCAAAGTTTTTAATCTGACCTGTTTGTTGAAGTTGAGTTAAACAATTTTCTAGATCGTATTTCAACCCCAATGCACTTTGATAACGGTCTTCGGCATTTTTTGCCATTAACTTTTCCACAATTTCTGATAATACAGATGGAATTTCTGAATTAATTTCATTTACTAATGGCGGTGTTTTGGCGATATGACAATGTACTAATTCCATGGGATCGTTGGATTGAAAAGGTAATTCCCCTGTCAATAATTCATAAAAAGTTACTCCCAAAGAATAAAAGTCTGTACGATAGTCAATACCTCGATTCATTCGACCTGTTTGTTCTGGGGAAATATAAGCAAGTGTCCCTTCTAATACATTAGGATTGATTAATGTTTGAGTCTCTTTTGGTAGTAAAGATGCAATACTAAAGTCAATTAATTTAATTTCTTTGGTGTGGGGATTAATTAAAATATTACTCGGTTTAATATCTTTATGAATAATCCGTTCGCGATACAGGAATTCTAAGGCATTACACAGAGTAATTCCTACTTCTAAAAACTCCATTAAAGATAGTTTTTTTTCTTTTTTTACCACCCATTCTTGAAGAGAAATACCGCCAAAGTCTTCCATGACCAAGGCATAACCATTTTGATAGATTTCTAGACTATAAGTTTGGATAATTAGAGGTGAGTCGAGATTTTTAGTAATAGTATATTGATTGCGAAATTGTACCAGTTCGTTAAAATTAGGGTAAGGATTTTTCAGCAGTTTGATAACTACAGGTAATTGGTTACTTTGGCCATACCCTCGATAAACTAGAGTTCTAGAACCATTGTAGAGTTCTTGCCTGATGTGATATGATGGAAGATTGACTCTGTTGCTAACCATACTGGTAAATCCCACTGATTTCTAAATTTATTGTTTAAAAATGTTTGAATTGGTTTACTACATCATAGCAAAAGCGATCGTAGCCAATATTTTCCCTAGCAATAGTTTTGTGAAATGAGCATCTTGCCTGTTCCAAAAATTGAGAATTTGAAGAGTTTAATAGTTTTGTGAAATCAGCATCTTTCCCGTTCCAAAAATTGAGAATTTGAAAAGTTTAATAGTTTTGTGAAATGAGAATATTGCCTGTTCCAAATATTGATAGTTTGAAAAATTTAATAGTTTTGTGAAATGAGAATATTGCCTGTTCCAAATATTGATAGTTTGAAAAATTTAATAGTTTTGTGAAATGAGAATATTGCCTGTTCCAAATATTGATAATTTGAAAAATTTAATAGTTTTGTGAAATGAGAATATTGCCTGTTCCAAATAGTTTGATAGTTTTGTGGAATAGGCATCTTGCCTGTTCCTGATATCTTCGTTCCTGATATTTTCCCGTTCCTGATATTTCCCCGAAATCAAGTGAGGGCGTTACGAAGTATGCGAAGCAAATGCCATTCGCCCCTACAAATGGTGTTTTCAAGGTTAATTTGCGTAATTCCCGATCGCATTACTTCTGACTTCTGACTTCACATCTCCCGCCATTCTCCCGAAAGAATAAATGATGCCCAATAATAGGGATGTTGATATATGCGATCGCCAAACATCCTTGAAGAAGGAGTCAGGAGTCAGTCCTCAGGAGTCAGGAGAGAAAATTGCTTATGGATAGAAGGCCCCACCATAGACATTAAATCAGTCGCTATTTTCGAGTCAAGTTGATGAAAAAAACTTCCAAAATAACTCTATTATTCAGTATTTGTATCTTAGGTTCTACGTCTTCTTTTTGTGAAATATTAGGAGGATATCTTTTTGAAAAAATTGCTGATTGTGTAGTGTTTAATGAATGTCCGCAACTAAGAAATCAGGGACGAACGGGAATGAACAGGCCAGAGGTGAAAATATGTGGCATCCTGCCTGCCCAAAAATATCAGGAACGGGCAAGATGCCCATTCCACATTATTCAGTATTTGTATCTTAGTTAGAAAATTTTATGTGTATATAGTGTGCTTTTCCCATATAATGAAAATCCTTCACTATATATAGAGTGCATTATTAAATGAATCTTAAGGCCGAACCACCAATTAATTATTTCCGAGAATGGACTAATAGCTGTGTCGATGACCAACTAATACACCTTAATGTTATCCCTTTAGAAGGACAACGGCCTTATGAATTTTTGTTTTATTCTGATGCTATTCCTAGACGAAATGATGGCCGAGTAACTAGCCAAATATTAAAGCGATACCAACACGTTGAAGAAGGTGGATGGTGGTGTTCGGGAATTGATTTACTGACAGGAGAAGAGGACCTTTGGGGTTGTTTTAAACCTAGTCAACCACGTCACAGTTATGACCAAAAAAAGTTAATTAAATACGAACATCCTCCGAAAACTCCTACCAGTTTATTTGCCCTAAAAATACCTCTACATTTGTGGCATCAAATTGCTAGTCGTTATCAAATAGAAATTCTGCCAGAAGATATTGATAATAATCAACCAGACTTTGGTTTTTGGCAGTGGTTTATTGCCCATCCTCAAATACCTTTATGTATTACTGAAGGGGCAAAAAAAACAGGTGCTTTATTAACAGGTGGTTATGTAGCGATCGCTTTACCAGGAATTTTTGGCGGGTATCGAGTTATTAGGGATGAATATGGCAACCGTATTGGTAAATCACATTTAATTCCTCAGTTAGAAAAGCTAGCAAATAATCGTCGAGAAGTTTATATTGCATTTGACCAAGATACTAAACCTAAGACTATTAAAAATGTTAATGCTGCTATTAGACAAACTGGATATTTACTCAAAAGAAAAGGATGTAATGTTAAAGTTATTTCCTGGCATCCAGAATTGGGTAAAGGAGTTGACGATTTAATTGCAAATCATGGGCAAAGTGTGTTTGATGAAGCTTATAAAAACGCATTACCTTTAGAACTTTGGAAGGCTAAATCATTTAGTAAACTCACATATCCTGTAAATCTTAGAGTTAATAGTCGTTATCTTTCTGAACAACATATTTTAGGTTCTATTAGCAGTAATAATTTACAAAAATTAGATAATCTTGACCTAGCCTATAGCACTAATTTTCCAGCAAAATTAGTAGGAATTAAATCTGCTAAGGGCACTGGAAAAACTAAGTTATTAGAGAAAATTGTTAGTGAGGCTGTAGCTCGCGATCGAAAGGTTTTAGTTATTGGTCATAGAGTACAGTTAGTACAAGAGTTATGTCAACGTTTCGGACTCAAATATATTACAGAAGTAGATAAAAAATCGGATAATAAATTATTAGGTATAGGTCTATGTATTGATTCCCTACATCCTAATTCTCAGGCTAGTTTTAATCCGGAAACTTGGTCGGATGGAGTGGTAATTATTGATGAAATAGAACAGGTAATTTGGCATGGTTTAAATTCTAATACTTGTCGGCAAAACCGAGTAGAAATTCTCAGGTCTTTCAAAACATTAATGCAAAATGTTTTAGGAGGTGTCGGTCAGGTATTTATAGCTGATGCTGACTTAAGTGATATTTCAATAGATTATCTACAAGCTTTAGCCGGAGTAAAATTAGAACCTTTTATTATTCAAAATGATTGGCTACCAGGAGAAAAAGAAGCTTGGCAAGTTTTTAATTATCCAGAAACTACTCCCAAAAGATTAATCGCAGATTTACACAAACATATCCATGAAGGTGGCAAACCAATGGTTTGTTTATCAGCACAAAAAATTACAAGTAAATGGGGAACTCGTGCTTTAGAAGCTTATCTAAAAAAACAGTTTCCTGACTTAAAAATCCTCAGAATAGATTCAGAATCTTTAGCAGAACCTAATCATCCTGCTTATGGTTGTATTAAATCATTAAATCAAGTATTGCCAGAATACGATATTGTCTTAGCTTCTCCTTCTATTGAAACAGGAATTAGTATTGATATTCAAGGTCATTTTACTTCAGTTTGGGCTATTGCTCAAGGAGTACAAGGAGCAACTTCCGTTTGTCAATCTTTGGGTAGAGTTCGTGAGAATATTCCCAGATATTTATGGGTAGCAAATTCTGGTTTTAATCAAGTTGGTAATGGTTCGACTTCTATTACTTCTTTGCTCAATTCCGAACAACGTCTGACTCAACTCAATATTAGACTATTACAACAATCGGATTTTGATAGTTTGGAAGATATCGAAACAGGTTTTCAGGCAGAATCTTTTTTGTGTTGGGCAAAAATAGCCGTTCGTTTCAATGCAGGAATGAATCAATATCGAGAGTCTATTTTAGAAGCTTTGCGATTAGAAGGACATCATATTCTCCAAGCTTCCCCAGAAGTTTTAGCTAATAATTTAGAAGCCAAAAAATCATCAGAAACACTTACAGAAATTAATGACTTACAAGAGGCGATCGCTACTGTAATTAAGCAAAACTATGAGACAGAATGTGAAGCGATCGCTACTGCCCGAAATATTAGTTTGACCGAGTATCAAAAACTCAAAAAACGATTATCCAAAACCAGCAAACAACAACGGGAACAACGAAAATTTGAATTAATGTTGCGCTATAGTATCCCCATAACTTCTGAGTTGGTAGAAAAAGATGATGCTGGATGGTATAAACAGTTGCAACTACATTATTTTATGACAGTAGGGCGACAATACTTAGTTACACGGGATGCTGAAATAGCGAAAACAATTTTGGAGTTAGGCAAGGGAAATATTTTCATACCTGATTTTAACGATCGCTTATTGGGTGCAACCATCGGGGCGATGGAATTATTGAAAATACCGCCATTGTTGAAAGATAAGCAACGGGAGTTGAAAAATATTGATGAAGATTTGCAATTGTTGGCAAAGACTGCTTTAGCAAACCGAGCTGCAATTAAAACTATAGTCGGGATAGGGTTGGCGGCAAATTCTAGTCCGATTACAATAGTGCGGCGTTTTTTGGATAAAATTGGTTATCGTTTGGAGTGTTTGCGCACAGAAACTCATCAGAAAAAGCGATTGCGAATTTATCGTATTGTTAATCCTGATGATGGCAGGTTTGAAGTGTTTCAGCAGTGGTTGAGTAGTAGTCATACTAAATCTTGTAAGGACGGGGTTTAAATAAAACGGTAATTCTATTCGCGTAATGGTATACAGCAAAAAGTAATACACAGCAAAAAGTAATACCAAACACGGGAGCAAGATGCTCCCACTGTTCTCGTCAAACATTGTCGGACAATGCACGACTACCAATCAAACTTTTGTGGTGCGAGCATCTTGCTCGCCACGGGTGTACCTCACCCTTGATGAAA
>JAXHSW010000023.1:6014-26529 GCA_034190295.1 Cyanobacteriota bacterium | reverse complement strand
CAGGCACGGGAGCAAGATGCTCCCACTGTTGTCACAGGCAAACATTGTCGGACAATGCAAGACTACCAATCAAACTTTTGTGGTGCGAGCATCTTGCTCGCCACGGGTGTACCTCACCCTTCTCCTCCTCTTTTTTCATTCTTTCTTCCCTCCTGACTCCTGACTCCTGACTCCTGACTCCTTATTTCTGATGTTTAGCGTAATGTCTCTCCATTAACTGAGCAACTTCAGGATTATAAATTTGCAAATAATTCCAATAATTTTCAAACACAGACTCCACATAACCCCTCGTTTCAGGATAAGGAATTTTCTCCACAAAAGCATCAGCATCATTAAACCCAAACCGCTTTAACCAACCACTCACAGCATTCGGTCCAGCATTATAACTCGCTACTGCTAACATCGAATTATTCTTGTACTCTTTATGAGTAAAATCTAAATAATAAGTACCCAAATTAACATTATCATTCACATTCTCTAAATCGTAACTCACAAGATTAATTTTCTTAGCTGCCTCCTTTCCCGTTTCTGGCATAATTTGCATTAACCCCGTAGCACCAACTACCGATTTTATCTTCGGCATAAAACGAGATTCTTGACGAATTAAAGCAGTAACCAACACAGTATTTAACTCTCGTTTGTTAGACCATTTCACAATAGTTTCCAAATAAGGAAAAGGATACAAAGTTTGCCAATAAGTAGGCTTTTCCTTCAATGCTTTATACTCAGCTATCTCCTCTGGTTTTTCCCGTTTGCTCAAGCTAGTCAGCATCCAAATACCATCTAAATTATCTCCTATACCAATCCTTAACACACCATCAGTATACTGTTGAGCAACAGTTGGACTCATCCGGTCTTCAAATTCTACCTGCCATTGTTTCCAAGCATCCCGGTCTTGACCGATCTGATATAGTTCTCGCAATGTCTCAGAACCAAAAGGCAATGGGTCTCGCTGTTTAGTATGTACAACCTTTGGAGATAGAGGACGAACGGTAGTAAAATCACCAACAGGCCAATCCAACATCACCGCCGACCGCCAAGCATAATAAGAGTGGGGATAACGTAAAATCATAAATTCAAAAGCCTTTTTAGCATCCTCTGTCTGCCCAAGTTGTTGTGCCCACTTACCTACCCAGAAACCTGCTTGTGGTGCTAACTCACTATCAGGATTATTAGAAGTCACCTCTTGTGCCCACTTCCAAGCAACTTGTAAATTGCCAGCCGCAGCAGATTTTTCGGCCAACTCCCACCGTAATTCAGCAGCCGCATTAGAATTACTATATTTACTCAACAACTGTTGACGTACCTGTGAAGCTGACTTAGCAGACTTCAGTCGGTCGAGTAACTTAGACTTATCGAGCATAGCTTCAGCAGCATGACTAGGAAAATTAGCAATTACCCTGTCAAGATAGGGTATGGCTTCTTTTGGATCGACCAGTCTCGACAGACGAATTAAACCCAATGCTGTATCTTCTCCCCCATTGGGAAACTGATTAATTAACCTTTTGTAAGCTTCGCGGGATTCCTTTGTTTTTCTCCCTAACCATAAACCCCTAGCATGACGATATAAATGTTTGGGGGTCTTGGCTGCTTTCTGATATGCCAGACCACCTTTAAAATAATCCTGCTTTTCCCAATATCCAAAAGCAATCATTTCCCAATCTTCAGGAGTTAACTGGGAGGCATATTTTGTTCTCAGTTGTTCTAATACTGTTCCATATTCCGGCACATGAAAACCATATTTAGCAATGAGCAATAACAATTGAGGTTGATTAGGATTTTGCTTCAGTCTTTCTTGAGCAATTTTCACTGTGGTGGGATGACCTGGAAATTTAGCGATCGCTTCATCCCAATATTCCGGTTTTTGTTTTCCTAGAACATACAAAGCTTCTGCTACTACTGGTTCTTCTGGATAGGTTGCTAATAATTCTGACCAAGCTTTTTGGGCTTTTTCTGTATCTCCGGTTAATTCATAAGCTTGTGCCCGTTTTAAGATAACATAAGGTGCTAGAACTGTATATTCTTGGTCTAAATTTTTCAGTTTAGCGATCGCCGACTCTATTTCTCCCTGTTGCATTAAATCATTGGCCAGAATATAACGTGCTCTACTGCTATTTAGAGATTTTCCTTTCTTTATAGCAGTTTCGAGTTTACTCCTTCGTTGTTCGGGTGGAAGTGAGACAAAGTTTGTTACATCTAACTCTGGGTTGAGCTGCTGATTTTGGATTGTGTTTTGAGAGATACTTTTGTTATTGTTTATAAGTTCTGGTAGAAACACTCCTAGTAACAAAGCACTTATAGAAGCGCCGATCAGTATAGAAACTTTTGTTATATTTGGCTTTAGCATTTTCTTATTGTTAGTTAATTAATTTTAAAGAGGATATGGTACGAAGTCAGTAGGGGTAATTTCCTACGGAATGCTCCTAATTACGCGTAATTAGGAGCATTCCGGAACGAAAATCACCCGTACAGAAGTTATTTTTGCAGGCGGGAATTTGAGCAACTCTCCAAAAAGATTTCGCCTTAAAAGGTGGGGTGGCGCAACCCAATTATTTTGATAAAAATTTTTTTTGGCAATAATTCTATTTTTCCTCAATGGATAAGAATTTATTTTATTTTGAATTTTCACCAGATGTTTCTTAGTGAGCTACACAATTTATGACTCGTTTCCGGACTAATCTATTACTAATTTTATGTTTATATTATCAGGACTTACGCACGGGCACTAAGTATAGTTAGGGCGAATGCCATTCGCCCCTACATATGGCGTTTAAAAGGTTGATTTGCGTAAGTCCTGATTATAAAACTTACTCTTGATATAAAATCCAGTTATATAATATATGTCGAAAATATCTATAATTACTTAAATCTCACCATCTCACCATCTCCCCATCTCCCCATCCCCCCATCCCCTAATCTCCCCATCTCCCCATCTCCCCATCCCCCCATCTCCTAATCTCCCCATCCCCTAATCTGGCACATCTAAGGGTTGTGGATAAGCAATTCCATAACCTTGACCATAGTCTACTCCTATAGTCTTAATTTTCTCTAAGATAGCACGATTACTCACAAACTCAGCGATCGTTTTGAGACCCATCACATGGCCAATCCGATTCATTCCTTCAACTATGGCATAATCTAAGGGGTCGCTGACAATATCCTTGACAAAACTCCCATCAATTTTTAAGTAATCTACAGGCAAATTTTTCAGATAAGTAAAAGAAGACACACCACTACCAAAGTCATCTAGAGCAAAGTGACAACCCAAATCTTTGAGTTGTCTAATTAACTTAGCTGCTTGAGATAGATTAGCGATCGCCACTGTCTCAGTAATCTCAAAACATATTGCCTTTGGAGAAATATTAAACCTGGCTAATTGTCCTTGTAAAAAAGTAATAAATTGCTCATCATTAACCGTTTCACCAGAAATATTAATTGCATAAATAGTATCTGTTTTATTTGTATCTGACTCCCCTCTAAAACATATCTCACGGTCAAGATTCTCAAAAGACGGTTGCAACTGACCTTTGACCTGTGACAAATAACTAAAAAAGTTTTGAATCACCCAACGGTCGATCGTTGGCATCAGATTATATCTTTCTGCTGCCGGAAGAAAGGCCATTGGCGGAATCAAATTATGTGTTTCATCTCTCAAGCGTAAAAGTATCTCATAATAAAAATTACTCAAATGTGAATTTTGCAATAGTGCAACAGGTTGATAATACAAACAGAAAAGATTTTGTTCGCAAGCTTGATTAATTTTTGTTACCCAATGTATAGTATTTTTTTGCTGCTTCAAATCTGAATCGTCACTTTCGTAAACATGAAAACGATTTCGACCTCGATTTTTAGCCACATAACAAGCAGCATCAGCAGCACTGAGGAGCAAATTAACATCATCTACAACACCTACCTGCTTGAGACTTTCCTGACTAAGAGTAATTAAACCAATACTAACACCAATATTAAAAGTCTTATCCTCCCAGACAAATCTGTAATCCTGAATACTATCAATTAACTTTTGCACTACTCTTTGAGCATTATTCATGCGGCACTGTAATAATAGCAAAGCAAATTCATCTCCACCGATCCGAGCTAAAATATCTGCTTGACGACATTGAGATTGTAATAAAAGAGTAACCTGACGTAACAATTCATCTCCAGCTTTATGACCACAGGTATCATTAACAATTTTAAATCGATCTAAGTCTATATAAGCAAGAGTATGTACTTGCTTGTATTTATTTACTTTATCCAAAGAATTTTCTAAATATTTCTCAAATTCTCTGCGGTTTAACAACCCTGTGAGAGAATCGTGTTGAGCTTGCCAAAATATTTGATTGGTCAACTTGCGCTTGTCTGTCACATCTCGAAAAACTAACACTACCCCTAAGATTCGATCGGATTCTGTTTTGATAGGAGCAGCAGAATCTTCTATTGCATACTCTTGACCATCACGCGCCAGCAAAAGGGTATTACTAGCCAGTTCAACGATTCGCCGTTCTCGGAAAACTATATCTACCGGACTCTCCATTGGTTTACGGTCTTGTTCATCAACAATTTGGAAAATCTCAGCTAGTGGCAAACCTTGAGCTGTTGATAACTCCCATCCAGTAAGTTTTTCAGCAATGGGATTAAGATAATCAACATTACCTTTTTCATCAGTAGTAATCACCCCATCCCCGATAGATTTTAATGTAATTTCGGCTAATTCTTTTTCTTGAAACAGAGCCAACTCCATCTGTTTGCGTGGTGTAATATCTTCAGAAATACCTACAGTGCGGTATATTTTTCCCGCTCGATCGCGAACAGGAAAAGTACGACTCCAAATCCAGCGATTTTCACCATCAGGTCGTACAATTCGATACTCATCGTTCGTCAACTCACCACGGTTTTGCTTTTGCCAACTCAAGACAAAGCGATCGCGGTCTAATGGATGAATGCTATTTGTAACTGTTTCTAGCCATTCGGATAAATTATTGATAGAGCCACCCCAAACATCTTTATAAGTAGGACTGACGTAGATTAACTCACTTTTGTCAAGGGTACTTATCCAAAAAACCTCTCGGATATTTTCTGCAATTTGGCGGAAGTTTTCCTCACTAGACCTCAGAGAATCCTGAGTTTGCTGTCGTTCGAGCGCTGTACTTAGTACATTAGCTACTGCCTGCAAAAAATAAACATCATCCTGAGTAAACCACCACTTCATTTTAGTATGTATACCCAGTATCCCATAAGGTTTCTGTTTTTCACCGCCAGGAATAATGACGCTGATTCCAGAAATAATTCCATGGTCGCGCAGCAGTTGCGATCCCCTGAATCTAGTTTCAAGACGAAAATCTTCGACAATTACAGGTTTAGATGAATTTAGGGTATAACCTGCTTGAGTATCACTGCCAGTCTCTACTATGGCATGACCTACAAGTCCCTCATCCCAACCAAATCCAGCTTCTAAGAGTAAAGCATTTCCATCAGGTAGCAGTTGGAGAATTTGGCAGTATTCTCCATCTAATATTTGGGCAACTATTTGTACCATCTCATCCATCAAAAGAGAAACTTCTTTGCCTGATAATGCTTCTTGAGTAATTTGAGCTATAGCTCGCTGCTGTCTAATTCGATTTTTACAAGCTTGGTTAATTAGCCTTAATTGGGAAGTTTGCTCTGCAACTCGTGTTTCTAATTCAGCATTGAGAATAGAAAGTTGTTTTTCTGCCTGTTTGCGGTCTGTGATATCGTGACCTTCGCAAATTAATAAGACCACCTGTCCAAGTTCGTTAAAAACTGGTTTGAGAGAAAAGTCGATGGTAATTACTTGTTTATTAATACCTACTACCATAATTTCATAACGGACAAACTCACCTTTGACTGCTAGTGCGATCGCTTTTCTCATTTGTGCTTGAGCAAGTCTATGTTTAGTTTCTATGTCTCTAGGATTTTCCTCATCATCCACTGCTAACCACCATTTAACTTGCCAAAAAAAATGTCCGACAATATCTTCATGTTTGAGACCAGTAAAGTCTAAAAATGTCTGATTAGCTTCTAAGATAGTACCGTCTGGATTTAAGAGTCCAATAAATTGAAATGTTTGATTAAAAATAGCCTGGAAGCGTCTTTCGCTTTCTCGGATAGCTGTGATATCTCGCCCCACTGCTTGATATTCTAATAAGTTATTGTCTTCATCAAATATTGCTCGATTTGTCCATTTCTGCCACCTGCACTCTCCGTTGGACATTTCTACCATTTGTTCATTCATAGCTGCGGGTTGTTCTGGGGTCAGAGTATCTAATAGTTGTTGTAGCTTTACCATCTCGAAAGATGGCAAAAACTGATAAAAACTTATCCCAATTACCTCTTCTGAGGTTGTATCAAAATAGCGACAATAAGCATGGTTGACAAAACTCAAAACTCCCCCTGGATAAAAACGACAAATCAATTCTGTTTGGTCTTCGATTATGCCACGATATTGACTTTCGCTTTTTCGTAATGCTTCTTCTACGTCTTTACGTTCTTTAATTTCTGATTCTAAAGTTTTGTTAATTGCTGTTAATTTGGACGGACTTGGTAATTCTAATGCTTGGGGAATCAGAGGATACATTTCCATAGCTGTGTATAGGGAAACTATGGCTGTAATTGCTTTGAGACCTCCTGATAACCAATAGGCAGGATGCCACAAAGTCCAAACTTCTATGAGATGGACTGTACCGCAGGAGGCAATGAAGGCCCCAAACATCCAGAATATCCATCTAAAGGGTACATCCTGTCGTTGACGGACAAAGTACACTAACATCAATGGGATGGAGTAGTAAGCTATTGCTGTTAATGCATCTGAGCTAGCGTGTAGCCAAATTAAGCTTGATTCCCAAAGATAGCATTGTCCATGGGGCATTAATTGTTCTGGGGAAAATATGTTTTGTATTAGTTGCCACATAATAACTACATTTTGTTAATTTTTTGAAATTTATAATCTTTTATTTTGGTATAATTAAAACTTTTAAGTTAGTTATGCTTATACTCTTATATCTTGATAATTTGTCCCTCGGTCTTTCTTTGTCGATCGGTATATTTACGATTGAACTGTTATCTTTTACATAAAGAAAAATTTATATATACTTTTTCCTAACAAGAGTAGTATATCTAAAATTAATAATAGATAACTTATCTTTGGAAACTAAAAATATTCTTACATCTTAAAAAAATATATTTACTAGCAGAAAATCAACTTAATCTGAATTAAGCAGAATATAACTACATTTTCAAAAGATGAAACATTAGATTTTCAAGTATTACATAAACAAAAAATTATTAATATTTCGATGGAGGTAGCATTTTTTATCTAGTTGTTATTAAATTAAATAGAGAAAATATTATTATTATCAATAAAACATATTCCCAGCTCCGGTGTTCCCTACTTTTACCGAAAAATTGTGGTTGAAAGCCGACCCTTTTAAGGGGAGAATAAAGAAAAAATTTAATGATTAGTCAATTCTATCCGTTTTCAAGGAGAGATAATTGTTAATTATTAATTATTGAAAAAAAATCTATATCTTTTTCACGCCTATGTCTATTAACTTAATCAAAAAAATAATTAAAAAAGTAATTATCCGAGTTCAAACTCAAAAAAACGATTAAGATAATTTACCAATTACCAGTAAAAAGGAGATAAAGATGGAAATTAGAGCGATCGAGACACCTCTGTTAGAATGGACCGGAGATGCCCTAGCCATTGGTTTATTTGAAGATACCGATAGCATATTAACCGGGGATATGGCCTATTTGGATGAAAAGCTGACTGGCACTTTATCTGAACTAATCGAAGAAACAGAATTTAAGGGTAAAATCAACAGCAGTGCCTCGACTCGTGTGGGTAGCAAAAAATCCATCCGCAAAATTATTATAGTGGGCCTGGGTAAATCGGAAGAGTTAAAATTAGAAACTCTACGCCAAGCAGCAGCAACCTGTGGACGTTTGGCAAAAAAGGAGAGATGCAAAACTCTAGGCATTAGCTTGCCAATATGTGATAATACTGAAGCAACAAGTGCAGCGATAACAGAAGGCATTGAGTTAGTCCTCCATCAAGATAATCGCTTTAAATCTGAACTGGAAGACCAAGGGCCAGATGTAGAAAAAGTAGAGTTAATCGGTTTAGCTGGCTCTGATGAAGCGATCGCCCGTGCCCGGAAAATCTGTTCTGGGGTGATCCTAGCCAGGGAACTTGTAGCAGCACCTGCTAATTCCTGCACCCCAATAACTATGGCTGAAACTGCTGAAGCTTTGGCTAAAGAGTTTGGGTTAACTATAGAAATTTTAGAACGAGAAGATTGTGAAAAATTAGGCATGGGAGCTTTCCTGGGAGTTGCTCAAGCTTCCGATATTCCACCAAAATTTATTCATATCACCTACAAACCAGAAGGTACTCCTCGTAAAAAGTTAGCAATAGTGGGGAAAGGCTTAACTTTTGACTCTGGTGGCTTAAACCTCAAAGTTTCTGGTAGTGGCATTGAAATGATGAAAGTTGATATGGGTGGAGCTGGTACAACTTTTGGTACTGTGAAGGCGATCGCTCAACTTAAACCAGATGTGGAAGTTCACTTTATTAGCGCCGTCACTGAAAATATGGTTAGTGGCCACGCCATGCACCCTGGAGATTTCCTCACTGCTTCTAATGGCAAAACTATTGAGGTTAATAATACAGATGCAGAAGGTCGTTTGACTTTAGCAGATGCTTTAGTCTTTGCGGATAAATTAGGAGTAGATGCGATCGTCGATTTAGCTACTCTCACAGGTGCTTGTGTTGTAGCATTGGGTAATGATATTGCTGGTTTATGGAGTCCTAATGATGATTTAGCCGGGCAACTGGCAGCAGCAGCAGAAAGTGCTGGCGAAAAACTATGGCGGATGCCTTTGGAGGAGAAATATTTTGAGGGGTTGAAAGCTATGCACGCCGATATGAAAAATACTGGACCTCGCCCTGGTGGTGCTATTACTGCCGCTTTATTTTTGAAGCAGTTTGTTAAAGATACACCTTGGGCACATTTGGATGTTGCCGGACCTGTATGGATAGATGCAGAAAATGGTTACAATAATGCTGGTGCAACTGGTTATGGTGTTCGGACTCTGGTAAATTGGGTTGTGAGTTAGAATTCAGAAGCCATAATACCGTAGGTTGGGTTAAGCGGCAGCGCAACCCAACAAAAATCGAATAAGCCATAATACCGTGTGTGGGAAATGTGGGAGGTGTGGGAAGTGTGGGGAGGGTGGGAAGTGTGGGGAGGGTGGGAAGTGTGGGAAATGTGGGAAGTGTGGTCAGGGTGGGAGGTGTGGGAGGTGTGGGAGGTGTGGTCAGGGTGGGACTCAAAAAATATAGGGTTGTAAGTATTCTCTGATGACAAAGAATTAGCCCGGCCCGACTCCCCTACTCCGGGCGAATGCCAGAAAGCCCCTACGACCCGACTCCCCTACTCCGGACGAATGCCAGAAAGCCCCTACGACCCTGCTCCTCTACTCCCCTACTCCCGACTCCCGACTCCCCGATCGCTTAAACTATTGACCGTAGTAGCTACATCAATACCAGTAGTTTGCTTAAACTCCTCAAGAAAAGCAGCCATTTTTGTAGCATTGCTCCCACCTTGAGTATTAATCACAGTCACATTATCCACATCAACCTCTGGCACAGTAGATACCATAATCTTCAGCAACTCTTCCAACTTCTGATACAGAAAAACTTCCCGCGCATTTGTACCAGCAGCTTTCCAAGATTCTACTAACTTTCTAATACCCTCTGCTTGTGCCTTCCCTGGTTCGACAATAGCAGCAGCATCTCCCTTTGCACCAGCGATCGCTCGTTTACATTCAGCTTCTGCAGGAGCAACTACATCTGCCTGTAACTGTTGTTCTACCTGTTTAATACGCTCATTCTGCACTGCTACTTCAGCCTGAGTCCGCGCCACTTCTGAGCCAATATCAGCCTCCGCTTCGGCCACCACTGCTTGCCGTTTTGTCATCGCATCTTGAATGCGCCTTTCAGCTTCTGCACGAGCTACAGCAATTTTAGTTTCAATCTGTTTGAAAGAAGTATTCTTTTGGTTTTCTGCCGAGCGAATAATTGATTCTGCCTGGGTTTGTGCTTCGGCAATACGAGAATCTCGTAACAATTCAGCTTGTTGTTTTCGACCAATAGAGTCAAGATATCCTACATCATCAGCAATATTCTGAATTTGCAGAGTATCTAAAACTAAACCTAATTTTTCTAGGTCGTCTTCTGCTTCCTCCAGCAAGCTTTTGGCAAAAGCAATTTTGTCTTCATTGACTTGTTCTGGTGTCAGAGAAGCTAACACACCACGCAAATTTCCTTCTAGAGTTTCCTGAGCTAATTTTTCAATTTCCTGGCGAGTTTTGCCTAGCAGACGCTCGATCGCATTGTGAATAGTAGGTTCTTCACCAGCAATTTTGATATTTGCCACACTCTCGACTGTGAGAGGAATACCACCTTTAGAATAAGCATTATTAACCTTGAGTTCAATAATCATATTACTCAAGTCCATGCGGAAAGCTTGTTCTAAGAGGGGGACGCGAACGCTACTACCTCCCTTAACGAGACGATATCCCACTTTTTGCTCGCTGTCTCCAATATGGTGACGACTTCCAGAAAAAATTAGGACTTCACTTGGTTGACAAATATAATAAAGGTTGCGAATGACAAAGACACCTGCACCAGTACCAAGACCGAAAACTCCCAGTAATGCTAATACTATTTCCATGATTTTTTTTACTCCGTTATTTTAGTTATTTAAGAGGGAAGAGGGAAGAAGGAAGAAGGAAGAGGAGGAGAAGGAGACAAGGGAGAAAAAAGCGTAGATATTATGAGTTTGAATGTTCTTTGTTTCTGCTTCCAAGTCCACTTTCCTCCTTTCTCTGACCGAAAAATTGGGTTTAAAGCCTCCCCCTAAAAGGGGGATGAAAAAATATTCAATGAGCGTATTTTCAAGCCTCCGGCTTTAGCGGTCGGTACTGATAACTGATAACTGAAATGACCCACGTTATCTCTTGATTATCAAAAACATACTCTTTTCATTAATTGATAATGGATAATGAACAATGGATAATTACCTCTTTAACAATTGATAATGAACAATGGATAATGAAAACTCTCTCTAATTATCAATTATTAGGAGAGACTTTCAACCTAGGCAGGATTAATTATCAATATATCAATTATCCATTGGTAAAGTAGGGAGTAGGGCAAAAAAATATACTTGTGTGCTTGATATAGAATCCGGTTATATAGTATATGTTTATAACTATACTCCTCGACTCCCCGACTCCCCGACTCCCCTGCTCCCCGACTCCCCTACGGGCGAATGCCATTCGCCCCTACTTCTATTGCTGAAGTTTCCTGTTACATCAATGCCAAGGGTTTGATTAACATTTTTGAGGAACTGGCGGAATATTTCAGGATAAGCATTCACCAAACTAGCGATCGACTTGCCATCTCCACTATCAATAACTTTGACATTTTCTAATTTAACTTGCTTGGTCACTTTAGCAGACTCGCGCAAAATCATACTAATTTGCTGTAAGTAGAACACCTCAGCAGCATCGTTGCCAGTTTCCTGCCAAACCTGGGACAGCATATCGTTAACTAAAGCTTCAGCTTGAGCATTTTCGGAAACAGAGGCAGCATTTCCTTTTGCTATGAGTTCTTTTGCTTGCCGTTGTGCTTCTGCTGGCAATACTTCGTCCGCTTCTAAACGCAAGCGCTCTAATTCGGCGCGGACTGTTTGTAATAATTGTTCTGCTCTTGCCCTCGCTTCCTTAGCTGCAGCTTTGGTTCGTTCTTCTTCTGAGCGTGCTTGCTGTTCCAATTCTGCTGTTATTTTGCGGAGTTCGTTTTCTTTTTTGACGGTTAATGTTAATGACTCGGTTTTGGCAATTTCTGACTTTCGTCGGCAGTCAGCTTCTATTTGGTCTGCTTCTGCTTTGGCGTTAGACTCAGCTATTTCTGCATCTCGGCGAATCATGGCAATTTGTTTGCGACCGATGGAGTTTAGGTAGTCTACGTCATCGGAAACGCTTTGAATTTTTAGGATGTCGAGTTGCAGGCCCAATTTTGATAAGTCGCGACTCACGTCTTCGGCAATGCGTTCGGCAAATTGGAGACGGTCTTCGTTGAGTTGTTCTGGGGTGAGGGTGGCGACTACACCCCGTAGGTTTCCTTCTAGGGTTTCTCTTGCTACACGGGTAATTTCTGAGCGGTCGCGATCGAGAAATCTTTCTATGGCGTTGCCTACTATTTTGGGGTCATTGGAAACTTTGACATTGGCGATCGCTTGGATATTTAGTGGGGTACCTCCTTTGGAGTAAGCGTTTCGTACTTCCACAGGTACTGGCATCGTGCGTAGGTCCATTGTTTTGGTTGTTTCCAGAATTGGAATGGGAATTGCTCTGCCACCGAATATTACGCGATAACCAACTGTTTCTCCTTCTTTTGTCCGCCGTTTCCGACCGGATAAAATTAGAATTTCATTGGGTTTACAAATTTGTATGAATGTATTGATAAACCAGATTAATACTATTACTCCAAATATAGATAGAGCGATGGGTAAACCTGTAGAAATTTTTCCTGTAAAATCCTGAATTGGTTCCCTTTGTATTACAGGAGGAATTTGTGTTATTTCTACAGTGGTTTCGGCTTTACTTGATTCTAAAAATTCACTTTTCATTAGTTAAGTTTCCTCATTTATTTTTCTGAAATATAGTATTTTTCATGTAGTAGTATGGAAGTTCGGGGTAACTAGCAGACAAATCGTTTGTTGACTTGAAAATCTATGTGATTATTCATTATCTTTTGATTTTGGGTTTAACTAGCTATCAGCTTTTCGTGATAGTCATGGGACTCTTGCCAGCATTTAGCTGGAGCGCTAAAAATTCAAGGGTTTAAGTCCCCCACTATATTTATTTTAAAAATTAGTGGTGCGCCTTTTATGGGGGTTATAAGACGCGGAGCGGCAACTCTAGAGTATCACCCATTATACACCTTGAGAAGCTGATTACCGATCGCTGATTGCTGATTGCTACTTCAATACCCCACCGTCCAGATGGTGTTTACAATTGGTTGGGGATTCAAACCCCATCCATTTTTTCTTTCTTCTTCCTTCTTCCTTCTTCCTTCTTCAATTATGATTATTTTTGGTGTTGAAAAGATGATTGGGAAATCACCCACACCTGATTATTTTCTGTGCCGATAATAAAAACCTGTTCTCCCTTAGTAAATTCTTTAGATTCTTCTGTTGTACGGGCAATTAATTCTATGTTAGACCCTTTTACATTTAGACTAACTTTACCTCTACTATGAATATCAAATGAAATTTCCACAGTGCAGGGTCTACCTAAAAAATCTTGAGGGGTGACAAGACTATTTATGACTTGGTTTTGTCGAAAAATCGACAACAATAATACTATTAACATTCCACCAAATATTCCTACTGCCACTGAAATATAGGCTAATATTAAAAGTTGATTTTTCATACCGATTTATTTATATAGCAACTATATTTAAGTTTTGCAGAAAATATTTTGAAATTGGGGAATAGGGAAATAGTAATACCATTTATCAAAAACTTTTCTACACTTTATTGAGCAGGGGAGTAGGGGCTATTTCCTAAGGTCATGCTCCTAATTACGCGTTTACGTTTGCGTAGCATCCCGTAGGGAAGTATTCCGAAGGAAATCGCCCGTACAGGGAGAAGTAAAAATAAGAATAATTAACATTAACTGAGCTGCTAATTAGCAAAAAAGTTAGAAGAATTGTGTTAATGACTTAATAACTGAAGTGTTACTTAAGTATAGCATTAATACTTATGAATTGGTATAATAGAGCATAGCTTAAAAATTCTCAGATTAATCCTCTGATATTTTATCTAGATAATCTTCTGATACTACCCATGCTCTATTATTTTCTATTCCCACTATCAATGCTTTTTCTCCTCTGGTAAACTCCCTAAATTCTTCGGTAAAAGCCATCAGTTCTACCACAGACTCCTTCACATTTAATCTAATTTTTCCTCTACTATTATTATCAAAAGGAATTTCCACAATTCCAGAAAGACCTACGAGGTCGCCACTACGGACCAAGCTATCAGCTTGACTATTTTTTAAAGTATGTAATGCCCATGCCATAATTGTGCCACATAAAATACCAACAATTATAGAAATAATAGCAATTATTGTTGGTGAAAGAGTGGGAGAAATATAGGATAATAAAATTCCAGTTAGCCCAAAGAAACAACTGCCAAAAGTCCAAAATTTGAGGCTGAATAATGGTAGCCATAATCCTCGGCGACGCCGATCTATTGAAGTATTAACTTGTCTATTCGATCGATCTATAATTTCTAAGTCTGCCTCAAAGTCTTGGTCAAAATCTACACCATCTAGACCGGCAAAGGCGGAGAGTGCCACAAATACTCCACCAATAATTAGACAGAAAACATAAGTTGATTCCATAAGTTGTCCTTCATAATTTTTCACATCCTCTCGATCTATTTATATTCTGGCAAATTAGTTTTCTTTTCAGGTTATTTGTAAAAAAAATTTGTGTTTTACTAGAAAATTTATTTTTATTTCATCAGTAGAATTTTTAATTCTTATTAAAACTTTCTTCGTTAGATATAGAGATATTATACCCAAAGTTAGTAGTTTATGGAGGACGGATATCTCTATTGCCAGTTGTATAATACTAAGGGCAATAAATGTTTTCTACAAGTAGTTAGACTTTTTATAGAACCCTGATGTTATCTTGGCACGCGGTATGTGCTTTTAGCTGTCGGAGTCAGTCCTGGTGAACTCAGGAAATTCAGAAATAGATAGCTATCAAATGGGTTCTATAAAAGTCAATTCAGTTATCAGTTAGTCTCTTCCGGAAGAACTGCGGACTTCAGTTATCACTACCTCCTGTAATAGAGAGGCGAGAATTTGAGACCTGATTTTTTATTGTCAACATAAATAACTTAAATATCATTTCTTAGTGTGAGTATCCTTTTTTTATCTAAGAGACATCCGAAGGATAATAAAATTATAATTTTCAGCTTAGAAGGAGCTAGTCTAATCTTATAAAATACCTATCTACAACGCGGTTAATCTTAATTTATTCGTAAGCATTCCGTAGGAAATGCTTACAT
Organism: Cyanobacteriota bacterium; assembly: GCA_034190295.1. GTDB lineage: Bacteria > Cyanobacteriota > Cyanobacteriia > Cyanobacteriales > Microcoleaceae > Okeania. The sequence goes on along the minus strand of JAXHSW010000023.1, from coordinate 11,356 downwards.
TTATTCTTCCTTTTTTATTAATTTATTCTTTCCTTCTCTCTTCCCTCTTGCTTCTTCCTTCTTGCTTCTTCCTTCTTCTACAACAATACTGACTGTTGATAATTAGGATTATAATTAGGTAAAACTTCTACGCTAGGTTGAGTAATTCGTAAAGTTAATGACAGTCTAATTTTACCGCTAGTATTACATACAGAGCGATGAATAAGTTCATCTGTAAACATCACAAATTGACCTGGTTTGAGAATGACTGGCACTGAATTTTCTGCCAATTTTTCTGTAACTTCAAAGAAATCATTGCCACTAAAAGGGTCTGTCATTTTTACAGATAAATTGTTACTTTTCTGAATATTTGGTATAAATTCAAAGCCATTAAATTTATTAACTTCAGTTAGAGCAATATAAATATTAATTGTTTTACCTACACCAGAAAGCAATTTTGGATAAGAGTCTCTGTGCCACAAGGGAATTAATTGTTTTGCGGGATAATTTACCCAGAGTTCGGAACGCCATAATACTAATTTTTCTCCTAAATATTCTTGCAATGTTGCTAATAATTTTTCATCCTGACATATTTTCCAAATTTCAGGAGAATCAAGATGTCTTTCCATGTGAAATTCTTGTTTCCAAATTTGAACTAATAATAGAAAGGCTGAACCAAATTTCAATTTCCATAAAAATTTTAAAAGGCGTAAAAATAATAATTTGCCTGGAGATTTTGGTAAGATTTCGGCAAAAATTGTTTTGGCAATTTGACTAATTTCTTGACTGTCTAGTTTGAGGGTGTAAGGACCGGATATTCCAGAAAAGTTATCGTAATTAATTGTTTCGTTAGTTGTTGTATTTTGGCATCCACTCCAGAGTAAACTTCTTTCCCAAAGTTGTTTTGCTAGGTCGATATCTGTTGCTATTTTTGGCAAAGGAATTTCCTGGGTTTGAGAATCAAAAAATTTACCACTTATCTCTTTTAGTTGACTAGACTGGGCACAGAATAATGTACTATTTGCTCCTTTTTCTGGAGAAATTCCTAAACCTAAATATTTACTCAGACTATGCCAAATTGTAATATTTGACTGGACAAATCCTGGGTGAACGGCATTAACAGTTACATTTGTATTTTCTAACTGTCTGGCAAGTTCAGTTGTCAAAAGCAACAAACATAATTTAGAGACAGAATAAAGTTCTAAAAAGTTGAGGGGTGTTTTTTTGACTAATAAATTCCAAGGAATAGTTTTTGGTTTTAATGCTAAATCGGAAGCCACCATAATAATTCGACTAAATGCAGAAGTATTGAGTTTTTCTAACAAAAGATATGTCAGTAAAAAATGACCTAAATAGTTGGTTCCCCAAATTAGTTCAAAGCCCTCTTGAGTAATACCTCTTTGATTAAAAATCCCGGCATTGTTAACTAAAATATTTAGAGGAAGTTGCCTGGCTAAGAACAAATCAACAAATTGACGAACTGAATCTAAAGAAGCTAGATTTAAAGGTAAAAATTCAACGTTTTTATTGCCACTAATTTGACGAATATAATCTACAGCTTTTGTGGCTTTACTAATAGAACGACAGGCAATAAATACATGACATCCAGATTTTGCTAAACCAACAGCAGTCATTAAACCAACACCAGAATTTCCACCCGTAACAATACATACTTGATTTTGTAAATCTTGATTCATAAATTAAAAGTAAGAAGGAAGAAGGAAGAAGGAAGAAGGAAGAAGCGGATGGGGATAGTCAACGAAGGGCTTCTCCGCGTCTACAAACCCCAAACAATTTTAAGCACCCCCATTGACCAAAAAGTAAGGTCTCAAGTCTCCCCTTTTAAGGAGATGAAAAAAAGTCTACTTCAGTATTTCAAGCCTTCTACTTCAGTGGTCGGTACTGATAACTGATAACTGATAACTGAAATGACGGCGGGGTATTAAACCCAAAATCAAAATATTGATAATAAAAATATGAGCTTTGGATGCTTAAATTGTCAATCATAAATTATCCCCTAGTAAGATAACTAATAGCTTGAAATATTTTTGATGCTCCATACTATTTTTACCGAAAAATTAATAATTATTAATTATTAATTAAATAATTCAGCTTACCGAAAATTGTGGTTTAAAGCCTCCCCTTTTAAGGGGATAATAAAGAAAAATTTTCCTTTTATTCAATCCTATCCGTTTTAGGGAGAGGTAATTATCAATTATCAATTATTAATTATCAATTATTGAATCTGCCTCCCCTTTCAAGGGGAAAAAAGCGGTCGTTGAGTAGCTTCCCCGTTGGGTGGGATGGCTAGGAAACCTGCGCCATATCCAATCGACCAAGAGAAGAAATAATATTTCCTTACATTCAATTCCGTAACGGTTAAAACCTGAGATAATTATCCATTATCCATTATCCATTATCAATTATTGAATTGCTATCTTTTTTCCCCCTAAAAAAAGTATATTTGCTGAATTTAATCATAAACTAATTGTTGATAAAACCACAAAAATAGGGAACAATAATTCTTATGAGCTGAAATAGAGGCCAATATTTATGAATGGGCATCGTTATGGATTTTTACTAAGTTTGCTATTATTAGGAACAGGCTTAATATTATCAATTATATTTAATCCTACTATCAACATTGAAGTAACATCTATAAATATTGAAATAGACTCTCAACGAAATTTAGTCAGTCGTATCTATACCCCCACCACAACAAAACCTCATCCAGTAATATTATTGTGTCATGGTGTTAACAATAGCAAAGAAATGATGACACCTTTAGCAGTAGAATTGGCAAGACATGGAATAGCAGCGATCGCTTTTGACTTTGGCGGTTATGGCGAGTCTTACCCACTGAAAAATAGAGAAAAGTCTATAGAAAACCTAGACAAAAATACTAAAGCAGATGCTAAAGCAGTTCTCGCATACATTCGCGATCGCCCAGACATTTTTGACCCAGACCGTATTGGTATTCTCGGTCATTCTATGGGTGGTGCAACAGCATTAAAATTAGGGCAAACAGAAAAACTATTGCGCTCGACAATTATTTTAGGTATGAGTGGCACCGCTACTACCACTACTCCTCGAAATCTATTTTTGGGCGCTGGTGTATACGAGCAAATTAACCCTCCTGAAGATTTACGAATTATGTTGCAACAAGCAACGGGTAGCAAAAATCCTGTTTGCATCAATAATGGTAATAATATTTGCGGTAGTTTCAGTAATGGTACTGCTCGACTGTTGATAATTTCTGGCACTGCTGACCATATCATCGCTACCTACGACCCGCAGTTAATGACGGAAATTATTGAGTGGGTGCAACGTAGTTTAGATGTTAATTCTGCTAAGGAGGTAAAATTAGCTGCACCGGGTTTAATTATTTCTATGTTATTAACATTTGCAGGTGGTATTGCTTCTGGTGTTTGTGTATTACTCCGACCTGATGAAAAAATTAGAATGCAGACTACAGAAACCAGAGGAGAAAGTTTGGTAGAAGAAATATATTTTCGTCAGATAAAAAAAGCAGCAACGTTAAAAGTACAGTTATTATGGCGACGTTGTGTTACCTGGTTATTGGCAATACAAATGACAGTTATTTGGTGGATGGCAATAAAGGGTCTGGCACCAACTAGAAGCGCTAGTAATATGTTGGTGTTTTGTTATGTTTTGCAACTGTTTAGTAATTATGCTTTACGTCGTTCTGACAAGTTGACTTCTATTTTGCGAGTTGTCTGTTTATATATTTTGTTATTTATAGTGGCGTTTTTATTGCCAACATTATTATGTGGAGTAACTGAAATTTTAACTACGCCAAATTATCTGATGAGTTTACCTCTATTTTTGCTCCTGTGGCCGTTTTTTGCTTTCTATAACTACACCATAGCAGCTAAATTAATTTTGATTCCTACTTATACTTTAGAATTACAAGTTAGTTGGTTGTTTATATTATTAGTGTTGTTAGAGTTGATGTGGTCTGGGATAACTTTGCTAATAGTAGAGCAAATTTTATTGGAGGGTGTGAAATGGTTACGTCGTCCGTTTGTTTTTACTGGAGTGAGTAATATTTCTCAGAAACAAATTGGTTTATTAGGGTTATTATTGTTGGCTTTTTTCGGGGTATTGTATCAGCGAGTCATAGATGGTTTATGGGTAGTGGTAATGAGTAAGGGAATATTGGCATTACAGATGCTTGGATTATTTTTATTTTTGCCCATAGGAATTATTGTAATTATTGTTAGGTCTTCCTGGTTTCAATATCTAGAGTCTCTATTAAAAAAATAAGGAAGAAGCAATACCGTTTCACGGAAGTTATAAGTCAAAAGTCATGCATTAAGATTTTCTAGCAGAAGAAGGAAGAAAGAAGAAGGAAGAAGGAAGAAGCAATACCGTTTCACGGAAGTTATAAGTCAAAAGTCATGCATTAAGATTTTCTAGCAGAAGAAGGAAGAAAGAAGAAGGAAGAAGGAAGAAGCAATACCGTTTTACGGAAGTTATAAGTCAAAAGTCAACAGTTAAAAGCGAGTGCTAATTTGCGCAGCATTCCGGAGGAAATACTTACGTTAAAGTTGGCAAAATATAATCATTTAATTGATGCCAAATTTAGCCAATATTTTTAAAATCAAAAACAGACTATAGAACAACGATATTGATGGATTTATGGAAAGCAAAAAAAATGATTGTTTCAAAATCTCTATATATCTTCATTGTGCCTGAATTAATTAAATACTTAAATACTATATATAGCGTTTATCAAGTTACTGAGGTACAGTTGTTTTTCTTCTTTTCTATTCCCTCTTTTCCCGAATTACCGAATAATTAAGTTTTAAAGCCTCTCCTTTAAAGGAGAAACAAGAAAAATTTTTCATAATTAGTCAATCCTCTTTTTTTCAAGGAGAGGTAATTATTAATTGTTGAATACTCCCTACTCCCTAAAAGAAACCAATTTTGTACCTCACGCTTCTTGGGAATTGCTATACTAAAAATACTGAGGCACCCGAGGAAATAAAATATGACAATACAACTTCCCTTATCTCAAACTAACTCAGAAATAGTTTATCCAGATAGTGATGGACAACCCATGTCAGATAATACAATTCAATTTCGTTGGATTACAGTTATTCATTATAATTTAGCTTGGTTATTTGCAGATAATAATGAAATTTTTGTGGCAGGAGATTTACTTTGGTATCCGGTAGAAGGTAATAATAAATTACGACAAGCGCCAGATGTAATGGTAGTTTTTGGAGTGCCAAAAGGAGACAGGGGTTCTTATCAACAATGGAAAGAAAATAATATTGCTCCACAAGTAGTATTTGAGATTCTTTCTCCAGGAAATACACCTAAAGAAATGAACCGCA
>JAXHSW010000023.1:0-5914 GCA_034190295.1 Cyanobacteriota bacterium | reverse complement strand
TCTCCAGGAAATACACCTAAAGAAATGGAGCGTAAGTTATTATTTTATGACCGCTATGGAGTAGAAGAATATTATGTTTATGACCCGCAAAAAAATAGTTTAACGGGATGGTTACGTTCAGAACTTTTCCTAGAAAGAATTGATGAAATAAATGGTTTTGTTTCTCCTAGATTAGGAATTAAGTTTGAGTTAACAACAGAAACACTAATGTTGTACCGTCCTGATGAACAACCGTTTACAGATTATATTGAAGTTCAGCAACAACTTGAGGTGGCACAAGAAGAACTTCAAAAGGAACGTCAAGAGAAGGAAATTGCTCAAGAGCGTGCCAAACGGTTAGAACAATTATTACGAGAAGCGGGAATAGATCCCGAAAACAATGGATAGTTCAACAATTAATAATTAATAATTACTTCTTTCTTTCAAGAAGAGAATTGACTTAAAGGAACATTTTTCTTGATTATCCCCTTCAAATGGGAGGCTTTAAACCACAATTTTTCGGTTACTTTTTTAGATAAAATAGGCGATCGCTAAATAATTTGCAGGAGTAAATTTTATGAAAATTAAAAAAATTCTGAATCTGACTTTTTACAGTATTTTTTGGGTCTGGAATGTGACATTTTTGGGAGCTGTCTATTTCTGGATTTTACCAACTATTGGATGGTCTTTAATTGAAGATACTTTCTCTGGTTTAATTCCCAGTCAATTTTTAATTACCTTCATTGGAATAGTAGCAATTCCCACTATTTTTACTATTATTGGTGGATGGCGTTTTCGGAAACAACCTCTGCAATTAATTCGTTTATTTTATGGGGTTGAAGCTCCTCTATTTTTACTCTGTCTTTTACGTTTATTTATACTGCGAGAACTTACTCAAGCTAGCACTTTAATTTTAGCCACAATATTCATTAGTATTATCGCTTTTGCTCTGGAAATGTTACATGGTTATGCTAATAAAAATAGGTTAGTTTCATGGCTACAAATGTTTGCCCACACCCTGATGTTATTAACAGGTTTATATGTGGGAGTATTACTACTATTTTATGCCGTGCCAGTATCCGTAATGTTAGTACGAGAATTTTTATCTTTTTACTGGCTTCGAGGAATTATTTCTCAGTTAACTTATAATCCTAGCAGTGTATTTGGATTGCTCGTCTTTTTATTTGTATTGGCTTTAACAACAACTTTATTTGTATTTATGCCCTCCGCTTTAGCCAGTTTATACGTTCATTCTGGACAAAGAATACTCAGAACATTTGCTAATCAACATGGTCATCAACGTACATTTCAGGGAATTATTGCAGTAATAACTGCCTGGATGATTCTGTTTGTTTCATTTCAACAACAACCCCAAGTTGTAGCCTTTCAAATGTTAGATTTACCAGTCATAAATAATAGCGATCGCCAAGAACTTTTAGCTAATTCTAATTTAATTAAAGATGGATTAGTCAATGCCTATTTATCCTCATATCGTTATCTCGGTACGGCTGCCCAAAGTAACCAAATTCGGATTATGTATAGAAGCACATTTGGCTTACCAGAATCTATCGTTCAATCATTACAAAATTACTTCAATCATCTAATTTCACCATTCTTATATAAAGGCTCTTCTAAAGATAGAGAAAAAGCCGGAAAACTATACAGTCAATTTTTCGATACTCCCATCCAAAAAGGAGAACAAAAAACAATTCTTCAGGCCATCCAATCAACAGCAAATCGAGATGAAGTAAAGGCTGGATTATTAAATATTGGAAAACAAAAAGTTTGGCTAAAAGAACAAGAAATTACAGTTATAGAACATGGAGACTGGGCAGATATAGAACTATATGAAATTTATGAAAATCAAACTTTTGAACCCCAAGAAGTACTCTATTATTTTACCCTTCCAGAAAGTGCAGTTATTACAGGTATTTGGTTAGGCGATACCAACAACTTAGAAAAACGTTTTCCTTTCAAAGTTTCGCCCCGTGGTGCAGCTCAAAAAGTTTATACTTCCCAAGTACGACGAGAGCGACCCGTTGACCCCGCACTCCTAGAAAAAGTCGGACCAAGACAATATCGTTTACGAGCATTTCCCGTACCAGCAAAATTGTCCGCAACCCAACGAGAAGAAAACCCCGAACAACCCACTCAAATGCACCTGTGGTTAACTTACCAAGTAATGGCACAAGATAATAGTTGGGCATTACCGCAGTTGACAGAAAAACGCAACATATATTGGAATAAAGACACTCAACGAATGTATAACGCTGAGTTTGTCAGACATTATCAAGAAACATGGTTGCCACCCACGGTACCAGCGATCGCCGAACAAACTCCCCGAGAACATGAGATAAATTTCCCTAACAACTATCGTATTTCTGCTCAACCCCTAGAAACACCAGAGGAATTTTTAGTAGAAAACGGACGTTTTGCAGTGGTGCTTGATACTTCCTATAGTATGAATACTCAAACCAAAGAAATGAAAAAGACAATTAACTCCTTGCTGAAAAATGGTTTTGGAGACCTGAGTTTTGGCAATGGTGATGCTGACTTATATCTGACTAATGTGGCACTTCCACCCGAACGCATTGATGATATTAGTCAGTTTGATGTCGAGAAAGTCACATTTTTCGGTACGCTGCAATACAAAGAAATGCTGCAACAGTATCTCCAGTTACGAGGTGACACTCGCTACAAAGGAGTAATATTAGTCAGCGATGAAGGTAGTTATGAATTATCTAAAAACAATAAAGAGATGCCAAATTTATCTGCACCTTTGTGGATGTTGCATTTGGGTGCAATGCCGCCTGCTTATGATGATGCCACATTAAAATTGATTCAACAAAGTGGGGGTGGTGTCGCAACAAAACTTGCCGAAATTTTCCCACAAGTGACGGCAAAATCAAAATTTGGAGAGTCTGTTGTCAGTGTTGCTGATGGTTATGCTTGGTTTCTGGAAGAAAAATCTCCTGATGATACAACTGAGGATAATTTTGCACCTCTGGCAGCACAACAGTTAGTTTTGGGGTTGAGTAAACAAATGAACTTAGAAACCCTCGATGAATTAGATGCTATTCACGCGATCGCCAAAACCTATAAAATAGTCACTCCTTATTCTTCCATGATAGTCTTAGTTAACGACGAACAACGGGAAGCACTCAGACGCGCAGAAGCAGCAGCAGACCGTTTTAACCGCAAAGTTGAAGATGGCAAGGAACAGTTAACCGACCCCAATAACCCATTAGAGAATGTAAGTGTACCCGAACCTGGTATGGTATTAGGAATGGTAGCAATGGGATTTTTCTTATTTATTATGGAAAAAGCAGCTAGAATACGTTAGGTGTTTCTGCAAATATTCTTTGAACACTCAGAGTAAGTTTAGCAAAAAAGACTTGAATAAATCAGAAAAACCTTTGGCAAAGGTTGTTTAGTATTCAGGAGTAATATCATGTCCGGTTGAACAGTTATAGATAAATAACGACTGAGGAGTCAGGAGTCAGTCCTCAGGAGTCAACCCACCCCTAACCCCTCCCAGGAGGGGAAGAAAGAAGAAGGGAGAAGGGAGAAGAAAAACAGGAAGAAGGAAGAAGGAAGAAGGAAGAAGGAAGAAGAAAAACAGGAAGAAGGAAGAAGAAGAACAGGAAGAAGAAGGAGAAAGTTTTTTTATCACTAATTATCCGGACATGATATAATATCAGATATAACAAGACTTACACAGAGACTCTAGATATAAGGACGAATACCATTCGCCCCTACATATGATGGTTTAAAAGTCAATTTGCGTAATTTCTGATAATTAATTAGACATCATAAAAATGCTCTTTATATAATTTTTTGCAAGCTGCAACAATTCGTGAGATTTCAGGTACTCTAGAAATATTTATTTCTAATAAGAACACAAAGTCAACAATATCTGACTTCTGATTTATGACTTAATTATGGAAATGTTAAATTATGAATTTACAGGAAATTATCAATTCACTAGAAACTTGATCTCAAGAGGAACAATCTGTTTTATTTGAGATTTTACGGGAAAGAAAAAACCCAGAAAAGAAGGATTTTCTAGTCCGATCGCTGCGGGGAAAGTATGCTCATGTTGCAACCAGTAGTTATGACTTTGCTCGGAGAAAACAGAAAGAAATCGAACTAGAGGATAAGGCCAGATGAATATTGTTTTAGATGCTTGTGCTGTTATTGCTTTCTTTAGAGATGAGTAGGGAGCAGAAAAAGTAGAAAAATATTTATCTGATAGTCAATATAATTGTTTAATTCATGCAATTAATATGTGTGAAGTTTATTATGATTTTTTGCGTAGCGAGGGAGAAGAAGTTGCAGAGGAAATAGTTCAAGATTTGCAAAGCATAAATGTCATTATTAGAGATGATTTAAAAGTTGATTTTTGGCAACAAGTGGGAAAATATAAGGGAACAATTAAAAGGATTTCTATAGCTGATTGTTTTGCTTTGACTTTAGCTAATCGGGAAAGTGCAATATTGCTAACTTTTGACCGTAAAGAGCTTGAACCAATTATTCCTTTAAATATTTGTCAGATTGATTTTATTCGTTAATAGGAAAACTTGGGGAGTAATATCAAGTATCATTATAAATTAGCTATCTTTAGTCATCTTTAGATGACTTCTGCTGTGAGCCAATAAATTTATTTCTTGGCGGATGACAAAGCCACTTTATACTTCTTTCTTCCCTCCTGACTCAGTCCTCGGTCCTTCCCCTCCTGGGAGGAGTTAGGGGTGGGTAGACTCCTAAGTAATTAAGATTAATATCATACACGCGCTTTACCAACGCCGAAAAAGAATAGTACTGCCGACTTATTTTTTTCCATAATTTTAATCCCATAATTTTTAGTCTTTTAAGGAGAAATAATGACAACTCTTAAATTTCGTTCCCAAGTAGGGAAAGATAGAATTTTGCATTTAGATGTTCCTGTTTCTGTGACACAAACAGAAATCGAAGTGACGTTAATTATTCAGGAAAATTCTGAAACTGAAGAACAAAAATCTCAATTAGAATGGCAAAAGTTTATTGACGAAACTTATAGTTCTTTGGCTGATGAAAATTTAGAAAGACCGCCCCAAGGCGATTATCAAGTTAGAGAAATAATAGAATAATGATTTATTTGTTAGATAGCAATGTTTGTATTGTTTATTTAAAGGCAAAAAATGAAAAACTTAAACGCCGACTAGAAGCATTATCTTCGGCAGATATTGCTGTTTGCTCGGTCACTAAATCAGAACTGTTCTCAGGAGCTAATAAAAGTAATAATCCTCAGCGCGGTATCGAAACTCAGAAAAAGTTTTTCAGTCAATTTGTTTCCTTAACTTTTGACGATAATGCAGCAGAATTTTATGCAGAAGCAAGGTCGAAATTGGAATCTTTAGGAACACCTATTGGATCTTATGATTTACAAATTGCTGCTATTGCTTTAGCTAATAATCTAATATTAGTGACTCATAATGTCAGAGAATTTAGCAGAGTAGAAGGGCTTTGTTGCATAAAAGTATATAGCTGCCGCACTTGCTCCGAATGGCGCTCAAGAGCAGAGCAATAACTATTGTCCAATAGTAATAATTGCGATCGCAGAGCGATATAGCTGCCGCACTTGCTCCGAATGGCGCTCAAGAGCAGAGCAATAACTATTGTCCAATAGTAATAATTGCGAAAGAGGGCGATATAACTGCCGAATGGATCTTAAGAACGCTACTTTCATGCAACAAAGCCAGTCTCAATTATTAATTTAACTATTGTCCAATAGTTAAGGGAGGAAATTGACAAAGTAGCGATCGCCTAATTATTCAGTCTCAATTATTAATTTAACTATTGTCCAATAGTTAAGGGAGGAAATTGACAAAGTAGCGATCGCCTAATTATTCAGTCTCAATTATTAATTTAACTATTGTCCAATAGTTAAGGGAGG
>JAXHSW010000229.1:4723-13792 GCA_034190295.1 Cyanobacteriota bacterium | reverse complement strand
AAATTAATATAGACTTTAAGGGCAAGGGAGCCAACTTTTGTAGTAAGACAATTAAATATTGCTTTGATCCTAAACTAAAAGCAATAGCTGAAGCGCTGATAGCTGACGGCTGAATGCTTACTAGCGCTGTGCTCAGGCAACGGCTCCGGAAGGGGGAATAAAAAACCGTTTGTGCAGCATCGACCTTGGAATAGTATAAAACTTTTAGCTATTGGACAGTTCTTGTAATTTGTACATAAGCCAGCGCACATTGCTATTTAACGCGCGTCAGCAAGTCTGCAAGTCAGTAGGGGCGCCATTCGATAGTTATGCGAAGCAAACGGCTGAAAGCTTGCGCATACTCCGCAGGTGCCCGTACAGAAGTTAACCCACCCCTAACCCCTCCCAGGAGGGGAAGTAGGGGATTTAAGCAACTCTCCAAAAATATTGCGCTTTAAAAGGCGGGGTTTTAGACCCATGTTATTTTGATAAAGTCTCTCCATTCATAGAGAAAAAATAAAAAAAATCCTTTTAGCCAATCCTCTTATTTACAAGAATAGTTAATTAATTGATAATTGATAATGGATAATTGATAATTACCTCTGGTTCAAACCGCTACGGAATTGAATATAAGGAAATATCAAGTGCACTTTTTTTCCCTTAAAAGGGTCGGCTTCAAGGCGCGAATTATTTAATTATTAATTATTAGTTATTCGGTAATTATTAATTATTAATTGTTAATGATTAATTGTTGAAAGAAAAACTGCTATAATCATTAATCATTCCTGACCTTGAGTTTCTCTTTGTGCTTTTTTTTAGCTAATAAATGTTCTTGCATTACTGCTTTTAAAGTTGGCTTAGGTTTGTAAGGTTTTACAAGTTCTTCCAGAGGCATTTTCCTCGTTTCATTGCTATTAACATTAACTTGATAAACAATATTATTATCAACATCTAATCCTGTTAGCCATCCACTACGAGGATGATACGCACTCGTGTCAATATTCAGCCAACCTGGCCCACGAACTAACTCTCCAGGCTCAACATTATTAAAAGTAAAAGTTATAGTATGACCTATAATTATTAACTTATTGGAAAAGTAAGGTTTTTCAATAGAATGAAATTCTTTGCGAATCCAACAATATTCATGATAGGTTTGTTTTTGAATAGGTAGTTCTGGATTTAGCCCTGCATGAACTAACCAAATATCTCCTAAGTCTAGATACAGAGGTAGCGATCGAATCCATTCTACATCCTCATAAGGCATAATTCCTGTATCTCTATAACTTTCTACCGTTTGATTCCCTCCACTGTAAAACCAAGCTTCCCATAATCCTTTTTTGCCACCTTTATCTGAGAGAGCTTGAATCATCATTTGTTCGTGATTTCCCAGGAGACACTGATAGGAGCTATTTCTGACAAATTCTACTACTTGAGAACTTTTTGGGCCTCGGTCTATTAAGTCCCCTAAAAAATACACGTTTTCATCTTTTCCAGGGGCGATCGCTTCTAGCAAAACCATTAGACCATCGTAATGCCCATGTACATCGCCAATTATAATACGTCTGTGCTTCATTTTCACTTCTAAAGATTCCTATAATATCTAGTTTCCCTCTGTCTACTTTATGGCATTTATTAAGGCGAAATAGACTTTTTTTTGTCAATTTTTAATGTAATAAAACTTAATTAAAACATCTAATATATTATTCATTTTATTTGTACATATAATAACACATAGTTTCTGAGGTCAACCGACCCTAATTTTCAGGTAAATCTAGTAATGTAGCTAATTTGAAATAAATTATAGCTTCGATCGAAATTGGGGTCGGCAAACCTTAGACGAAAATACTTTTAGTAATACTAATTCACTCTAAGGATGTCACAAATAGTCAGCAACTGATGATGTGGAATGATAGGCTGAAATTATTGTATAGTAAATACTTTAAGTCTATCAATTTTCACTTCCAACTTCTAACTTCTGACTTTTGACTTTTGACTTTTGACTTCCGTGAAACGGTATAAGTTCATGTCTTTGAAAATTTAGTTACTTAAAGCACGCAGGAATTTTTGAATTTCAGCTAAAAATCCTTTCCGTCTTGGTGTAGCAGTAGTTTGCTCAGAAGAAGTAGAGCTATCTGTTTTAACTTTAGTAGTAGCTTCAGCTAAAATTATTTCCACCGTATCTCCCATCGGTTTCTCAGGTCGCTCTGCAATTAATTTATATTGGCCATTTGACTCAAGCCAAACTTGCCAGGGAGAAGGATAACAACGATACAATGCAGCTTCACCAAAAGACTTGATATAGTAACAAGATTCAATAGTTTTAAGAAATCTTTCCCGGAGTTGACGTGCTGCATAACCAATTCCCACAATAGATACATCCTCTAATTTCGGAATCAACATCACAACTGGGCGATCGCCTGCCAGATTACACAATTTTTCGGCCTGGGCCACTTCTACAGAAGAAAGAGCAACTAACAGAAAAAACTCGTCTTCCGGTGAAATTTTGCTATCAACTGGAGACCTACTTGTACCAATATCTTCTACTTTGACTTGAAAAGGCGCTTCTTGCCAATCTCGTCTTGCTAATGCTGCAGCACCAGTATCAGGAAAGAAGACTTTCGGTTGAGTACCTACTTCAAGTAAAGCAGGAATAAATTTGGCTGCTAGAGATTGAGCTTGAAGTTCAATTTCTGGAATAACTATTTCGATTTGGATTCTACTGTAACCATCTTGGAGAGCTACCTTAGTAGCTTCTATAGCTTGAGCGAGTGCCTCATCTATGTCATTGGGTAGTTTATTCATCTATAATAGCGATCGATATTTCTAAATTTCTCAACTATACTGTAACTGATAGAAGATTTTCAACAATCTTCTGTACTTTCCATAACATAATAAATAAAATAGGACTTACGCATGCAACTCCCTTGAAAACGCTATTTGTAGGGGCAAATGGCATTTGCCCTCACTCGATTTAGTGTCCGCGCTTAAGTCCCGATCGTAAATAAAAGTTGAACAAAAGGAAAATATGAGACATCCATTTGACAATGACCTAGAGACTCTTGAGTCTTTACAAAAAAGTCAAGTTGAACCTAAGCGTAATACTCCTAATGACCCTTCTCAAGGTATAGCAACAACTTTAGCTATAGGAGAAGAAGGTGGTGCTACAACAGAAGCTTTTGATGATTCAGAAAATGGTGGCGAACTTATAGCAACAACTTTAGCAATAGGAGAAGAAGGTGGTACCAGTGAAGCTATAGCAACAACTTTAGCAATAGGAGAAGAAGGTGGTAATCTTCCTGTACCTACTACTCTAGCACTGGGAGAAGAAGGTGGTCTTACTCCCATAGAAGTGCCACCGGGAGAAGCAACAACTGAAGCACTAGGAGAAGAGGGAGGTTTTGCTACTCCGATTAATAATGAAATTCTTACTCAACCAGGTTTTGAAGAAGGTTTCGCAACAACTGAAGCACTAGGAGAAGAGGGAGGTTTTGCTACTCCGATTAATAATGAAATTCTTACTCAACCAAGTTTTGAAGAAGGTTTCGCAACAACTCAAGCATTAGGAGAAGAGGGAGGTTTTATTCCCATAGGACTGTCACCGGGAGAACTAACAACTGAAGCAGTAGGAGAAGAGGGAGGTTTTGCTACTCCTATTAATAATGAAACTCTCACTCAACCAGGTTCCGAAGAAGGTTTCGACACAACTTTAGCTGTAGGAGAAGAAGGTGGCGTCACTACTTTGGCAATAGGAGAAGAAGGTGGCGTCACTACTTTAGCTATAGGAGAAGAAGGTGGTGTCACTACTTTAGCTATAGGAGAAGAAGGCGGTTTTGCGACTCCTATTAATAATGGAACTTTCACTCAAGTAGGTTCGGAAGAAGGAACAGTAACGACTTTAGCAATAGGAGAGGAAGGTGGAGATTTTAATGAAGAGATTTATCGGCAATCTTATCCTGGTATTGATGTTGCTATCAACAGAGGGGAATTTAGTTCTGGTTTAGAACATTACATTCAGTTTGGACAGTCTGAAATTGAACGTATTGGTTTTTTTACTGACAATGATAATAATGATATTATTAATGCTTTCGGCAATAATACGATAATTGTTGGTGGTAGCGTTATCGGGTATGACATCATCAACGATCGAATAATTCCTGGTGGTTCGGGAACGGGAGACATTGATATATTAATTGGTAGTTCGGGAATAGAAGGTGTAGATCGATTTATACTTGGTTCTTCCCAAGGGTCGCCTTTTTATCTTGGTTTTGGTGATTCAGACTTTGCTTTAATTCAAAATTTTGATGTTCCTTTAGACCGAATTCAGTTATCAGGAAGTTTGAATGATTATAGTTTTGAAATAGTTAATAATTCAGTTAATATATCTACTGGATCGGGAGATTTGATTGGGATTATAGAAGATGTTTCATCTCTAGATAATTTAAATCTTGATTTTATTTAGTTAATAAATGGGAAAGCTATTGTTCAACAATTAATAATGAATAATTAATAATTAATAATTACCTCTCCTTGAAAGCGGATAAGATTGACTAATTATGAAATTTTTTCTTTATTATCCCCTTAAAAGGGGAGGCTTTAAACCACAATTTTTCGGTAATATCATGTCCGGATAATAGCGTTCAGGAAAAACTTTTTCTCGTAAGCGCCTTTTCTTCCCTTCTGCCTCCTGCTTCCTGCCTTCGGACCTCTAAAGTTTAAGTATTCAACCGGACATGATATAAGTCCTGATTTAGTTAATCTAGTTAATTCAGATGTAAGCATTCAGCTATTAGCTGTCAGCTAGAGCGCAACAAGACTCTCTCATATAGGACAGTGTTTAAATTAACAACTAACTTTAAAGGGCAAGGGAGCTAACTTTTGTAGTAAGACAATTAAATATTGCTTTGATCATAAATAATAAAGCTTTTATCATAAATTAAAAGCAATAGCTGATAGCTGATGGCTGACTGCTGAATGCTTACATTCAGATAAAGTAGACAAAAGGGGAAAGTTCAACAATTAATAATTAATAATGAATAATTAATAATTAACAATTACCTCTCCTTGAAAGCGGATAGGATTGACTAATTATGAAAAATTTTCTTTATTATCCACTTAAAAGGGGAGGCTTTCAACCACAATTTTTCGGTAATAATAAAAATACATTCAAACTCATAATATCTACGCTTTTTTCTCCCAAATCTTCCTTTTATTTCTCATTCTATTCTTTCTTTTACAGCGCTTTTAAAATGTATAATATCATGTTCGGTAGAACAGTTATAATTAGGCTCGTAGTTGGGCTTGAGCAATAATAGTAAGTATTGTAAGGGCTAAAGCCCAACTACAAACAAAAATTTTATTATAAGTAATTATCCGAACATGATATAAACCATATCGTCACAACTAAAACCCTGTTGGGCCAATGCCATTCGCCCCTACTGTGGTCTACTGAAATAAAAACGGCTGTAAAAGAATTGACAGGAGATTTTCCTTTGACTAAAAAGATAAATTACGACTAAAAAATGGGAGCAAAGCCATTCATTCTGACTCCTGACTCCTAAAAAATAGCTTAACTATTTGTAGCAAAAATTTTAGTATTTCATATAAGTTTAATGAATATTTTAATCCTGGGCAATGAAGAAGATATTCATGCTGCCCATCTCAAAAAATCTCTGATGGAAAAAGGAATAACAGTTGATTATTTAGATACTCGTTTATTTCCCACTAAATTAAAAATTTCTTGGCAACCTATTACTCACACAGGATGTTTAATATTTCCAGATGGCAGAAAGTGGAATTTAGCAGATATAAATAAAATTTTTTGGCGGACTTTTGCCGGAGTAAATGTTCCGAAATTAAATGATTTATATCAGGAGAGAATAGCAGTTAATGATTCGATGGGTTTATTACGTTCTTTTATGCGGTCTAAACCTGATAAATGGGTGAATGGTTGGGAAGCTTATGAATTTCATAAAGAAAAACCTTTACAATTAAGTTTAGCGAATAAAATAGGTGTGACTATTCCAGCGACTCTTATTACTAATAACGCTGATGAAATTTTAGAATTTTCTCAAGCATTTAAAGATGTAATTTTTAAACCTGTTTATGGAGGTTCTCATACTCAATTTTTAACTAAAGAACATCTAGAAATTAATCGGATGAAATTAGCATTAAGCATTTCTCCGGTAACTCTCCAAGAATTTATTCCCGGTACAAATATTCGTAGTTATGTAATTGGGGAAAAAGTTTATTCTGCTGAAATTAGGAGTAGTTCCTTAGATTTTCGGGAAGATAGACGAGCAAAATTAATCTATTTAGAAACACCAGAGGATATGAAAAAACAATGTTTAGCTATTACTAAATCATTTGGATTAAAATGGACTGGTATTGATTGGCGATTTAAACCTAATGGAGACTTTGTTTTCCTGGAGGCGAATTTTAGTCCGATGTTTCTTCATTTTGAAAGGGAAACAGGTTGTCCGATAACTGAGGACTTGATAGAATTATTAACAAGTTAACTAGCTATCAGCTATTAGCTATTAGCTATCAGCTTAAAAATTTGTGTATAGATAATGGTATCTGTTTGCGGAACATTCCGGAACGGAAAAGCTTGGGTTTAAATCCCCGAATTCTATCTATAGTCGTTTAATTTTAGGAGGGGTTGTGCATCCCCTTTTAAAAAGCTGACCGCTGATTGCTGAACTGCTTTTTGCGGAGCATTCCAGACAAAAATGCTTTTTAAAGTTAGGCAAGAATATTTATAATAAATATAATTGTTATACATAAACAAATTCATATAACTATTTTTAAGGAGTTGGAAATGTCTGTACAATTATTGCGACGACTATTTACTGTAGACCAGTATTATAAAATGCTCGAAGCAGGAATATTAGCTGAAAATGAACGAGTAGAACTAATCAGAGGAGAAATTGTCAAAATGTCTCCTATTGGTATTCATCACGCAAATTGTGTGAAACGTCTGAACGAACTGTTATTTTTACGTTTAGCAAAGACTGTTACTGTGAGAATTCAAAATCCTGTAAGATTGAACGATAATTCTGAACCAGAACCAGATATCGCTTTGTTGCAACGAAAGCCAGATTTTTATGAGACTCAACATCCTCAACCAGAAGATATATTTCTCCTTATAGAAGTGTCAGATACAACAGTTAAATATGACCAAGAAGTAAAAATTCCCTTATATGCTGAGAATAATATTGTTGAAGTTTGGTTGGTGAATCTGACTCAAAAATGTCTGGAAGTTTATCGACAACTTACTGCGAATGGTTATGAGATTGTACAGACTTTTCAAAGCGGTGAAACTGTGACAATTGAAGCTTTGCCTAATGTAACTTTTACTGTTGATGAAATATTGGGAGATTAACAGAAATTTTCAATATTAATTACCCAATACTATATAAATTTATTCTGTTCTGAGTCTTAGTAAAAAAAAGCTTTTATCTATAACTAAAAAATAGCTGAATGCTGAATGCTGAATGCTGTTTGCTTAATACAATTATTCTCAAGGAGTTGATAATGTCTGTACAATTATTGCGACGACTATTTACTGTAGACCAGTATTATAAAATGCTCGAAGCAGGAATATTAACTGAAAATGAACGAGTAGAACTAATCAGAGGAGAAATTGTCAAAATGTCCCCTATTGGTATTCATCACGCAGCTTGTGTGGACCGTATTAACGAACTATTCTTTTTGCGTTTAGCAAAAACTGTTACTGTGAGAGTTCAAAATCCTATAAGATTGAACGATAATTCTGAACCAGAACCAGATATCGCTTTGCTGCAACGACGACCAGATTTTTATCAGACTCAACATCCTCAACCAGAAGATATATTTCTCCTTATAGAAGTGTCAGATACAACAGTTAAATATGACCAAGAAGTAAAAATTCCCTTATATGCTGAGAATAATATTGTTGAAGTTTGGTTGGTGAATCTGACTCAAAAATGTCTGGAAGTTTATAGACAACCTACTGCTAATGGTTATCAGACTGTGCAGACTTTTCAGCGTGGTGAAACTGTAACAATTCAAGCTTTGCCTAATGTAACTTTTACTGTTGATGAAATATTGGGAGATTAACAGAAATTTTCAATATTAATTACTCAATACTATATAAGTTTATTCTGTTCTGAGTCTTAGTAAAAAAAGCTTTTATCTAAAACTAAAAAATAGCTGATAGCTGAATACAATTATTCTCAAGGAGTTGGTAATGTCTGTACAATTATTGCGACGATTATTTACCGTAGACCAGTATTATAAAATGCTCGAAGCAGGAGTATTAACTGAAAATGAACGAGTAGAACTAATCAGAGGAGAAATTGTCAAAATGTCTCCTATTGGTATTCATCACGCAAATTGTGTGAAACGTCTGAACGAACTGTTATTTTTACGTTTAGCAAAGACTGTTACTGTGGGAATTCAAAATCCTGTAAGGTTGATTCAACAATTAATAATTAATAATTACTTCTCCTTGAAAGCGGATAGGATTGACTCAAAGGATTTTTTTTATTTATTATCCCCTTAAAAGGGGAGGTTTTAAACCACAATTTTTCGATAATAATTCTGAACCAGAACCAGATATCGCTTTGCTGCAACGACGACCAGATTTTTATCAGACTCAACATCCTCAACCAGAAGATATATTTCTCCTCATAGAAGTGTCAGATACAACAGTTAAATATGACCAAGAAGTAAAAATTCCCTTATATGCTGAGAATAATATTGTTGAAGTTTGGTTGGTAAATCTGACTCAAAAATGTCTGGAAGTTTATCGACAACCTACTGCTAATGGTTATGAAATTGTGCAGACTTTTCAGCGTGGTGAAACTGTAACAATTCAAGCTTTGCCTAATGTAACTTTTACTGTTGATGAAATATTGGGAGATTAACAGAAATTTTCAACATTAATTACTCAGTACTATATAAATTTATTCTGTTCTGAGTATTAGTAAAAAAAAAGCTTTTATCTAAAACTAAAAAATAGCTGATAGCTGAATACAATTATTCTCAAGGAGTTGGTAATGTCTGTACAATTATTGCGACGATTATTTACCGTAGACCAGTATTATAAAA